>JBPOHC010000243.1:0-67186 GCA_052035985.1 Myxococcota bacterium | reverse complement strand
CGACCCCACCACCCCGCCGCCCCCGCCGCGGGCGCCGCAGATGCCGCCGCCCGACGTGCTCCCGCCGATGCCGCCGCCCGACGTGCTCCCGCCGATGCCGCCGCCCGACGTGCTCCCGCCGATGCCGCCGCCCGTCGATGCTGGCTGCGACGTCACACCCATGCCGCGGCCCGATGTGCTTCCCCCGATGCCGCCGCCGATGCCGCCGCCGCCGCCCGACGCCGCCACGCCGATGCCGCCGCCCGACGTGCTCCCGCCGATGCCCCCGCCGCCACGCGACGCGGGGATCGTTCCGCCGATGCCTCCGCCGCCGCCCGACGGCGGCTTCTGATTTCGTCCCCCACCCCCTGAATCCCCCGCAACCGCCATGATCCACCGAAAGCCCAGGAACGCAGGGCCCGCGCATCGCGTCGCGCGCCGCGCCGACGACACCCTCTCGCGCGAGTGGCGCGTCTGGGCCGCCGAGAACCTCCTCGCGGGAAACGCTCCCCAGACCGTCGTCTCCGCGCTCGTCGCGCAGGGCGTCGATGTCGTCGAGGCCGCCGCCCGCGTCGCCGAGATCACCGCGTCGCCGACGTTCTCCGCAGCGCTCCGCTTCGTCGCGCAGTCTCGCCGGCTCGAGCTCGTCGCGAGGCTCCATCGACAGCACGCGCGCACCGCCACCGACGCGACCTCCATCGAGCGCGTGCGCGGGCTCACGGCCGACGAGTTCTTCACGCGCTACTACGCCACGAGCACACCCGTCGTGCTCACCGACGTCGTCACCCGCTGGGACGCGCTCTCGCGCTGGACCCCCGCGTACTTCAAGGAGCACTTCGGCGACGTCGAGGTGCTCGCCGCCTTCGGTCGCGAGGGCGACCCCGACTACGACATGAACACCCCGAAGCACAGCCGCCCCGTGCGACTCGGTGACTTCGTCGATCAGGTCGTCGCCGCGGGAGAGTCCAACGACCTCTACCTCGTCGCCAACAACCGCAACATGGATCGCCCCGCGCTCCAGCGTCTCTACGACGACGTCGCCGTCGACACCGCCGTGCTCGACACCGCGCGCTACAAGGGCAGCGTCGCCCTCTGGATCGGCCCCGGCGGCACCGTCACGCCGATGCACCACGACACCGCGAACATCCTCTTCGCGCAGGTCTACGGTCAGAAGCGCTTCAAGCTCGTGGCGCCGTGGGAGACCGCGCTCTTTCACTCCATGCGCGGCGTCTACAACACCCTCGACCCCGAGCGCGACGAGACCTCGGCGCTCGTGAAGACCGTCACCCTCGCGCCCGGCGAGATGCTCTTCATCCCCGCGGGCTGGTGGCACCACGTGCGGGCCCTCTCGCTCAGCATCAACATCGCGTTCACGAATTTCACGCGCGACAACGCCTTCGACTGGTTTCGCCCCGGCGAGGTCGCGCGGTCGTTGATGCGCGTTCTGTGACAGCGCGCGCGGGCGTCGATATCCTCCGCGCCCTCCGATGATCCCGCGATACACGCCGAAGGATTTCGCCGCCCTGTGGTCGCCTGACCGGCGCTACGACGCGTGGCTCCAGGTCGAGCTCGCCGCCTGCGCCTCGATGGAGACCGAAGGGCTCGTCCCCGTCGGCACCGCCGACGCGATCCGCGCGAAGAAGATCACCCTCGACCCCGAGCGCATCGAGGCCATCGAGGCCCAGACCCGCCACGACGTCATCGCCTTTCTCACCCACGTCGAAGAGCTCGCGGGCGAGCCCGCGCGCTGGCTCCACCGGGGAATGACCTCGAGCGACGTGCTCGACACCTCGCTCGCGATGCTGCTCCGCGACGCGACGGACCTCTGCATCACGCGCCTCGACGGGCTCATCGCGGCCTTCCGTCGCCGCGTGGAAGAGCACCGCAGCACGGCCATCATCGGTCGCTCGCACGGCATCCACGCGGAGCCCACGACCTTCGGCCTCGCCCTGGCGGGTCACCTCGCGGAGCTCGGTCGCTGCCGCGTACGGCTCGCCACCGCGCGCGAAGAGATCGCCGTCGGCACGCTCTCGGGCGCCGTCGGGACCTTCGCGCACCTCACCCCTGCGTTCGAAGCGCGCGCGCTCGCCTCGCTCGGACTTCGCGCCGAGACCGTGCCTACGCAGGTGGTTCCGCGCGACCGTCACGCCGCGTATTTCTCGCACCTCGCCGTGGTGGCGGGCGCCGTCGAGCGCTTCGCCGTGCAGGTCCGTCACTGGCAGCGCACCGAGGTGCTCGAGGCCGAGGAGCCCTTCACCGCGGGCCAGAAGGGCTCGAGCGCGATGCCGCACAAGCGCAACCCGATCCTCTCGGAGAACCTCTGCGGCCTCGCCCGCATGGTGCGCGCGTACGCCTCCGCAGCCCTTGAAAATACGGCCCTCTGGCACGAGCGAGACATCTCGCACTCGTCGGCCGAACGCATGATCGCGCCCGACGCGACGACCACCCTGGGCTTCATGCTCGAGCGCGCCACGCGCCTCGTCGACGGCCTCGTCGCGTACCCCACGCGCATGCGAGAGAACCTCGAGCACACGCACGGGCTGTGGGCCTCTGAGGCGGTGCTCCTCTCGCTCGTGGGCAAAGGGCTCGGGCGCCAGGAGGCGTACGTGCTCGTGCAGCGAAACGCCATGCGCGCGTGGCGCTCTGAGGGGACCTTCGCCGAGCTCCTCGCGGGCGACGAAGACATCCGCGCGCGGCTCGACGCCGACGAAATCGCCGCGTGCTTCGACCTCACCCACGCGCTGAGGCACGCCGACGCGCTCATCGACCGCGCGCTCGCGAGCGTTGCCTCCTCCACGGAATCGGCATAGAGACGGCGGTGCAGACGTGATCGACGAAGCCACACTCCGCGCGGCCCTCGCGCACCCCCTCGACGACGCGACGCTGCCCCTCGAAGGCGCGCGCTACCAGGGCAAGGTGCGCGACAACTACTCCCTCGCCGACGGGCGCCGGGTGCTCGTCACCACCGACCGCATCTCGGCCTTCGACCGCGTGCTCGGCACCATTCCCCTCAAGGGCCAGGTGCTCTCGGAGCTCGCGGTGTTCTGGTTCGAGCGCACGCGAGGCATCGCGCCCAACCACCTCATCTCGGCGCCCGACCCCAACGTGATGATCGCCCACGAGTGCACGCCGCTGCCCGTCGAGGTCGTCGTGCGCTCGTACCTCACGGGCGTCACGAGCACCTCCGTGTGGACGGCCTACGCCCGCGGCGAGCGCGTCTTCTGCGGCCACGCGCTGCCCGACGGCCTGCGCAAGAACGACCCGCTCCCGCGCGCGATCGTGACGCCGAGCACCAAGGCCGAGAAGGGCGGACACGACGTGAGCGTGTCGGCCGATGAGCTCGTCGCGCTCGGGGTCGTCTCACGCAGAGACCTCGACGAGGTGAGCGCGATGGCCCTCGCGCTCTTCGCCGACGGCGTGCGTCACTGCGCGAAGCAGGGCCTCATCCTCGTCGACACGAAGTACGAATTCGGCAGGCTCCCCGCGTCGCTCGGCGGAGGCATCGTCGTGATGGACGAGATGCACACGCCCGACTCGTCGCGCTTCTGGCTCGCGCCCTCGTACCCCGAGCGCCACGCGCGCGGTGAGGAGCCCGAGAGCCTCGACAAGGAGTACGTGCGCCGTTGGCTCGCGGCGCAGGGATTCACGGGCGAAGGGCCCGTTCCCACGCTCACCGACGAGGTGCGCGTCGAGGCGGCGCGGCGCTACGTCGACGCGTTCGAACGCATCACCGGCCGGGCCTTCGTCGCTGACCTCCGCCCCCCGCTCCCTCGCATCCGCGCGGCGCTCGGGCTCGGCACCACCTGACCAAGAGGGAGACTCCGATGCGTGCTCGTGTGTTCGTGACCTTGAAGCGTGAGGTGCTCGACCCGCAGGGCGAGGCCGTTCGAAAGGGGCTCCTGAGCCTCGGCGTGGCGGGCGTGCGCGAGGTCCGCGTGGGCAAGCTCATCGAGCTCGAGCTCGACGACGCGCAGGGCGACGCGGACGCCGCGCTGCGCACCGCCGTCGAGAAGCTCCTCGTGAACCCCGTCATCGAAGACGGTCGCGTCGAGGTGCTCGAAGCGAAGAGCGACCCTGCGCGATGAGCCCCTCGTAGGGTATCGTCGGCCCCATGCTTCGCGCCTCGATCTTGACCGCAGCGCTCCTCACGGCGTGTAGCGGCGACAGCCCGCAGTCTCCCGACGTGCGCTTCGACGTGCGCGACGCCGTGATCGACCCGCGCGATCAGGGCGCGGGCGACGTCGCGCAAGACGTCTCCGACGCGGCCTCGCCCGTCGACGTCACGGTCTTCGACGCGGTCGCCATCGACGGCCCCGCGCAGGACGCGCCCGCCGCCGACGTGCCGCGCCCCGACGCCTCGCTCGACCTGCCGCTCCTCACCGACACGCCCGTCACGCCGTGCAGCGAGCTCGCCGAGCAGTACGCCGCCGCCGTGCGCATCGCCTCGACCTGCGCCGCCGCGGCCGAGTGCGGCGCGCGCGTGTGCGAGACCCTCTGCTGCGCCTGCGAGGTCTTCGTCGCGGCGCCGCCCGAGCAGCTCCGCGCCCTCGAAGCGCTGCGCGCGAACGCCGATCGGATGGGTTGCAGCGGCATGCTCCCCTGCCCCACCACGCGATGCCTCCCTCCGCGCTCGGGTCAGTGCTCGTCGGACGGTCGCTGCGTGACGATCCGCGACCCCGCAGACGCCGCGCTCGACGTGTCACCCGACGTCTCTTCCGACGCAGCCTCCGATGACGCCGTCGACGCGTACGGCGACGCTGCGCCCGCTGACGCGTTCGGCGACGCGGCGTCCGACGTGACCGTCGACGTCACGGCCGATCGCTGAGCGCGTTCGCGCTTGCCCGCGGCCTCGCCGACGGGTTGAGATGCGACGCATGGCAAGGCACACAGGCATCCTCTCGGCGCTCGTCGTGGCCGCGGCGGTGGCGGCTCCCTCGCTGGCGGGCGCGCAGGTCTCGCAGATCGGACGCGGCCGCAACGTGGGCCTCGGGCTCGTGTTCGGCTGGCCCAACGTCGGCCTCGGACTCAACGCGTTCATCAGCAACCTGAACTCCATTCAGGTCGACCTCACGTGGAGCTACCGCAACGCCCACGGCTACTTCGGCGCGCGGGCAGACTTTCTCTTCTGGATGCCGCGCATCACCTCGTCGGCCGCCCTCGACCTGCGGTGGTACCTCGGGCCCGGCCTCAACCTCGGCGTCGTCAACGGGCTCTACAGCCGCCCCGACGGCAAGCACCCCGAGGACGGAGCCTTCTTCCTCGAAGCCGAGATGCCCATCGGCCTCGCGCTCCAGTTCAAGTTTCCCCTCGACGTCACGCTCGAAGCGATCCCGAGGCTGTACCTCCTCGACTCAAGCATCGGCGCGTACCTCGGCATCGACATCGCCGCTGCCGTCAACGTCCGCTACTACTTCTGACCGCGCAAACCGATCGCGCAAGCCGATCGCTCGCGATCGAAAAGCCCCTGCACGAGGGTGTTTCGCGAGCGGCCCGCTCCGTGAATAGTGGGCGGCCGATGAAACCCGCGTACTTCCCGTCGTTCACCTACGGTGACGCCCCGGTCAACGTGTACTGGGAGATGACCGTCGCCTGCAACCTCGCGTGCCGCCACTGTCGCGCGGACTCCATCGCGCAGCGCGACCCGCTCGAGCTGAGCACCGAAGAGGGCTTCGCGCTCATGCGCGACGTGAAGTCGATGGGGAGCCATCTCATTCTCACGGGGGGCGATCCGCTCAAGCGGCCCGACGTGTTCGAACTCATCGCGTACGGGCGCTCCATCGGGCTGCCCATCGCGATCACGCCCGCGGTGACGCCGCTGCTCACCGAAGAGGTCGTGCACAAGTTCAAGGCCGCGGGCGTCGCCACGATGGGGATGAGCCTCGACGGACCGAGCGCTGCCACGCACGACGGATTCCGCCAGGTCGAGGGGACCTTCGAGATGTCGCTGCGCGCGCTCGGATGGGCCCGCGACGCGGGGATGCCCGTGCAGATCAACAGCACGGTGACGCGCGACACGCTCGCGCTCGTGCCCGAGATGTTCGAACTGCTCAAGACGAAGTGCGCGCCGCCCGTGCGACGGTGGAGCCTCTTCGTGCTCATCCCCGTGGGCCGCGGGCTCATGCTCGGCAGCCCCTCTGCGCAGCAGATCGAGGAGCTCTTCGCGTGGGTCTACGACCACGCGCAGCACGCGCCCTTTCACATGAGCACCGTCGAGGCGCCGCACTATCGCCGCTACTGGATGCAGCGGAAGCTCGCCGAGGGGACCTCCCTCGAAGAGATCGAGCGCCGCGGTCGGATGATGGGCTTCGGCATCCGCGACGGCTCGGGGATCGTCTTCGTGAACCACCACGGAGAGGTCTACCCCGCGGGCTTTCTCCCCGCGCCGAAGCTCGGGAGCGTGCGAGAGACGCCCCTGCCCGAGATCTACCGATCGTCGCCGGGCGCAGTCGCCCTGCGCGTGATGGACAACCTCCAGGGCCGCTGCGGGCGCTGCGAGTACCGCCACCTCTGCGGCGGATCGAGGGCGCGCGCCTGGGCCGCCACGGGCGAGCTCATGGCGAGCGATCCGCTCTGCGTCTACCAGCCCGAGGCGTGACAGCGCTCTCTCAGCGCGCGGGCGGGCAGTCGCTCCAGCAGATCCCGCAGTAGTTCATTCGACAGCAGGCCGTCGCCACCATCGTCCCGCCGTGCGGACACGCGCGCGGGGGCGGCACGCGGATGCTCGCGCAGTCTGCGTCGGTGTTGCACGAGCGCGTCCCCCGCTGCGCGAGGAGCGGGCGGCGCGTCTGCGTGAGCGGACCGGCCATCGGCGAGGCCGCGGGGATGAGCGCGAGGAGGCCGACCAGCAGGGCGATGGAGCTGCGTGACATGGGGGCGAAGATACACCGCGGGTGATCCGCGCCGCGACGCGCTCGTGGCGTATCGTAGCGGCACCGCGGATGATCATTCTGGTGCTGCTGGTGATGGTGGGGCTCTTCGTCGGGGTGCCGACGACGATGTGGCTCACGACGCTGCCCTACGCCGAGCGCCGCTGGCAGCCCCATCAGATCGGCACGCAGCACGTGGGCGGAGGGTCGTATCGCGACACCGAGGTTCCGCGCTTCTCGGACTCGGGACCTCCGCGTGTGGTGCACGTCGCCGCGATGGGGAGCTGGATCCTCGGGACGATGTTCGTGCCGGGGCTCCTCGCGGGGCTCGTGGGGCTCCTCGCGGCGGGCATCGGCGCCGTGTCGATCCCGGGGCTCGTGCTCGCGTGGAGGCTGTTCTTTCTCGGCGCTCCGCTGTTGCGGGGAGACCCCGACGCGCCTGCGAGGGCGCGCAGCGCGGCGACCTTCGCGCGGACGCTCAACGCGGTGGTGCTAGCGATCTGTGGAATCGCAGCGGCCACGCAGCTCCCGACGCTCTTCCGCGAGGGTCAATCGAACGACGCGCTCGGCGTGGTGGGGTTCGCCGCGGCGGTGGCCTTCTACGCGGGCGTCTCGATCTTTCACGCGCGCCTGCTCAGCCACGCCGCCGACCTCATCGACGAGAAGGAGGGCGCGTTCCTCTCGGGCGTGCGCGTCGTCGGTGGTGCCGCGTTCGAGGCGGAGCTGGCATCCGCGGAGGCCGTCGAAGCCGTTGCGCCGGGGACTGAAGCGAATCGCGCTTCGAGGCGCGAGTAGCGAGGAATTGGCGCAGGGGAGCGGGTCGACCGTTCCCCGAGATTGCGGGACCCGACATCAGAACTTTCGCCTGTGCACCCGCGTCTTCAGAGCCCCATCCCGTCGCGTCCACCGCGCACTCACGGAGCACCCCACCATGAACCGCATCGCCCTCGGCCTCGTGCCCTTCCTCTTCGCCGCGTGCGCCTCGTCACAGACCGTTCGCACCGTGCAGGTCGCCTCCGTGGCGTCGCACCACGCCGTCGTCGCCGGCTCGGTCACCGAGGCCGGGGGCTGGCTCCACGCGGCGCCCGTGCAGACCCGCGTGATGCAGAACAGCGACGGCACCACCTGGGTGGGCTTCTGGGTCGACACGCCCACCGTCGCCACGGCGGCGCAGCGCCCGCCCCTCGACGTCGCGCTCGTCATCGACACGTCGGGCTCCATGAGCGGCTCGAAGATCGTGAACGCGCGCATGGCCGCGGCGAGCTTTCTCGACGGGCTCACCGACGGCGACATCGTCTCGGTCTACTCGTTCAACACCGACGTCACCGAGCTCGCGCCGCCGACGCCCGTGAGCTCCGCGACGCGCGCGGTGCTCCTCCAGCGCGTGCAGGGCCTCTACGCGTCGGGCGGAACCAACCTCCACGACGGCCTCCTCGCGGGACGCCTCGCCACCGACCGCGCCCCCGCGACACACCCCGTGCGACGCATCGTGATGATCTCCGACGGACGCGCCACGGTGGGCGACACCGACGCGAACTCCATCGGCGACGTGGCCGCGCAGGCGACCGAGCACGGCACGCAGGTGACCGCGATCGGCGTCGGGCTCGACTACGACGAGAGCATGCTCAACGCGATGGCCGTTCGCAGCGCGGGGCGGCTCTATCACCTCGAAGAGCCGCAGCAGATGGCGTCGATCCTCCACAACGAGCTGGAGCTTCTGGGCGACACGGTCGCGGCCAACGTCTTCATCGAGTTCACGCCCGCCGACGGCGTCGCCGTCGAAGGGACCGACGCAGTGCGCATCGACCGCCGCGGCGCGACGGTGCGCGTGCCCCTCGGTAGCCTCTACGCCTCGCAGCACCGCGAGGTGCTCCTCCGCGCGCGCATTCCGACCACGGGCGACGGCGCGCGGGAGTTCGGTCAGGCGCGCCTCATCTGGCAGGAGCCCGGCGCGGGGACTTCGCGCGAGGGCGCGCCCGTGGCGATGCGCTACGAGCTCACCCGCGACGCCGCGGCGCCCGCGCAGAGCGTCCAGGAGCGCGTGCAGGCGATGGTGGTGAGCTACGAGGCCGCGCAGTCTCAGATCCGCGCGACGCGCATGCTCAACGAGGGTCAGGCCGAGCGCGCCGAGCAGGAGCTCCAGCAGGCGCAGACCCGTCTCGAAGCGGCGCAGCGGCAGTATCACTTCTCCGACGAGGTCGTGCAGGGCAACCTCACGCGCCAGGCCGCGGGGCTCTCGAGCGGACGCGCCGCTGCCTCGTCGGCCGCGCAGGCACCCGCCGCTTCGAGGCCCGCACGCGCGCGCGCCGCGGCGCTCCAGAACAACTCTTCGGCGATGGACGCCTACGGGTACTGACAGCGTTACGCGAACGAGGCCACGACGGCGGCGTGGTCTGACTCGACGTCTTCGCGCCCGTCTCCGCCGCCCTCACGGAGCTCCTCGTTCAACACCCGCGCGCTCCTGAACCGTCGCCAGAGGCTGCGGCTCACGAGGATGTGATCGATCTGCTGCCGCACGCCGCGGTGGATGATCGTGTGCCTCGCGTCGACCGCGACGCCGCGCGCGCAGTGGTGCAGCACGCCCGCGTCGAGGGCCGAGGCCGCGTCGATGTCGGCGCTGCGCCCGCGCGGCGGCTCCGCGAGCTCGCCCGCCACGGTGCGCACCGAGAGCGACTCGGGGCCGTCGTTGAAATCGCCGAGCACCGCGAGCTGCGCGCGGCCGTCACGGAGCAGCCGCGCCTCGACGCGCGATCGGAGCTGAAGGGCTTCGGCCATGCGCACCACGGCGGCGCGCGCGGCGCCCTCGGCGGCGGCGTAGTGACCGTCTTCGCCGAGGTCGGCGCCCGCAGCGTCGACGCGGGGGATGGGCCGCGGAGACTTGAGGTGGATCACCAGCAGCGTGAGCGCCGAGCCATCGGGGAGGGCCACCGTGACTTCGAGCACGCCGCGTCGAGACTCCAGGCGACCCGCGAAGGGCCTCGGGTCACCCTCGGCGAAGGCCGGGAACGGAAGCTCTCCCGCGCCGTGCGTCTCGACGCTCGTGATGGGGAAGCGAGAGAGGAGGCCGCACGCGATGCCGCGGTTGTCGGCGCGCCCCGCGACGGCGGGTTGAAAGTCGAACTCGGGGCCGAGCTGCGCGCGCACGGCGTCGAGCACGTGGGCCCCTTCGACCTCTTGAAACGCGATGATGTCCGCGTCCATGCGGGCGACGACGTTCGCGACGCACTCCAGCTTGCGCTGGTAGAGGGCACGCGCGCGGCGCTGCGCCCACTGGCTGAACCCGTCGCGATCGAGCTGTCCGATGACGTGGGGGGGCGTGGCGTCGAAGAGGTCGCGAACGTTGAACGTGCCGATGCGGAACACCCGCGCGAGCATATCGACGTCGAGGCCCCAGACGCAATCAGCGCCTCACCTGTCCGCTCCCTCGCACGACGAACTTCTCCGCGGTGAGCTCTCGTAGCGACATCGGTCCGAAAGCGTGCATCTTGCTGGTCGAGATGCCGATCTCGGCGCCGAGGCCGAGCTCGCCGCCGTCGTTGAAGCGCGTCGAGGCGTTCCAGAGCACGCACGAGGCGTCGACCTCGGCGAGAAAGCGCTCGGCGGCTTCGCGGTCCGACGTGACGATCGCCGCGGTGTGACCCGTGCCGTGCTTCGCGACGTGCGCGAGCGCGTCTTCGAGCGAGTCGACGCAGCGCACGGCCGCCGTGAGCGAGAGGTACTCGGTGTCCCAGTCGGCCTCCGTCGCGGCCTCGCAGGGCACGCCCGCGGCCGCGAGGTACTCCCTGGCGCGCTCGTCTGCGCGGATCGTCACGCCGGCTTCGACGTAGCGACGACCGAGCGTCGGGAGGAGCGACTGCGCGGCGTCGACGTGGACGAGCAGGGTCTCCATCGCGTTGCACACGCCGGGGCGGTGCACCTTGGCATTGAAGGCGATGTTCGAAGCCATCGAGAGGTCGGCCGCGTGGTCGACGTACACGTGGCACACGCCCGCGCCGTGACGGATCACGGGCACGCGCGCGTGGTCGTCGACGAACTCCATGAGGCTCGGACCGCCGCGCGGGATCGCGAGGTCGACGAGGCCCGACGCGCCGAGGAGCTCGGCGACGCGCTCCCTCGCGGTGTCTTCGATGAAGAGCACCACCTCGGGGGCGAGCTCGGCGTCGGCGACGCCCGCGCGCACGGCCTCGACGAGCGCCACGTTGGTCGCGATCGCCTCGGAGCCGCCGCGGAGCGCGATGGCGTTGCCCGCGCGGAGGGCGATGCACGCGGCCTCGACGGTGACGTTGGGGCGGGCCTCGTAGATGACCGCGATGAGCCCGAGCGCGATGCGACGGCGGTAGACCTTGAGCCCGTTGGGACGCTCGGCCACGAGGCGCTCCTCACCGAGCGGATCGGGGAGCGCGCGGAGCTCTCTCACGGCGGAGACGAGCGCGTCGTAGCGGGCGTCGGTGAGGGTGAGCCGGTCTCGCATGGCGGGCGAGAGCGCGGTGGCCCTGGCGACGTCCTGCGCGTTGGCGCGGAGCACCGCGGGGCGCGCCATTTCGAGGCGTCGGGCGATGGCGTCGAGGGCCTCGTCGCGCTGGTGCGTCGACGAGAGCCCGAGGCTTCGCTGCGCGTCGCGGGCGCGGCGGAGGGCGTCGCGGAGGGGCGTCGTCGCGGGGGTGTTTGTAGCGTCGCTCACGGCGCGCGGAGCATACGCGACAGGGGCCCGCGCGCGAAGGTATAGTCCGCGCCCCGATGAGTGACGGAGAAGACGCTTCGACATCGAAGAAGAAGCCCGCGGAGCAGCCGCGCGGTGACGGCCAGGTCGTCGTGCGACGGATCCACCGCCGCGACCTGAACCGCGCCTGGGAGTTCCTGAAGCTGTGCTTCCGCGCGGTGAACCGCGAGACGGTCGAGTACCAGCGGCCGCGTTCGAAGCGGCGCTTCCTCGAGGTCTACGAGGAGGAGGGCGTCGAGCAGCTCCTCTTCGAAGCGGGCGGCGAAGGTGAAGCTGAAATCGTCGGATACGCCGAGTGCGCGTTCGAGATCACGGGCTCCGACAACTGGATGAACGAGAACTTCTTCACGCGTCGCGGCATGCGCCCGATGTTCGTCGAGGAGCTCGCGGTTCACCCCGAGTATCAGGGCCGCGGCGTGGGGAGCTTTCTGCTCGAGCAGCTCGAGCACCTCGCCCGCGTGCGGGGCTGCACCCACCTCGTGCTCGAGGTCGCCGAGAACAACAAGCGCGCGCTGCACTTCTACCGCGCGCGGCACTTTCAGAAGCTCGACGCCGCCGTGTTCATGGCGCGCAAGGTCGACTCCGATCAGGAGCTGCTCCCGCCGCGCGCGCTGAAGAAGCGCGCCCCGAAGCCCGCGGACGAGTCCGGGGCGACGAGGTCGAAGGCGAAGCGCGCCGCGAAGGCCGAGAAGCCCAAGGCCGAGAAGCCCAAGGCCGAGAAGCCCAAGGCCGAGAGGCCCAAGGCGAAGCGGCAGCCCAAGGCCCCGACCGCGGGCTGATCGCGGCATCGCCTCTCACCTCGCGCGATCTGCGCCGCTTCAGAAGCTCACGATCGATGATGTCAACGCAGACGCGCGCTCGCGCTCTGCGGCGTCGTCTCTTCTGCGATGGTGCTGTCGGGGAGGTGTCGCTTGCGGAGCGTCGAGGCGGAGGGAGCGCCCTCCGCCGAGGCAGCGCGTGGTGCGATGCCTCGTGCGGAGCGCGGAGGGTCAGGTCACAGGTGACCGTACCCGAGGTAGCGGCTGATGTTGCGCATCGCGTCGATGAGGCCGACGTAGTAGGTGAAGGCGCGCTCTGCGCGGGCCTGCGCCTGGGGGCTCATCGTGTTGCGGGCGCGCGGGCGGCCGTTGGTGTCGAGCAGCAGGTGCGGCGTGCCGTCGGGGTTGTTGCCGTCGGTCAGGTACGCGTCGACGAGGAGCGCGTTGGCGTGCGCGAGCATGCGCGAGGCGACGCCGCCGTCGACGGCCGTGCCGCCGCGGATGGCGGTGAGGGCCGGGTCGGTGCCGTACTTGCGAGCGATGTACGTGAGGCCCGTGAGGGGGTTCTGGAAGTACACGCGCTGCGCCTCGGGGACGGAGACCTCTTCGGTGCCGCCCGGGGTCCAGATGCGCATGAGGTTGATGATGTTCGTGTCGCTGTTGAGCGACGAGTACAGCATCGCGTAGATGCCGAGGGTGACCTGCTGCTTGTACCCGAAGTTCGGGAAGAGCAGGTTCGTCGTGCCGGCGGGGCGGGCCATCGTGGCGGCGCCCATGTCGAGCTGACGGGGCGAGACCTCGGTGTCGCTGCCGGAGGCGGCGTTGGGCGCCCACATGCCGACCGTCGGCCAGTCCTCGGCCATGAGGCCGCCGAGGAGGCGGCGCGTGGCGTCGGGGAAGTCGGTGTTGAAGTTCACGAGGAAGTCACGGCCGTCGAGGTAGAGGTGGCGCGTGATGCTCGAGAACGTCGGGCGGCTGTCCATCAGCATGATGGTGGCGAAGGTCTTCTCGAGGCTCGTGCCCTCACGGTTCTGGTACGAGAGGTAGTCGAGCGAGCCGCCCATGCGGTTGTTGTAGTCGTCGTCGATGTAGCGACCGTTGACGAGGCCGACGGAGAAGCGCGGCGTGCCGCGGACGACGTCGGTGTTCCACACGTTGATCGAGGCCGCGCGGGTCTCGGGCGTGGCGCCGTTGATGGTGAAGAACTCGGCGTTGGTCTCGACCGAGTAGTCACCCACCGCGGGGCGCGTCATCACGCCCGCGAAGAAGTTGAAGATGTCGTTGTTGACCGCCAGCGAGGGCTGGAGGAAGCCCTCAGACTGCGACAGCGCCGCGAAGGTCGCGTCGTTGTAGAAGCCCTTGTAGAGCGCGATGTCGCGCGACACGTTCCAGTGGTAGCCGCGCACGAGCTTGAACATGCGCGAGGAGACGCCCTGCGAAACGCCCCAGCTCGCCCACTCGCGCTGCCCGCGGCGGAAGTACATCGAGGGGTAGAGCAGGTCGTACTTGCGCATGATCGAGTGCGTGACTTCGTAGATGTCCGCGCCCTGATCGAAGTAGTTGATGTGGGGGTAGCCCGTGCCGCGGTCCCAGCTCACGCGGTAGCGCCAGCGGACGTTGCCCGCCATGTCGCCAGGCGCACCCTCGCGGACGCGCCAGTAGGGCGTGTCGTCTTCGGTGCCGGTGGCCTCGGGGGCCTCGCCGCGGAAGTACTCGGGCGACGTCTCGAAGTCGCGGACCGCCGCGTGGTCGCGGGGCGCGTGCGAGCAGATCTTGCCGTCGACGAGGCGCCAGCGGTAGCGCTCGAGCTCGGCGGGCGTGGCGTCGCGGCAGCGCGACGGGTCGAACACCTGGAGCTGACGGGCGAGCTCGGTGTAGTGCACCGGAGCGCCGAAGGTCGGGTCCTCGGTGGAGGGGCCGAACGCCGGGTCGTTCCAGTAGATGTAGTCCTTCTCGGAGAGCTGCGACTGGAGGCGCGGCGCGAAGCGGCGCTGCTCCTCGGCGGGCATCGCGGCGGCGTCGTGCGTCTCGAGCACGCGGCCGTAGAGGTAGCCCATCGCGTAGAAGTCGTAGGCGCCAGCGCCCACGGTCTCGCCGAAGCGCTCCCACTGGTACTCCATGGTGGAGGTGTTGCCGAAGTAGTTGATGCCCGCGTGGTGGTTGCCGGCGTCGACGGGGCGCACGCCCATCTCTTCGTCGGTGGCCGGGTCGAGGTAGCGCGGACCCATGCAGTTGTCGGCGTTGCGGTCGGCGGCGCGGGAGTTCGAGCAGACGACGCGGGTGCCCATCATCGTGCAGCGGCTGCAGGCCTGCTGCGCGGTGTTGTTCTTCGTGCGGAGCTGCCAGTAGCCCGGGTTGTAGTTCATCGCGTCGTAGCTCGACACCGGGAGGTGGTAGAGCCCGATCGAGTGGCCGATCTCGTGGAGCGCGATGCCCTTGTACGCGTCGATGCGGAGGTCCTGCAGGATGCGCGTGCGGCGGGCTTCCATCGTGAGGCCGCGGTACTTGTTCAGGAACCAGCGCGCGACGCCCTGGAGGTCATCCGAGCCGACGGCGGGGGGCGCGCCGGCGTCCTGGAAGCAGAAGCCGCGCGCCTCGGCGCGGTGCATGAGCTCGTCGCGCATGTTGTTGATGGTCTCGGGGTCCATCAGGCGCAGCGGCGACGCGCGGTTGAGCATGTCGTCGGAGAGGCCCGTGATGCCCTGAGCGCCCATGAGGCGCAGCGTGTTGGGGTCGAGGAGGTCGGCCTCGTACTGCGTGTTCTGGAGCTGGCGCGCGAGCTGGCTGGCCTGCACGTGGTAGCGCATGCCGTTGCCCGAGGGGTCCTGCGCGATGGGGACCATGTCGCGCGTGATCTGCTGGTACGCGCGGATGCCCTCGCGGAGGTTGTTGCCGAAGTCGGGCATCTCCGACGCGAGGCGCTGTCCGTCGGCGGCGAGCGAGAGGCGCTCGGCGCGCTCGCGGAGCTCGTCGTGCGAGAGGCGCGTGCTGTTGTCGATGCTGCCCAGGCGCGTGGTGCCGGGGTTGCGGAGGAACTGCGCGAGCACCGCGCCGGGCGCGTTGTTCGTGAACTGGTCGACCGTGAGCGTCTCCGCCATCGGGTCGATGGAGTTCATGATCAGGCGGATCCAGTCGCGCTGCTGACCGGCGGCGTACTCGACGGAGCGGCCCATGTTCATGGCGCCGTTCGAGATGACTTCGCCGGTGAGCGGGTCGTAGCCCCAGTGGGCGATGCCGCCGAAGGGCGCGCGGGAGTTGCCCGACCAGTACGTGATGTGGTTGTAGCGGATGTCGCCGAGGCGGACCGAGTAGCCCACCTCGCGGCAGGCGCGGTGGTCGGTGGCGGCCACGGGGTTGTGGCACACGACCACGCCGCGATCGACGGGCTCGGCGCCCGTGGGGGCGGCCTTGGGGCTGTCGCCGAGGAACGCGCCGTCCTCCTGCGCGACGGGGGTCGCGTCGAAGAAGCGCGAGTGGCACGCCTCGCGCGCGGTGCCGCCGCGGCGGCCCTCGACCTCACGGGCGCTCGCGTGGCCGCGGCGCACGGCGGGGTCCCAGGGGTTGTCGAGCTGCTCGGTGGCGCCGGTGACGAAGTACCAGTTGCTGCCGTTGCCGGTGCGGGCGGGGCGCGAGGTGCGCTCCTCGGCCGTGGGCATGCGGTACTCGAGCACGCCCGCGACGTCGCGCTCCATGTGGTCCTGGAACTCGGCGGGCATCTCCGGGTTCACGTAGTAGACGATGGGGCGGACCTTGCGCTGCGCGTAGGGGATCGTGCAGCGTCCGACGACGGTGTCGCAGTGGGAGCCCGGCGTGCCGTTGCACTCGTTCGCGGGACCCGCGACGTCCTGCGGGCGGGCCTGGCAGGTCTGCGCCGTGTGCGACTGCATCCACACGTTGTGGATCATCGCGTAGCGGTGGAAGTTCGCGTCGGTGGTGCCGTAGTTCTGGTCGAAGCCCGCGCGCGTGGCGACGGGGCCGCCGACGAGCTCGTGGGGCACGCGGGTCTTCTCGAGCGGCTCGAAGTCACGATCGGTGACGCGTCGGAACGACGTGCGGATCGTGGTCTCCTGCGGGTTGCAGTCGTACGTGTCTGAGCCCGTGAAGAGGTTGTAGATGTAGCAGGTGGGGAGCGGGAACCCGAAGGTGTCGCTCATCTCGGGCGAGACGAGCCACTTCGAGGTGACGTCGAAGTAGCCCGTGTCGCTCACCGGGTCGACGTAGCGCGCGTTCGAGGGGTTCACGCGGAAGCGCGACGGGCAGGTGCTCTGCCAGCCGTAGAGCGCGTGCACCATCGAGGTCTGCGCGCCGTTGACGTTGACGCTCACCGCGTCGCCGAGCTGGCCGCGCGAGGCGTCGGGCACGTCGGCCGCCGGGAGCATCGCCTCGCAGAGGTTCGGCGCGAACTGCGACTGCGGGTCTTCGACGGTCCAGCGGGCGGGCTGGAACGACAGGTCGCCGAAGAGGGCGCCGTAGAAGAGCCACGACCAGTCGGGGTTGTCGACGAGGTTCTGCGACCAGTCGACGCGCATGAACTCGCGCTGGTACGACGGGCGATCCGAGCGGTTCTCGACCACGACGTTGAGGGGCTCGCCCGTCGTCGGGTTGTAGTCGTTGCGGATGTCGAACTGATCGGTGATGCGGTACGCCGCGACGATGAGCCCGTTGGGCGTACGGCCGCCGATGCCGCGACCGTCGGCGTTGGTGACGTAGTCGTAGGCCTTGCGAGCGATCAGCAGGTCGGGCGTGATCTCCCAGTGGATCCGGTCGACCTCGTCGTACGTGCCGACGGGGACCATGCCCTGCGAGGGCGGCGCGTCGACGACGTAGTTGTTCGAGTAGAACTGCGGGTCGTCGGTGCCGTCGACGAGGTCGCGGCCCACGAAGAAGTGCTTGTTGACCGCCATCGGCTGGACGCGGTTGATCGGGTCGCGCTCCTGCGCGCAGTCAGCGTTGCCGACCGCGAGAGCGCCGAGGAGCATGAGCCCCAGCGTGCGTCCCTTGCGGACAGCGTGCTGACGCGTCACCTGCGCCCGCCATCGCTCCCACCGGTTTCCTGAATCACCGGACATCGTCGAAACCTCCAGTACAAAAAGGTCTTCCGGACCTTCCGAGGGGGTCGCAGCAAGCCCGGTGCCACTCGTGGCATGTGCTTGTTTTGCGGCGTCTCGTAGGGTTCGGAGGGGACCCGTTAGAAAACTAACCAACGGGCGCGCGGAACATACCGGAGGGCCTCAGGGAATCAACAGGGTCCCGTCGCTCGTTGACCGATGCTTCAGAATCCCTGTGATCCCGCTGTAATTCAGAGCGTCGCGGCGAGGATCCACGCCCTGAGCGCGGCGGGATCGGCCCGCTTCGCGTCGAGGGTGGGGCACCGCGCGGGGTCGACGGAGGCCAGGAGGGCGCTTCGGGTGCGCTGGCCCGTCGCGAGGAGGAGCGCCGCCCCGAGGGCGAGCTCGCACCGCGCCGAATCCCTTTCCAGAAGGGTCTTCGCGAGGGCCGCGACGGCCTCGAGGGCCTTTCGCAGCGGAGCTCCGTAGAGCGCGTGCGTCGTGTCGACCCCCTCGGCCACGAGCCGCACGAGCACCCGCGCCGTCGCCACGAGCGTGCGCTGCGCGGCGTCGCCGGGGATCGAAGCGTCGTCCCAGAGCCCCGACGCGAGCTGCCGCGCGAAGAGGGTCCCGAGGTCCATGGTGGAGTCCGTCGCGCCTCCCTTGGGAGACTCCGTGAGCATCTCCTTCTTCGCCACGTCACGCGCCGCCCTCGGCGCCGGAGGTTGCATCGGCGCGGGCGCGGCCGGCGCGGGCTCGGGCGCTTCGAAGTACGCGCGTTCCTCTTCGACCTCGCAGGGCGCGTCCACCGACGCGATCTCCGCGAGCGGAGCCTCGTCGTCGGCCGCGTGCGGCTCGCCGCTGAAGGCGCCGGGCTTCGCGTCGAAGATCGAGCCCGTGAGCTTCGACACGAGCCCGCCGACGCCGCGCTTGACCGTCTCGTAGCCTCCCGTCGAAGGCGTGTTGTCGGCCTCGGCGATGATGTCCTCGAGCAGCGAGTCGCGCTGCAGCGGCGGCGCGGACTTCGGCGGCGCGGCGCGCTTCGCCTTCATCGGCGCGGCCCCCATCGACAGGGGCTTCGAGGCGCGCTTGCGGAGCGCTCCCGCGCGACCCGTGGTCGAAGAGGCCATGTCCTTCGCGGCCTCGGCCTCACGGCGGTCGGCGTCGAACATCGCCCAGCCCGCGGGGAGGTTCACGGGCACCACGGCGGTGTCGGGCATCGCCGTCGCGCGGCGGTCGCCCGTGCGGTGCTCGACGACGACGAAGCTCGTGAAGCGCGACGCGACGCCGTGCGAGACGCTGAGCTCGACGATGCGCTGCTTCATGGTCTCGGCGCGGCGTCCCTCGACCTTCGCGTCTTCGAGGTCGCGGATGCGCTCCGCGGCCCAGAGGGCGGCCACGACGGGGCGCGCGCACTCCTCGGGGAGATCCACCGGGAGCGAGAGCGTGAAGGGCGTGCCGCGGTAATTGCCCGTGAGCTCCGCGGAGCCTCCTCCGCCGCGGGTGTACCTCCCGAGGATCGACCACGACTCTCCGTCGACGATGTCGGGGATCTTCGCGGGCGCGAGCTCCGCGACGTCGACGTTGTTGAAGCGCACGCGCACGTCGGTGATGCGCGGGGCCACGGCGCGCGCGAACTGGGCGACGACCTTCTCGTCGATGCGCTCGCCGGGGTGGATGAACTCCACGGCGCCGCCGGTCTCTCGCGCGAGGTCGCGCAGGAGCGCGTCGCTCACGTTCGTTCCGATGCCGAAGGAGCACACGCGCGTCGCGCTCTCTCCGCGGCGCTTGAGCACGGCGCGGAGGATCTCGTCCTCGTTGCCGACCTGGCCGTCGGTGAGGAGCACCACCACGCCGCCGGGCGCCATCGCCGTCGCGAGCGTGAGGGGCGCGAGGAGCTCGGTCCCGCCGTCGGCGTCGAGGGCCTCGATCCACTTGTCGGCGCGCGCGAGCGAGGTCTCGGTGAAGGGCACGGGCTCGCGTTCGAAGGCGCGGTGCGAGCTCGAGAACGCGATGACGTTGAAGCGGTCGCCGCCGCGGAGGTGACGCAGGCACAGCCTCAGCGCGGCGCGGGCCTCGCGGATGGAGTCGCCCTCCATCGAGCCCGACACGTCGATGAGAAAGACCACCGTGGCCGCGCGCGTGGCCTCGGCGCCGAGGCTGTAGAGGTCGGGCACCATCGAGAGCACGACGTAGCCGTCGGAGCCCGCGACGCGGTGCGCGGCGACGCCCGTGGTCTGCGCGAGCCCGTTGCCCGTGCCGCGCGCGTTGAGCACCACGTCGCGGTCGAGGGCGACCTCGTGTTGCGCGAAGCGGACGCGGGTGCGCGTGCCCTCATACGCGACGGCGATGGCGTGCGACGGGGACTCGACGCGCACCTCGCGGCCGAGGTCGAACGTGAGGTCGAGGCGAAGCCCGTAGGGGATGTCCGCCGCGCGCGGAGGCGAGATGCGGTCGGCGTCGGGCACGCGGTCGGTGGGCGCGTTCACGCCGTGCGCGGTGCGGTCTCCCTCGGCGCTGCCCGGGATGTAGCGCGGCGCGACGAGCGTGGGGATCATCCATCGGAGCGACCCCTCGTCGACGGAGACGCGCTGCACGTAGACCACCTCGACGACGGTCTCTTCGCCGGGGAGCAGGTTGCCCACGCTCGCGGTGAAGACGTTGGGTCGCTCCTGCTCGACGAGGGCGGCGCCGTGGCCTGCCACGACGGCGTCGTCGTAGGCGCGAAACGCGGCCTCGCGCTCCTTCACGGCGCCTTCGAAGCGACGGCCCTCGCAGGTCATCGAGAAGCCCGTGAGCGTCGCGTCCGACGGCAGCGGGAACGTGTAGATCGCCTCGACGGCGTTGCGCCCCTCGTGGTGATACCGCTGGCGCACGGTCACCCGCGCGTGCGCGCCGAGCACCTCGCCCTCGACCTCGACGCCCTTGAGCGCGACCGCGTCGCCCTGCCTGCTGAAGAGTCCTGCGTTCATCGTCGTGTTCCTTCTCGTCTCGCGGCCTCTTGGCGCAGGGCGTCTGCGAGCGCGCGCACCGCGGGCGACGCGCTGTCTGTGATGTGAAGCTCGAGCCCCGGCGCGAGGGCGTAGCGCGTCACGCGCTCGACCTCCGCGGGGCGCACCGTGTCGTCCGTCGAACGTGACACTGCGGGTGTCGCGACCGCGCCGTCGGGGAGCGCTCCCTTCGCGATGCGCTCGACCTCGTCGAGCGTGCGACCCGTGAGGGCCTCTTGAATCGCGTCGAGCGGGAGGTGCCTCGCCTGGAGCGCTCGGATGGCCTTGAGCCGCGCGAGGTGCTCGGCCTCGTAGACCGTGTCGGGCCCGCGAAACTCGGGCGCAGTGAGCAGCCCCCGCTGCACGTAGTAGCGCACCGTGCGAGGCGACACCCCGGCCCGCTCCGCGAGCTCGTCGAGCTTCAACCGCACGTGCCTCCGTTCGTTCATGACAGCGCGGAAGATGGAACCAGACACCGCGACTGTCAAGTTGACACCGCACGAATTCGACGGCGCCTCACGGCGGTGTTTCGAGGTGGCGATGAGGGGAGGTGTTACTCGCGCCCGAAGGGGTCGGAGAGGCGGGGGTCGCGGAGGAGGGTCTCGTCGGTGAGCGCGCGGAGGAACGCGACCACGTCGGCCTTCTCGGTGGGGCTGATGACGAAGCCCTGCACGAGCTCGGAGCGGAGCGGAGACGTCGCGCCGTTGCCCGCGTTGGGCCCGCTGGTGACGTTGCGACCGCCCGCGGCGTAGTGGTCGACGACCTCCTCGAGCGTGGCGATGGAGCCGTCGTGCATGTAGGGCGCGGTGACGGCGATGTTGCGGAGCGAGGGGGCGCGGAAGCGTCCCATGTCGGCGGGGTTGGCGGTGATGGCGAAGACGCCGGTGTTGGGCGCCGGGTACGCGCCGCGGCCGTCGACGTTGTAGAGCGCGTTGTTGTGAAAGGGCGTCTCGTCGATGCGCGTCGCGGCGGTGATCACCGAGTCGGAGAGGTTGAAGCCGCCGTGGCAGTGGAAGCACTCGAGGCGCTCGCCGAAGAAGAGCGCCATGCCCCGTCGCGCCGACTCGCTGAGCGCCGTCGCGTCGCCGCGGAGGTGGCGGTCGTAGGGCGAGTCGGCCGAGAGGATCGCGCGCTCGAAGCTCGCGATGGCCTTGAGCACGTTGTCGAGCGTGACGGGGTCCGCCGCGCCGGGGAACGCGCGCTGGAACATCGGCGGATAGCGGGGATCGGCGCGGAGCCTCGCGAGCATCTCGGCCTCACGCCCCGCGAGGCCGAGCTCGACGGGGCTCTCGCCGAACATGGGGACCATGGCCTGACGCTCGAGCGTGCGCACCGAGGGGTTGGCCCACGTGAGCGTGGCGTTGTAGCCCGAGTTCACGACGCTCATCGACGAGCGCGGGGTGAGGTCGCCGGTGGAGCCGAGGGCCTGCGCGCGCGCGTCGGTGAAGGCGAGGCGCTGGTGGTGGCACGTGCCGCACGACTGCGTCTGGTTGCCCGAGAGCTTGCGCTCGTAGAAGAGGTAGCAACCGAGCTCGGCCTTCTCTCTCGTGAACGCGTTGTCCGCGGGGATGCGCATCGCGGGGAAGCCCGGCGGCGCGTCGGCGGTGAGCACCGTGGGCGGCGTGTAGGGCGCCGCCGCGTCGTCGCCGCAGGCCGTGAGCGAGAGGGAGAGCGAGAGCGTGGCGGCGTAGGCGAGGCGGGGCTTCATCGTCGTGGTCCGCGGTGATGCGTGGCGCTCACCGCACGCGGAAGAAGGTCTGCGAGGGCGGGTCTCCGCCGCCCATCGCGATGCCGAGCGTGGGCATGATCGTGAGGCACTCGGGGTCCGTCGCGTCGGCCATGCAGCCGGGCGCGCCCGTCGAGGCGTTGACGTTGGTGGTCGCGACGAGGCGCGCGAGGTCGGCGACGACGACGTTCTGCGTCGGGTCGAAGCCCATGAGCGTGACCTCGGGGCGATTGGGCCGCGTGCAGGTGACGGCGCCCGCCGCGGGGTCGCCCGTACACCCCGTGCTCCCGATGTGGATGTTGAAGCCAGGCACCGTCGTGCGCCCGTCGATGCGGAGGAACTTGTACCCGCTCTGCCACGCCCAGAAGAGCGTGCTGAGGTTGAGCGGCGACGGGGCCGTGGCGGGGTTGCGGTGGTTGAGCTCCAGGGGCACGCCGAGCTTGAAGCGCACGCCCGTCCAGCGCGTCCCCGCGGGCGCGTTCACGCGGCCGACGACGCGGGTGTTGGTGGCGTCGGTGCCGTTCGAACAGGTCCCCGTGTGGTTCTCGAAGTCGAGCAGCGCGACGCTCTGGTACTGCCACGTGCCGTCTTGATCGAGGGTCACGGGCACCGGCGATCCGCTCTCGGGCACGAGCTGTACGTCGTGCACGTAGAAGCGGAAATCGTAGGGCGTCCACGCGGCCGTCGTGGTGCCGAGGCCCGCGAAGCTCCCGGTGCACGAGAAGGGCATCGCGCCGACGACGGCTTCGAAGCGGATCTCGACGGGGGTGCCGGTCGCGGGCGCGTCGGCGGGCGCGTCGGCGGTCGCGTCGACGACGGGCGCGTCGGTCGCGGGGGCGTCGACGACGGGGGCGTCGACGTGGACGTGGTCGTGGTTGTCGCTGGCGTCCGTGTCGTGCGCGTGGTCGTCGCCGCACGCGGTCAGGCCGACCACACAGAGCGCCGCGGTGAAGCATCGAAGTGTCGTCATCGTAGGGAGTCACTCCTGTGAGGGTGTCGGCCGAATCTCGCGGGCGGCGCGGGCGCCGTCAATGCCCGCAGAGCCCCTGCGACGACGTGCCGCAACCGTCATTCCCCCTGGCGCGCACCCCGCGCGGGAGCGCGCACGAGACGTCGCGACGACTACGCGGAGCTGAGCGAAGGGACGCGCTGGGGATAGATCGACGGGGCCTTGGCGCGCGCGAGCACCTCGCGGATTCGCAGCCCCGCCTCTTCGGGCATGAAGGGCTTCGGGAGGATCGTGCCGATCTCGTGGAGCATCCCGTAGGGCGCGAAGGCCTCGTCGGCGTAGCCGCTCATGAAGACGACCTCGACGCCCGGCACGATGCGCCGAACCTCGCGGGCCACCTCGATGCCGCTCGCGACGGGCATCACCACGTCGGTGAGGAGCACCCGCACGGCGTCGCGGTGCGCCGTCGCGTGCTCGATGGCGCGCTCGATCCCGTCGGCTTCGAAGACCTTGAAGCCCTGGCGCGTGAGGCCGCGGCAGATCGCGCGGCGCACCTCGGGCTCGTCTTCGACCACGAGGATCCCCTGCCCCGCGATGGGCACCGAGAGGCGCGGCGGCGGCGACGTGGGGCGCGACGTGCGAGACACCGAGGGCACCGCGATGCGGAAGCACGTCCCGCGGCCGGGCACGGAGTCGACGGTGATGGCGCCCTCGGCCTGCTGCACGATGCCGTAGACCGTGGCGAGCCCGAGGCCGCTGTTCCGCTCGCTGCTCTTGGTCGAGTAGAAGGGTTCGAAGATGCGCGCGCGCACCTCGGGGGTCATGCCGACGCCCGTGTCTTCGACCTCGATGCACACGCACGGCGGCTCGCACGCGACGTCGAGGGAGGTGCGCAGCGAGATGCGTCCGCCCGAGGGCATCGCGTCGCGCGCGTTGAGCACGAGGTTCAAGAGCACCTGCTGGAGCTGCGAGGGCTCGAGGGCCACCGAGAAATCACGCGACTGGAGCTGCACGTCGAGCTCGATGTTCTCGGGGATCGTGCGGCGGAACACCGACTCGACGTAGTCGCGCACGGTGGTGTCGACGGCCACCTCGGCGGCGTCGGTCTGCTGCTGCCTGCTGAACGTGAGGAGCCCTCGCGTGAGCCGCGCCGCGCGGGCGCTCGCGTCGATGACGGCGCGCACCTCGGAGCCCACCACCGCGTCGGGGGGCAGCCCGTCGCGGATCGCCGTGGCGCAGCCGAGGATCACCGTGAGCACGTTGTTGATGTCGTGCGCGATGCCGCCCGCGAGCTGGCCGATCGCGCGGAGCTTGTCGCTCATGCGGAGCTGCTCCTCGAGGAGGCGCCGCTGCGTGACGTCGGAGAGCGCGACGATGGCGCCGGTGACGCGCCCCTCGACGTTGCGGATGGGCGCCGCGGAGACCGTGAGGTGCCGCACCTCGAGGCCGCGACCGGGCGATGCGCGGCGCGGCGAGGGGTAATACGCGACGTCGGTGGCGGGCACCTCGGCGCCGTCGAGCGCCTGGAGGAGCAGCGGCGCGAGGGCCTCGATGGGGCAGCACTCGAAGAAGGGGCGGCCCACCCACGCGGCGTCGTCGCTCGCGGCGATGCGGCCCGCGGCGCCGTTCACGATCTGCACGTCGCCGCTCGCGCCGACGCACACGATGCCCATGGGCGACGCGGCGATCACGGCGCGGAGGAGCTCGTTGGCGCGGCGGGTCTCGCGCTCGGCGTGCCAGCGCTGCGTGATGTCTTCGAGCACGACGAGCACCGCGGCGGTGCCGTCGAAGGTGACGTCGTGGGCGCTCACCTCGGCCACGGTGGCGCCGCCGTCGCCGCGGCGGATCTGGACCGCGCGCGCGGCGCGGCCGCGGTGCCCCGAGGCGATCCAGGCAGCGAAGCAGTCCTCTTCGAACGAGAGGTCGGCGAGGGAGCGCCCGCGGAACTCGTCGACGGAGTAGCCGCAGGCGCGCTCGGCCGCGGGGTTGGCGGCGAGCACGGCGAGGCCCTCGCGCGCGGCGATGAGCATCGGGACGGGGTTCACGTTGAAGAGCTGTCGGTAGTGCGCCTCGGACTCGCGGATCGCCCGCGCGGCCTCGATGCGCGCGCGGTTGTCGGCCACCGTCACGAGGAGCCGCGCGCCGTCGCGGCCGCGCGTGAGGGTCACGGCCTCGAGGCGCACGGCCGCCAGCGCGCCGTCGCCCTTGAGCATCTCGAGCTCGCACGACGCGCCGACGCCGCCGCCCGCGGCGCCGAGCGCGCGGCCCCACACGTCGCGGTGCGCGGGCGCCACGAGCCAGCCGAGCTCCTGCTGGAGGAGCTCGCCGCGGCGGTGCCCGAGGAGCGCGAGCGCGGCCTCGTTGGCGTCTTCGACGACGCCCTCGGGGTCGAGGATGAGGTAGCCCACGGAGGCGCGTTCGAAGAGCTCGCGATACCGCTGCCGCGCGCGCTCGATCTCGGCCTGCTGCCGCGCGAGCTCCTCGCGCTGCACCGCCAGATCCCGCACGAGGGTCTGCGAATCGCTGTGCATGTCAGTTCTCATGATGCCTGCCGAGGGGCCTGCGTGGAGCGCTCGGGCGCGTGCCCTGCTGTCGGTGTAGAGCTCCAACGGTTGCCCATCGATAGGCACTCTAGATGTGTGCTCTCGCGACCTTCAATACGGTGAATCGATACACGGCCGTTTTTCAGTTTTCAGCGACGCGCCTCGCGCTCGCTCGCGACCTGAATGCAAGACGAATCCAATTGCAATTGAGATACGAAAGCGGTACCACCCGACGCCGCCATGGGAGCGCAGCGACGACACCTGGGGGAGCGCTCGCGTATCAGCGGCGCGCCCGCGGCGCTCGCGTGGTCGCTCGCGCTGCTCCCCTCGTTCGCGCTCGCGCAGTCTGACGCCTCGGTGATCGCGGCGACGGACGGAGACGCCTCGGCGCGCGCCGACGACGCGTCAGCAGACGAATCATCGCCTTCGATCGCGGACGCTGGGATCACATCCGAAGTGACGTCGCGCGGTGCGGCGCCGTCGACACAGCCGACTGCCACACCCGTTTCACCGAACGTGCCACCGCCATCGGTCGCGAGCGACTTGACGGAGCCCGCGGGGGCCGCAACGGTGCGCTCTCGCGTCGCTCCGTCGCGCGGCGCGGGGGACGTGCCGATCACGGTGGGCGCGCTCGCGCAGGTGCCGATGAGCAACGCCTCCGACGCGCTGCGCCTCGCGCCGGGGATCTTTCTCTCCAACGGGCTCGGAGAGGGCCACGCGGAGCAGGTCTTTCTCCGCGGCTTCGACGCGCGCATCGGTCAAGACCTGGAGTTCCAGGTCAACGGCGTGCCCATCAACGAGCCCGCGCACCCGCACGGCCAGGGCCACGCCGACACGCACTTCATCATCCCCGAGCTCATCGAGTCGGTGCGCGTGCTCGAGGGCCCCTTCGACCCGCACCAGGGCGATTTCGCCGTCGCGGGCTCCGCGCAGTTCAACCTCCGCCTCCCGACGCGCGGCGCCTTCGTGCGCTACCGCTACGGCTCCTACGACACGCACCGCCTCGTCGCGCTGTGGGGCCCCGAGGGCGAGAGCCCCGGCACCTTCGGCGGCGCCGAGCTCGCCACGAGCGCGGGCTACGGCTCCAACCGCGGCTACGAGCGCGCGTCGGGCAACGCGCAGTACGAGGGCCGCGCGGGCAGCCTCGTGTGGCGCGTGATGCTCACCACGTACGCGACGCGCTACCGCTCCGCGGGCGTGCTCCGCGACGACGACTACCGCGCGGGCCGCGTCGACTTCTACGGCACCTACGACCCCACGCAGGGCGGCGAGTCGACGCGCCACCAGGTCTCCGCCGAGGTCGAGTCGACGCGCGAGGCGTCGGTGTTCCGCGCGCTCGCGTGGGCCACCCTGCGGACCTTCAGGCTGCGCGAGAACTTCACGGGCTTTCTCCTCGACGCGCAGCGGCCCTGGCAGTCTCCGCACGGTCAGCGCGGCGACGCGATCGATCAGGCCGCGAGCTCCTTCGACGTCGGCGCGCGCGCCTCGGCCCGCTACCGCGCCACGGTGGGCGGCTACGCGCAGTCCGTCGAGGCGGGGCTCTACGCGCGCCACGTCGGCGTCGACTCGTCGCAGAGCCGCCTGCGCGCGGGCACCGACGTCGCGTACCGCGCGGACTTCGACCTCGCGAACGCGTTCTCGAACGTGGCCCTCTACCTCGACGGCGAGCTGCGCTTCTGGCGCTGGCTCACGCTGCGCGGCGGCGTGCGCGCGGACCTCTTTCAGTACGACGCCCTCGACCGCTGCGCCGTGCGCGACGTGAGCGTGCGAGGCGCGCCCCTCGACGCCGCGTGCCTCTCCGTCGACCGCGCGGGCTATCGGCTCCCCTCGGAGCGGCGCAGCGCCGGCGCCGTCGCGGTGCAGCCTCGCGCGACGCTCCTCGCGGGCCCCTGGAGGGGCGTCACGGTCACACTCTCGGGGGGCATCGGCTCGCGATCGGCGGACCCGGTGTACCTCGGCAACGACCAGCAGGGCCCCTTCAGCCCCATCGCCGCCACCGAGGCCGGCGTGGTCTTCGACCGTCGCCTCGAGCCCGCGCAGCTCAGCGCGCGCGCGCTCTTCTTCTACACCCACGTCGGCCAGGACCTCGTCTTCGACGAGCAGCAGGGCCGCAACTCGCTCGCCTCGGGCACCTCGCGCATGGGCGCGCTCGCGGCCGCCCGGCTCACGGGCTCGTGGTTCGACGTGTCGGCGCACGCGACCTGGGCGCGGGCCACGTACGACGACACGGGCTACCTCGTCCCCTACGTGCCCGAGCTCGTGCTGCGCCTCGACGCGTCGGCCACGCGCCCGCTGCCCCTGCGCCTGCGAGACAGGGCCTTCACGGCCACGGCCTCGGTGGGCGTCACGTACGTCGCGCCGCGCGCGCTGCCCCTCTCGGAGCGCGGCGACGAGGTCTTCACGCTCGACGCGCAAGCCTCGCTGCGGTGGACCCATTTCGAGCTCGGCGTCGCGGCGCAGAACCTCCTCGACGCGCGCTACCAGTGGGGGCAGTTCAACTACGTCTCGGACTTTCACAGCAGCGACTTCCCCACCCTCGTCGCGACGCGACACTTCAGCGCGGGCCCTCCGCGGATGCTGTTCCTCGTCCTCACCCTCCACCTCGGGAGCGCCGCGGCCAGGCACGGCGCGCCCACGGAGCAGCCGTGAAAAACACCCTCGCCTCGTGGTCTCTCGCCCTCGCAGCCGCGGCGCTCTCCCTCGGCGGCGCCGGGGCCCTCACCGCCGGATGCGGCGACACCACGGGCCTCCGACGCGTGACCTTCGCGGCCCGCGCCGGAGGCTTCGAACACGCCGGCCCGGCGACCTTCACCACGCGCGCCGGCTGGACGGTCACCCTCACAGAAGCCGCTGCGGCCGTCGGCCCGGTGTACCTCAACTCCCTCGAGCCCATCGCGTGCGACGGCTGTCAGGCCCGCGCGACGCTCGACGCGCTTTCGAACTTCTTCGTCCCTCGCGCGTGGGCCCACGGAGAGGCTCACCTCGGCGCCGGACAGATCGTCGCGCAGGTCACGCGCCAGGTCGTCGTCGACGTGCTCTCGCCCGCGCTCGTCGCGATCCCTGGCGGCGGCGACGGCCTCGACCTCCGCGCGCGCACCGCCGAGGCGTGGCTCTACAACCACGACGGCGCCACGCGCGGCGCCGCCATCCGCGTCGCGGGCGTGGCCTCGCGCACCGTCGACGGGAGCACCACCGAGGTGCCGTTCTCGGGCGCCCTCTCGGCCGACGAGTCGATCACCACGGCGCAGGCTCCGCTCGACGTCGCGCGCAGGGTCCGGGGCATCCCCGTCGACATCACGCCCGAAGACGGCGGCGCGCTCACGATCCGCGTCGACCCGCGGGGCTGGTTCGACGGCGCCGACTTCTCGGAGCTCGCCGCCGCGCCCCTCGACGACCGCGGCGCGCATCGGTTCACGGGCGCAGACAACGTGGGCCGCGCGTTTCTCAACAACGCCCGCGCGGCGCGAGGGCCGTTCGTCATCGCCTTCGGCCCCGTGAGCGCGCCGCAGTAAGCGCCCGGGGTCTCAACCCGTCGGGGCGCCCTTTGCGAACGCCCTGCGAGGCGATAGCGTCGCATCCCATGCGGTCTGTGAGCCTCGGCCAGTGGCTCTATTTCGTGTGGCACCTCCCCACGGTGCTCCTCGCCGTCGCCGCCCTCGGCGTCGCGGCGTACATGGCCCGCTCGCTCGCGCGCGACGACCTCACCCCGCGCGCCCGCTACCTCCGCTGGAGCGTCATCGGGTGGAGCGGCGTGCTGTCATCGCTGCTCTGCACCGTCGCGTGGCCCTACCTCCACGCCATCGCGCGCGTCGACGTCGAGGCCGACGGCGCGTGGCGCCTGCGGAACTACCTCGGCTTCGAACTCGCGCGCGTCGCGCCCGGCGAGGTGCGCTCGGTGCGGGCCTACGACCTCGGCGGGATGCGCCTCGGCTCGGGCTACGTGGAGTTCTCTCGCCCCGGCGCGGCCTCCGTCGAGAGCGTGCGGGTCGGCGCGTCGGCCTTCGGGCGGCTCTGCGAGACGCTCGGGTACACGGCGGAGATGCAGCGCGAGTCCTTCGGCTCCGTGGTGATCCCCGCGCACACGTTCACCGCGCGCGGCCCGGCGCTCGTGCGCGCCGTCGCGTCGCGCTGACCCCCGGCGTGGCGACGATGGGCCTTGTGCGCGAGGGCGCGCGGCGCTAGTGCCGGAGTCCATACGATCATGGACTACACGGTCACGTTGATCCCAGGCGATGGGATCGGTCCCGAGGTCACCGAGGCTGCGCAGCGGGTCGTCGACGCGTGCGGCGTGAAGATCGAGTGGGAGCGCCACGACGCGGGCGCCGAGGCCGCCGCGCGCACGGGCAACGCGTGCCCCGACGAGCTCATCCAGTCGATCCAGCGCAACCGCATCGCGCTCAAGGGCCCCGTCGGCACGCCGATCAGCAAGGGCTTCCGCTCGGTCAACGTGACCCTGCGGCGCTCGCTCGACCTCTACGCGTGCCTGCGCCCCGTCCGCTCGCTCCCCGGCGTGCCGTCGCGCTACGAGGGCATCGACCTGGTGATCATCCGCGAGAACACCGAGGGGATCTACTCGGGCATCGAGCACATGGTCGTCCCCGGGGTGGCCGAGAGCCTCAAGATCGTCACCGAGAAGGCGTGTCAGCGGATCTCGGAGTTCGCGTTCCGCCACGCGCGCGCGACGGGTCGCAAGAAGATCACCATCGTGCACAAGGCCAACCTCCTGCGCCTCACCGACGGGATGTTCCTCGAGGTGGCGAGGCGCACGGCGACGCGCTTCGCCGAGCTCGAGGTCAACGAGATGATCGTCGACGCCTGCGCCATGCAGCTCGTGCGAGACCCCACGCGCTTCGACATGCTCGTGATGGACAACCTCTACGGCGACATCCTCGCCGAGCTCTCCGCGGGCCTCGTCGGCGGGACGGGCGTCGTCCCCGGCGCCAACTTCGGCGACGAGTGCGCGGTCTTCGAAGCCGTGCACGGCAGCGCGCCGGACCTCGCGGGCCTCGGCGTCGCCAACCCCACGGCGGTGATCCTCTCGGCCGCCCTCATGCTCAACTCGATGGGCGAGCGAGAGGCCGCGCGCCGCATCGAGCGCGCCGTCGAGCGCATCTACGCCGAGACCGACCTGCGCACGCAGGAGCACGGCGGCAGCGCCTCGACCGCGCAGTTCACCGACGGGATCATGCGGCTCCTGTGAGCCCCGAGCGACGCACCGGCACCCTCGTCGCGCTCGTCCTCGCGGCCATCGCCGGGGCGCTCGTCGCGAGCCGTCCACGCCCTCAGCAGCGAATCCGCGAACACGGCGTGACCGCGCCGCGCGCGCCCGAGCTCCCGCGCGATCCGCTCGCGTACGTGCCCGCGTCGACGCTGATCCTCGCGGTCGCGGACCTCGAAGCGCTCCGTCGCGCCCCCGCCGCGCGCGCGCTCTTCGCGACCTCGCCGTCGGCCCCGCCCGCGTGCGCAGAGGCCATCGCGCAGCGCGTTCGAAGGGTGCTGCTCGTGGTGCCGAGGCCGCGCCTCGACGACTTCGCGTTCATCGCCGAGGGCGGCGTGAGCGAGGCCGCGTTCACCGCGTGCGCGCAGGGGGCGCAGTCGACCACGCGCGACGGCGTGCGCATCGCGACGGCCGCATCGAACACCGACGCGGGCTCCGCGGGCACCGTCGCGTGGACGCCGTCGGGCGTGATGCTCGCGGGCTCCCGCGCGCTCGTCGACGCGATGCTCCAGCGTGGCCTCGACACGATGCGCGGCGAGGCGTCACCGCTCGCGCTCGCGCCGCTCCGGCGTCACGCGAACGAGCGCGCCGCGCTGTGGGTGCTCGCGCTCCCCTCGCCCGAGCGCGTGCCCGACAGCGATCCGCTCGCGGGCGTGACGGGCGCGGCGATCTCGGCCGAGGTGCGCGACGGCGTCTCGCTCTCGACGACGCTCCTCTGCGACGACAGCGCGCGCGCGCGCACCGTCGCCGCGCGACTCGCGGAGCTCCGCGCCGACACGCTGCAAGGCGACGCGCCGACGTGGGCCCGCGCGTTCCTCTCGGGCGCGAGCTTCGAAGCCGACGGATCGTCGGTGAAGGTCCGCGCGAGCCTCGATGCGGCGGGCGTCTCGGGCGTGATCGACGGCGCGCTTCGGGCGACGGTCAGCGTCCCGTACTGACGGTCAGCGCGCGCGGCGCGGGGCGGGGTCGCGCACGGTCTCTGACGAGAGCGCCTCGGCGCCCGAGAGCAGCGGCTTGAGCGGCGGCGCGGCGGGAGCGCGCCCGCGCGCGTCGATGGCGTCGAGGAGTCCGTCGAGCTCGCGCGCGTCGAGACCCGTGAGCACGAGGCCCTGACGGTCCTTCGCGCGCAGCGTGAGCCGCGTGCGGCCCTGCGCGCCGGGGAAGATCGCGCGGATCACGAAGTCGAAGAGCACGCCCGCCGCGATGAGACCGAGGCCGAGCGCGACGAGGACCCAGTAGCGTCCGCCCGCGCCTTCGATCATGTACTTGGCGCCGAGCGTCGAGCCGATGAAGAGCGCGCACACCGACGCGGCCACGGGGAGCATCGGGAAGCGCGCCTCGCGACGCACCTCCGTGAGGCTCATGAGCGCGATGCGGTGGTCGTACGTGCGCAGCGTTCGACCGAGGAGCTCCGTGTGTCCCACGATGCGGAGCTGGTCTCCGTCGAGCGAGAGCGTCGCGGGGCTGCGGAGCGAGAACACCACGCGGAGCACCGCGCGTACGGCCCCCGTGACCGCCGAGACCATCACCGTGAGCACGCGGAGCCAGAGCGAACGCTCCGTGCCTTCGAGCTCACCCGCCACGGTGATCGCGCGCCCCGGCGGCGCGGACACGGGCGCGGACTCGCTCACGACGCCGCGGAGCCCGCGAACGGCCGCGGCAGCGAGGGCCGTGGGCGCCTCGACGGGCGCGGCGCGCACGATGTCTTCGAAGCGCGCGCGGGCCTCATTTTCAAGGGCGATTCGCGCGGCGGTGTAGGGCGGGTACTGGCCCGTGAACTCGAGCCAGTCGAGCGACGGGAGCATCGAGCGCAGCGCATTGACGCCGTCGCGGCGCTCGAGCACGGCGCCGAGGTGACGCGCGCAGAGGCACGCGACGAGGCATCGCTCGGCGTCGTTGCGCGCGCCGCTTCGGAGCACCGCAAGCGGGTCTCCAGAGGGCAGCGCGAGCGCGACGGCGCCGTCGAGCTTCGAGGGAGAGACGGCAGCGGCGCGGTGCTCGGCCTGGTCGAGGAGCGCCTCGGCGACGACGCGAGAGAGCGCGTCGAGGGCCTCCCGAGACGTCGCGCGAGCGCGCTCCGCGTTGGCGATTTCTGCGGCTGCGGCGCGGAGGCTGTCGGGTGAGATTGGGCGCTCGAACATGAGAGGCGCGCGCATCCTACACGGATCTGCGTGCGTGACCAGTTGAGACGCCGCGCGCGGGCGGAGTGGTCAGAAGCCCGTGACGGGCGCGAGGGGGTTGTTGGCGCCGCCGGTCATGCCGCGACCGAGCTGGCCGTTGGTGTTCGAACCCCAGCAGACGACCTGACCGTTCGCGCGCGCCGCGCAGGTGAAGTCCGTTCCGCCCGCGATGCGGACGGCGTCGGTGATCGAGCGCGCGTCGGTGGCCTGGAAGCGGTTCGTGGTCGAGCCGTCGCCGAGCTGGCCGTTCGCGTTGGTGCCCCAGCAGCGCACGCCGCCGGTCTTGCGCACCGCGCAGGTGTGGCTCGCGCCCATGCCGACGCTGACGGCGTCGACGAGGCTGAAGACCTCCGTGGGCGACGAGACGGGGGCGCCCATGGTGTTGTTTCCGAGCTGTCCGCCCGCGTTGTTGCCCCAGCACACGACGCGGCCGTTCGCGCGAACCGCGCAGGTGTGGTTGGGCCCCGACGCGAGCCCCACGGCGTCGGTGAGGTTGGCGACGGCCTGACCGAGCGACGAGCTGGTCATGTTGCCGTTGCCGAGCTGACCGTTGGCGTTGAGGCCCCAGCACTCGACGCCGCCGTTGTTGCGGAGCGCGCACGAGTGGTTGGCGCCGAGCGCGATCGCGACGATGTCGGTGTGCGCGTTGACGCTCGCGGGGAAGGCGCGGTTGGTCATCTGCCCGTCGCCGACCTGACCGCGATCGTTCTGGCCCCAGCACTGCACCTGGCCCGTGCGACGGAGCGCGCAGGAGTGCGCGGCGCCCACGGAGACCTGGATCGCGTCGGTGATGCCAGAGACCTGCACGGGCTCGCGGTGGTCGCCCTGCGACTCGCCGTTGCCGAGCTGACCGCTGCGGTTGGTGCCCCAGCACCACACGGTGCCGTCGGACTTCACCGCGCACGCGTGATACTGGCCGATGGCGACGTCGACGGCGCCCGCGATGTTCTGCACCGCGACGGGCTCGTAGCGCGTGGTGAGGCTGCCGTCGCCGAGCATGGCCGCGCGGTTGTCGCCCCAGCACATCACGGCGCCGTCGGCCTTGCGCGCGCAGGCGGAGAAGGGCGCGCCGGCGACGCGCACGCCGCGGTCGTTCATCACGGAGCTGGCGCCGATGTTGGTGTTGCGCGGTCCGCCGCCGTTGCCGGTGCCGCCCGTGTAGTGGAGCGCCGTGCCGCGCGCGCCGACGGCCCAGATGTCGTGCGCGCCGGTGCCCCACACGCCGTTGAGCGTGGTGGTCACGTTGCTGGGCACCTGGAACCACACCTCGCCGTTCCAGTGCACGATGCGACCGGCGTCGCCGACGGCCCAGACGTCGTTGGCGGCGGTGCCCCACACGCTGCGGATGATCTCCGTCGCGCCCACGAAGTGACGCGACCACGCGGTGCCGTTCCAGTGCTGCGCGGCGCTGTTGCCGACGAGCCAGATGTCGTTGGCCGAGGCGCCCCACACGCTGAGGAAGTTGGTCGCGCCCGCGCCCGGGATGTCGACGCGGTTCCACGTGCCGGCCTGCCAGTGATAGACCGCCGCGCCGACGACCCACACGTCGTCCGCCGACGCGCCCCAGACGCCCTGGAGGTCGCTGTTCGCGGCGATGCCCGCGGAGCGGTTCTCCCACGCGGTGCCGTTCCAGTGGATCGCGTAGTCGCCGCCGACGGCCCACACGTCGTTCGCGGCGCGGCCCCAGATCCCCTGCGCGTAGAGGCTGCGCATGGGCTCCTGCACGGTGCCCGCGGCGCCCATCACCTTGATGATGATACCGCGTCCGGCGTCGGGAGAGCCCTCACCGGGAATGGTCACCGCGCCGAGGAAGGTCGTCGCCGCGTCGAATCCGCCGAGCGCGCGCACCGCGGGAGGACCGCCGCGATGACCCGTCCCCTCGGCGAGCTCGGGCACCATCGGCCCGACGACCCACGCGGTGCCGTTGAACTTGCGGACCTCGAGCGCGCTGATCGTCAGCACGTTGTTGGCCGCGGTTCCCCACACGCCGAGGAGGTCCTCCATCGTGCCGGGGTTCGAACGCGCCCACGTCCCGAGCGAGCCCGGGAGGGGGTTGGGGTTGGGGTTGGGGTTGGGCGTGCCGGGGCCCGTGCCCGGACCGGTCCCAGGGCCAGTGCCCGGGCCGGTTCCAGGGCCGGTGCTCGCGTCGGGATCACTGCCTCCGCCCGTGCTCGCCGGGTCGCTGCACGACGCCGTGCCGAGCAGCGTGAGGCACACGAGGGTGGATCCCCAGAGAAAGGAGGGATGACGCTTCATGGCGATCGAGAGCTCCGTATCGAACGAGTGAGTGGTGGGGCGAAGCGAAGGCTTGTGAGCGATGCGATCGTAGCGCGCGGCCGCGATCAGCGGCGACGGCGACGACGCGTGACGAGCACCGCGCCCGCCGCGAACGCAGCGGCGACCCAGCGCGTGTCGACGCGGGTGTTCATCGTGCTGCAGCGGCAGCCGCGCGAGCTCGGGGCGAGCACCACGGGGGTGTCGTCGACGTCGGCGCTCGCGCCGGTGTCACGCACCACGGCTCCGTCGGTGCGGGGGACGTCCGTACGCGCCGCGTCGGTGCGGGGCCCGTCGGCCGAGGCGTCGCCCACGCCGCTGTCGCGAACGACCATCGAAGACGGGACGCACTCGCCCATCTGACAGACCTCGCCGCTCGGGCAGAGGCGCGTGTCGGGCCCCGTCTCGCAGGCGTCGCGGCACTGTCCGCCGCGGCAGTACATGCCCGTCGGGCAGGTGATGCCCGCGCAGTCATCCGACGCGCAGTAGCCGTCGGGCTGGCACGACTGACCAGGCTGACACGGGGTGCACTGGCAGCCCGGCACGCAGAGGCCCGCGCGCGGACCGGGGCCGGGGTCGCAGACCTCCATCGGGTTGCAGGTGACGCCCTCGCAGGGGTTCACGCAGCGGCCCGCGCGGCAGATCTGCGCGTGCGGACACGTGACGCCGTCGCAGATGCCCACGCACATGCCGCCCGAGCAGCGCTGGCCCGCGGGGCAGTCGACGCCCATGCACGACGTCTCGACGCAGATGCCCGCGGCGGTGCAGGTGCGGCCGGGGAGACATCCGAGCTCGCCCGAGCAGCGCTCGACGCAGGAGCCGCGGTCGCAGACGAAGTTGTTGGGGCACAGGCCCGTGCCCTCGTCGATCATGCCGTTGCAGTCGTCGTCGTTGCCGTTGCAGCGCTCGGCGCGCGGCATGTTCACCTGCTGACAGCGCGTCGCCATGCCGTCGCAGATGTTCACGCCCTGCGAGCACGCGCCCATCTGGCCCGCGACGGTGCAGGCGGTTCCGCCGCCCGCACAGCCCGTCGAGACGTCGCCGCCGCGGATCTGGAAGCGCCAGAGGCCCGGCGATCCGCCGGGGACGTTCGAGGTGCGGCACACGTCGAGGATCGCCATCGAGCGCGACATGGGGAGCGCCACGTAGTTGCGCATGTTGCCCGCGTCGAAGCCCACCTGCGCGGGGGTTCCGCCGAAGCCGCCCATGCCGCCCGAGGCGTCACCCGTGGTCCACTGGCAGCGGTTGTAGCGGAACTCCACGTCGAAGTCGCCCGTGGTCGAGCACGTGTTGCTCGTCGTGAGGATGAGCTGAAAGTCGTTCTGGAGGTCGTCGTGCGAGCTGAAGTAGCCGACGTTGTTCCAGGTCACGACGATGCGGTTGGGCTCGACGTAGAAGCAGATGTTGTTGCGCATCGGCTGACCGCCGCCGCGCGTGTCGACGTCGGCCCACCACGGCGCGATCATGGGCTGATTCGCGACGGGAAACGGCATCGGGGTGTACGTGCCCACGGCCCCGCGGAACGTGATGTTCCCGTTCGTGTTCACGTACATCGTGCGGTAGTTGTTGCCGAAGAAGTTGAGGCCCATCGGGAACGCCGTGGTGATCGGGATCGCCACCGCGGGGAAGCCAGTCGTCGGCGGCGGACCCGCGTACGACCCGTCATCGTTCGGGTGCACGCAGTTCTGCGGCAGGCCGTAGCCCGTTGGTCCGCCGAAGCCCGTGAGGAGGGGCACTGCCTCCGCGGAGGTCGCGACGGCCGCGAGCAGGGGGAGCTGCAGGGACAGGCACATCGCCGTCCGCACGATCTTGTGAAGCGTTCTCATCGAGCTGTCTGCCTCGATCTCGCGCGCGCTCGTCAGCAGCGCGCGCGGGAAGGATCATCAGGTCCGTTCACGGGACCACGTGGACCGGGGGGTTGCGCGGACCATACTGCAATCTTCCGCCCGCCGTCGAGGGCGCTACCACGAAGGGGATTTCGTCGCCTCAAGCCCGTGACAGCGGTGTCATGGGCTGCGCCGCGTTGACCGTTACGCACCGCCTCCGCGAGCGCTTGTTTTCTCGCGTACGCGAACCGGTATAGCGTCGTCTGCGATGACCCCTGTGAGTCTTCGAAGCGCCACCGCGCTCCTCTCGATCTCGCTCCTCGCGGCCGCGTGCGGCAGCGAGGTGAACGCTCCGCCCGCCGACGCATCCGCCGTCGACGCGGCCCCTGTCGACGCCTCCGACGCTGCTGTCACCGACGCCGACGCGGGGCCCACGTATCACCCCTGGACCCCCGACGCGAGCTCACCGCAGACGCCCATCGAGGCCCCATCGGAGACGTGGACCTTCATCCCCTTCCCCGACTCCGCGTGCGGCAACGGGAGCCCCGCGGGCATCGGCGTGAACCTCACCACGCGAAGCAACCGCGTGCTGATCTACCTCCAGGGCGGCGGCGGCTGCTGGGACGCGCTCACGTGCTTTCTCCCCACCGCGAGCAACATCAACGACGACTACACCGCGGCCACCTTCCGCGGCGAGATCGGGGGCATGGGGCGCGCGCTCATGTTCAGCCGCACCGACGCGCGAAACCCCTTCCGCGATGCGAGCTTCGTGTACATCCCGTATTGCACGGGCGACATCCACGGCGGCGACAACGTCATCACGTACACGCTCGGCGAAGAAGACCGCACCATTCACCACGTCGGCGCGCGCAACGTCGACGCGTACCTGCGACGGCTCGCGCGCACCTTCCCGATGGCCGATCGCGTGTGGCTCACGGGCGCGAGCGCTGGCGGCTACGGCGCGGGCCTCCACTGGGACCGCGTGCAGCGCGCGTTCCCCATGGCGCGCGTCGACCTGCTCGACGACTCGGGTCCGCCGATCAATCCCCCGGAGGTGCGCTACGGGCAGATGATGGCCTCGTGGAACATCCAGTTCCCCGAAGGCTGCACGGGGTGTCGCGAGAACCTCGGCGCGCTCTTCGACTTCTACGCGACGCGCTTTCCCCCGCCGCACCGCATGGGAATGCTCTCGTACACGCAAGACCGCACGATCTCGACGTACTTCGGCGTCACGGGGCCGCAGTTCCAGACGCTGCTCGACGGCCTCACGCGGACGTCGTTCGACCCGAGGCCCAACTTCAGGTACTTCGAACTCACGGGCGACAACCACACGATGATCGGCAACCTCGCGACGCTCGCGAGCCCCGGCGGAACCACGCTCCTCCAGTGGGTCACCGCGTGGGCCACCGACGGCTCGCCGTGGGAGAACGTGCGCCCGTAGCAGCGCGGCTCACGTCGCCTGAGAGCCCATGAACTCCTGCGCGAAGAGGGCCGCGCCGCCTCCGCCGATCCCGTCTCGCTTCGCCACCACGCGCACCGTCCGCCAGAGGATCTTCGCGTCGAGCGCGAGGCTCCAGTGGTCGACGTACCAGACGTCGTGGGCGAACTTCTCCTCCCACGTGAGCGCGTTGCGTCCGTTGACCTGCGCCCACCCCGTGATGCCAGGGAGCACGTCGTGACGACGCGCCTGCTCGGGCGAGTAGCGCGTGAGGTAGCGCACCAGCAGCGGCCGCGGTCCCACGAGGCTCACGTCGCCCTTGAGCAGATTGAAGAGCTGCGGCAGCTCGTCGAGGCTCGTCTTCCTGAGGAACGCGCCGAAGGGGTGCAGCCGCTGATCGTCAGGGAGCAGCTCTCCCCGCGCGTCGCGGCCCTCGGTCATCGTGCGGAACTTGAAGACCTTGAAGAGCCGACCCTTGTACCCTGGACGCGTCTGCGTGAAGAGCACCGGCCGCCCCATCGTGATCGCCACGCCCGCGGCCACGCCCGCGAAGAGCGGCGCGAGCGTCACGAGTCCGCCGACCGCCGCGACGCGATCGACCGCTACCTTCACCGCCTTGCGCCAGCCGCTCTGCTCCATGTGATTCGCCTCCGCGCTACGCGAGGGCGAGACGGTACTCCGCGCGCCACGCCCGCGAAAGCGCCACGCAGAACGACGCGTAGAAGCGCGCGGTCTCTGCGTCGACCCACGGAACCAGCGCGTCTGCGTGTCCTCGCGCCGCGAGATCGCTGAACACCGCCGACGCGAGCGCGCGACCGAGGCCGCCTCCCCTCGCCTCGGGCGCCACGCCGATGGGACCGAAGTTCGACGCCCACGCGCGATTGCCCGAGTGACACGCGAAGCCGAGAAACGCCTCTCCGCGTCGCGCGGCGAAGAGCCCTCCGTGCGAGCGTGCGCGCTCCGCCTCCATCGCCCACGTCGACGTAAACGATGCCCCGATGCGCGCGATCACGTCGTCGCCATCAGCTCGCTCGACGCGCGCGTCGAAGGCGTGACCGGCCGTCGAGACGACGAGGTCGAGGTGACGGGAGGATGCCACGAACCCTCTTGATTCAAGGCACTTACAGAGTTCGGTGTCGTCGGGATCGACGCCCGAGGCGAGGTAGTTGCCGGGCGGTCCGCCGACGGCCAGCGTGCGCGCGCCGTCGACCTTCGCGCGTGCGATGAGCGCGTCGACCGCGCTGTTGAGGTCGTCAGGGAGCCACGCGATCCACGCGATGCGTGAGCCCGCGAGGGGCTTCGCGTAGAGCGCGTCGGCGATGCGTTCGAGGGGGCGCGGAGGCGCGAGCTTCTCTCGCAGCGCCTCGGCGGAGAGAGGAGCCCGAATCATCCTCGCTTGAGGGGGATGACGTTGGCGCGCTCATCGGGCGCCGCCGCGGGCAAGGTCGGAACGCGACGCTCGCGGTTGGTGCCCGGAGGGCCCGAGAGCACCACGGGGTTGTACTCGGGCACGAGCTGCTTGAAGCACACCCGCACGCGCTCGTCGTCGGCGCCGTCGGAGCACTCGTGGAGCGCGACCATGCCGAGCTCGACCTGCTCCCAGTCGTAGGGGCGAAAGCGCCCGACGAAGATCTTGGGGTGCCGCGTCTTGTCGGCGTGCTCGTCGTCGGCGGCGAGCTCTTCGAAGAGCTTCTCGCCGGGGCGAATGCCCGCGAAGGCGATCTCGATGTCTTCACCCGGCCGCAGGCCCGAGAGCGTGATGAGGTCGCGCGCGAGGTCGACGATCTTCACGGGCTCGCCCATGTCGAGCACGAAGATCTCTCCGCCGTCGCCCATCACGCCCGCCTGGAGCACGAGCTGCGACGCCTCGGGGATCGTCATGAAGTAGCGCTTCATGTCGGGGTGCGTGACGGTCACCGGGCCGCCGCGCGCGATCTGCTCCTGAAAGATCGGCACGACCGACCCGTTGGAGCCGAGCACGTTGCCGAAGCGCACGGTGATGAACTTCGTCTGCGACCGCTGCGAGAGCGACTGGATGTAGATCTCGGCGACGCGCTTCGAAACGCCCATCACCGACGTGGGGTTCACGGCCTTGTCGGTCGAGATCATCACGAACGACTGCACGCCGAACTGGTCGGCGAGGTCGGCCACCTTGCGCGTGCCGAAGACGTTGTTCTTGATCGCCTCGCCGGCGTTCCACTCCATCATCGGCACGTGCTTGTGCGCCGCCGCGTGGAAGACCGCGTTGGGCCGGTGGCGCGAGAAGAGCGCCTCCATGCGCCGCGTGTCGCAGATGTCCGCGATCTGCGGCACGAGCGTGATCTCGGGGAAGGCCTCGCGCAGCTCGCGGTGGATCTGAAAGAGCGCGTTCTCGGCCTGCTCGACGAGCAGGAGCTTCGACGGGCCGAAGCGGCAGACCTGGCGGCACATCTCGGAGCCGATGCTCCCGCCCGCGCCGGTGATCATCACCACGGCGCCGTTGAGCCGCGCCGCGATGAGCTCGGTCTCGAGCTTCACGGGCTCGCGGCCGAGGAGGTCTTCGATCGCCACGTTGCGGAGCTGGCTGACCGTGACCCTGCCCTCGATGAGGCTCTCGACACCGGGGATCGTGCGGATGCGGACGCCGTCCTTGCTGCACATGCCGACGATGCGGCGCATCTCGCGGCCCGAGGCCGAGGGGATCGCGACGATGACCTCGTCGACCTCGTGGCGCGAGACGAGGTCGGGCACCGACGCGATGGGGCCGAGCACGGGCACGTTGTGGATGCGCTCGCCGCGCTTGGCGGGGTTGTCGTCGACGAAGCCCACGCACTCGTAGCGGGCGCCGTGCGTGCGGGTGAGCTCGCGCATGAGCATCTCGCCGCCGTCGCCCGCGCCCACGATGAGGATCTTCTTGCGGCCGTCGACGTTGCTCGACACCGTGACCTGATGCGAGATCTCGCGGAGCGTGCGCACGCTGAAGCGCAGGCCGCCCACGGCGAAGATGCTCATGAGCCACTCGAGCACGAAGACCGTGCGAGGCAGCCCCAGGGGCCCTACGAAGTGGACGTAGAGCACGGTGATCATCGTCGAGACCGACGCGGCCTGGAACAGCGTCACGAGGTCGCGCGCGCCCGTGTAGCGCCACAGGCCGTGGAACATCCCGAAGTAGAAGTAGACCGCGGTGCGGATCGCGAGCGCGACGGGGAGCCAGATGCGGATCAGCGCCCAGAAGGGCGCCGGGACGCGCGCGTCGAAGCGGAGGAGGAACGCGCCGATGAAGGCCCCCGCCCAGAGCGCCAGGTGCACGAGCACCACGAAGACGCGGCGGTACGAGAAGACGAGCTGTGGGAGGTTGCCGACCTCGCGGTTCTCGGCGGCGCCCTTGCTCATGCAGAACCCTCCTGGTGGACGGGCCGCGACGACCGGGGGCGCGCGCGGAGGGCCGCGGCGCGCACGTTGGCGATCACGCGGTCTTGATCGTCGCGGGTCATGTTGCTCGAGCTCGGGAGGCAAACGCCGCGGCGGAAGAGGTCTTCAGCCACGGCGCCGCCGACGTGCTCCACGCCCGCGAAGACGGGCTGGAGGTGCATGGGCTTCCACACGGGGCGCGCCTCGATGTTCTCGGATTCGAGTGAGGCGAGGATCGCGTCGCGCGAGAAGCCCGAGGTCTCGTCGACGAGAAAGACGCTCAGCCAGTTGGTGTGGAGGCCGTACGAAGCCTGCGGCATGAGCTCCATGCAGCCGAGGTCCGCGAACGCATCGCGGTAGCGGAACGCGATCTCGCGGCGCCTCGCGACGCGCGCGTCGAGCACCTCGAGCTGGCCCCGCCCGATGCCCGCGAGCACGTTCGAAAGCCTGTAGTTGTAGCCCATTTCGGTGTGGTGATAGGCTACGCCGGGGTCGCGCGCCTGCTGCGACCAGAAGCGGGCCTTGGCCACGCGCGCGGGGTCCTTCGCGACGAGCATCCCGCCGCCCGTCGTGGTGATGATCTTGTTGCCGTTGAACGAGTAGGCGCCGATCTCGGCCATCGTGCCGCAGGGGCGTCCCTTGTAGAGCGTGCCCACGGCCTCGGCGGCGTCTTCGAGCACCGCAACGCCGTAGCGGGCGCAGGTGTCGAGGATGGGGTCCATGTCGGCGCTCTGACCGTAGAGGTGCACGACCTCGACGAGCTTCGGGAGCTTGTTTCGCTTCGCCCTCGCCGCGAGGAACTCTTCGAGGAGACCCGGATCGAGGTTCCAGCTCTGGCGATCGCTGTCGATGAAGACGGGGCGCGCGCCGAGCCACATGCAGGGGTTCACCGAGGCGATGAAGGTGAGCGTCGGGCACACTACCTCGTCGCCCGGCCCCACGCCGAGGAGGCGCATCGCGAGGTGGATCGCCGCCGTGCCGCTGCCGAGCGCCACGCAGGGGAGCCCAACGCGCGCGGTGAACTCGCGCTCGAACGCGTCGAGGTTGGGACCCACGGTCGAGAGCCAGTTGGTCGCGAAGGCCTCGTGGACGTAGCGCTCCTCGTTCTCGCCCATGTGGGGCACGGACATATGCAGACGCTTCATGCCCAGCTCTCCTCGAGCACGCGCGCCACTCGCTCGGCCGCGCGGCCATCCCACCCAGCGATGGGACCGCCCGTTTTGTATCGCCCCTCGACGATGTCGTTCACCAGTGAAAACGCCTTCGCCAGATCGTCACCGACGATGGTGTTGGTGCCCTGCGTGACCGTCACGGGACGCTCGGTGTTGTGCCGCAGCGTGAGGCACGGCACCCCGAGGTAGCTGGTCTCTTCCTGAATTCCACCCGAGTCGGTGAGCACGTAGCGCGCGTCGGCCATGAGCCCGAGGTTGTCGCGGTACCCGAGCGGATCGGTGATCTTCACCGCGGCGTTCTTCACCACGCGATCGATGAGCCCGAAGCGCGTGAGCCGCTCGCGCGTCCTCGGGTGCGTCGGAAACACCACCGGCACCCGCTTCGCCGTCTGCTCGAGGAACTCCACGAGGGCCCCGAGGCGCTCCGCCGTGTCGACGTTCGACGGGCGGTGCAGCGTCACCAGCGCGTAGCCCTTCGCGGCGTGTCCGAAGCGCGCGGGCACGTTGAGCGCCTTCGCCCGCGGGAGCTCGTACGCCACCGAGTCGATCATCAGGTTGCCGACGAAGTGAACGCGCTTCGGATCGACGCCCTCCTTCGCGAGGTTGGCGTCTCCGCTCGGCTCGCTCGTGAGCAGAAGATCCGCCACCGAGTCGGTGACGAGGCGGTTGATCTCTTCGGGCATCGTGCGGTCGTACGAGCGCAGCCCCGCCTCGACGTGGGCCACCGCGACGCCGAGCTTCACCGCTGCGAGCGTGCAGGCCATCGTCGAGTTCACGTCGCCCACGACCACCACACCGCGAGGCAGCGCGGGCTGCGCCATGAGCCACTCTTCGAAGGCCGCGAGCACCTTCGCCGTCTGCGCGCCGTGAGCCCCGGAGCCGACGTTGAGGTGCACGTCGGGCGACGGGATGCCGAGCTCTTCGAAAAACACGTCGCTCATGGCCGCGTCGTAGTGCTGCCCGGTGTGCACCAGGGCGCTCTCGAAGCGCGACCCCGGCGCCGCCATCGCCCGGAGCATCGGGGCGACCTTCATGAAATTGGGCCGCGCACCCGCCACGAACACCACACGCTGCTGCGTCATCCGAGCGACTCCTTCACGTCCGCGAACATCCCGTCCGCGATGCGAAACGATACGTTGCGCGAGCCCGCGCGGACGTTCCATACCCCCGCGAGAAGGGCGACGTCGAGGGGGCCTTCGCCCATCACCGTGACCGTGGTCAACGGGGCCTCTCCCTCACGAATCACCGCGAGAGAAGGGGTCGGAGCGCGGTGCGCGTAGCGGCGAGAGAGCCAGCCCCGCGGCGGCGATTCGCAGCCTCGCACCACGTCGCCCGGGAGCGGTCTCGCAGACTCGTCGAAGGTTGCGACAGAGAATGTCCCCTCGGGCGTCGTGAGCGAGAGCGTCGCAGTGCCCGGCTCGTACGCGAAGGGAAAATCTCCCGCGAGCCAGTGGAGCCTCGCGCGGTGCCTCCCGCTGCCCGACACGCGGTCGATGACGACGTGGAGCGCGTCTTTCACGAAGAGCACCGAGCGACGGTGTACGCAGCCTCCGGGGTGCCGCGCGTAGCCCGCGTGCTCGCCCGCGGCGAGGCTCCAACCGTCGTGGTCTTCGAAGGCGAGGAGGTGCGCGTCGGTCCAGTAGAGGAACTTGAACTGACGCCAGTGGAGCATCTGATCGCGGTCGTCGACGGTGACCGTGTTGTGGCTCGCGGTGCGGAGAAAGTGATCGAGCCACGCGCGCTCGCCGTTGTAGAGCCCGGTGCCGCCATCGACGAGCACATTGAGCCCGCGCCACCACACGTCGAGGTGGAGCATGTCGATCTGCCCGAAGCGGTCGCGCACCGTGCCGCAGCGGAGCACCGAGAAGTTTGAAGGGTCACGTCCGCGCAGCGCGTGAAAGCCCGTCGCCGCGAAGCTGATCGAGCGACGCTTCGGCGCGCGCAGCGGAGCCTTCGAAAGCGCCTCGGGGCCGAGCGTCCAGGCGCACTCTTCGTCCCACGGTCCGTCGGGGTAGAGGCGCTCTCCGCGCGTGAGGACGCTCACGGTCTGGAGCGTCGGACGGAAGTCTGAGAACGCGCAGGTCGAGAGCACGCGCGGCATCGAGCCGTCGTTCGATCCGTAGTTGGGGAGCGCGCCATCGACGGGGTTCTGCTGCGCGACGAGGAAGTCGAGCGAGCGCTCCAGCGCGGACGTCCACGAGGGGGGGACCGCGCGCCCCTCGCCCTGCGCGATGCGCGTCGCGAGGAGGTAATCTTGGAGCACCGTGCGGTGGTAGTTGTGCGCGAGGTTGAGGTACGCGCCGTCGCGGTAGAACTGCCGCTCCGCCTGCTCTTCGAGGAGCGCACGACCGAGCGCGCTCCATCGCGTCGCGTCGTCGCAGGGTGGCGCGATCACCGAGCAGAGATAGAGCCCCAGGGCCTCGGCGATGAGGTGGTTGTTGTAGACCGCCCTGCGCGCGTATTCGAGCTCGCGCTCGGTGTGGTGCGCGGCCTCCCACGCGTGGCCCGCGATGGCCTCGATGAGCGCGTGCGCGTCGCAGCCGAGCGCGGTGAACACCCTCGCGGCGAAGCACCACGCGGAGAGTCGAACCTCGAGCTCCTGACTCGAGAACCAGTGGAGCCCGAGCGGGTGCGGCGTCGCGCGGAGAAAGCCCTCGACCTGCGTCGTGAGTCCTTCGAGGAGCACCGCAGCACGCTCGGGTTCGAAGGCCGCGGCGCGCGCGAGGTGAAATGCCTGGGGGAAGCGCGCGGCCTCCCAGGTGAGCTTCGGATCGCCGATCGCCGCCGCACCCATGAGCGAGCGAGACCAGTGGAGCGACGGGTTCCATCGCTTGCGGCTCACGGGATGGAGGTACCAGTCGACGGGATCGCCGAAGTCGAGCTCGTCGCCGCCGAAGCCTCGGATTCGCCCTTCGCACGCGCTCGACGCGGTCTTCGAGAGCGCCTCGCGATCGCCCGACGTGAGCAGCGGAGAGACCCTCGCGACCACCGCGGGCGCGTCTCCGAAGGGGAGCTTCGAGAGCCACGGAGATCCGTCGGGGCGAGGCCGCGGAGGGATCGGGTGTTCGAAGCGCTGCGCCGCGCCGGAGCGCATGCGGAGCTCGTGCTTCACGCGAAAGAGGGTGCCGTCGAGGCCGAGCTCGCGGAGTTCCTGCGCCGTCTCTCGGAGGCCCATCGCGACGACTCAGCGCTCCGTCGTGATGGTGGAGGAGATCGCGGGCGGAGGGGCCTCGGCGGTGCTGAAGCGACGCCAGCGTCCGTCGAGCGTGTTGCGCGCCCAGAGCTCGATGCAGAGCGCCTTCCACACGACGTCGAACCAGAGCGAGTCGCCCGGTCGATCGAGCCAGCGCTCGAGCGCGCGGACGTCCCAGAAGCCCCTGTTCTTCGCGGTCGTCGAGGTGAGCACCTCGCGCACCCACGCCTTGTGCGGCCCCTGCATCCAGCGGACGGCCGGCGTGTCGAAGCCGACCTTCCTTCGGTTGAGCACCTCGGCGGGGATCACGTCGGCCACGGCCTGACGCAGGAGCCACTTCGAAGCGCCATCGCGGAACTTCAGGTCGAAGCCCGAGCGGAACGCGAAGCGCACCACGCGCGGATCTGCGAGCGGAACGCGCGACTCCAGCGAGTGCGCCATGCTCATGCGATCGTCTTGCTGAAAGAGCCCCGTGAGGTAGGTCTGCGAGTCCCAGTGCATGACCTTGTCTGCGGGATCGGTCGCGGGTGAGCGGTCGACGACCTCGCGAAAAACATCACGCACGGCGTCGCGAGAGACCATTCCGTCACCCGTGATGATGTCCTTCCAGGTGCGCTCGGGGACCTTCGCGAAGTTGCCGAAGTAGCGCTCGCGCCAGTCGGTCACGCCGTCGAGGCCCGCCCTGAGATTGCGCGCGATGCGAAGGAGCGTCGCGGGCTCGGCGAACTGCTTCCACACGTTTCCGCCGACGCGCGCGGAGGGAGCGCCGGACGTGCCCGCGCTCGGAGCGCCCCGCCGTTGGAGCCTCTGCGCGATGGCGTGCGGCGCGCCGCGGAGCCACTGCGACGCGACCTTCAGCGGGTGCGCGAGGGCGTAGCGCGCATAGCCGCCGAAGACCTCATCGGCAGCTTGTCCGCCGACGCAGACCTTGACCTTCTTCGCAGCGAGTCCGGCCACGGCGAACATCGGGAGCATCGCCGCGCCGATCACGGGCTGATCCTGCACGTAGAGCAGGCGCTCCATGTCGTCGGCGAAGGCGCCGCCGTCGAGCGTGATGAGCTCCAGATCGAGGCCGAGGGCCTTCGCTGCGGCTTCTTGATAGGGCCGCTCGTCGATGACGCCCTGCCCGCTGAAGTGCACGCCGAAGCAGCGCGGACGGAGCCCTGCGCGCGCGGCCATCGAGGCCACGGCGGTCGAGTCGATGCCGCCCGAGAAGAAGCTCCCCACGGGCACGTCGCTCATGAGCTGCTCGCTCACCACGTGCTGGAGCTCGTCGCGGAGGTCCCTCACGTTCTCTTCGGGCGAGCCGCCGCGCGGGGTGAAGTCGGTCACCTCCCAGTAGCGCCGAAGCGTCGAGCCGCCGCCCGAGACGCGCAGAAACTCCCCTGCGCGAAGCTGCTTCACGTCGCGGAGAAAGGTGCGATCGAAGAGCGGCGTGTGGACGTGCAGGTACTCGTTCACGGCCGACGGATCGACCTCGCGCGGCACGTCGGCGCACTCGAGCAGGGCCTTGATCTCGCTGGCGAAGACGATGCGCTGACCGTCGTCGTGGTAGTAGACCTGCTTCACGCCGACGGGGTCGCGGGCGAGCGTGAGGCGCCGCGCGTCGCGCTCCCAGAACGCGAGGCCGAAGATGCCCGCCACGTCGGCGAGCGCGTCGAGGCCGCGCGTCGCGAGCAGGTGAAGCAGCGTCTCGGTGTCGGAGCTTCCGCGGAACGAAATACCCTTTGCAGAGAGGGAATCGCGCGCGGCCTTGTGGTTGTAGTACTCGCCGTTGTAGGCGATCCAGTGAGACCCGTCGGGGGTGCTCATGGGCTGCGCGCCGGTGGGCGAGAGGTCGACGATGGCGAGCCTCCGGTGCCCGAGGCCGAGGGCGCCGTCGAAGAAGAACCCCTCGCTGTCAGGGCCGCGGTGCGCGATCGCGCGGGTCATGCGCGTGAGGGTGGCGCGGTCGACGGCCCGCTCGGGGTCTGCGTAGTGAAAGATGCCTGCGATGCCGCACATCGAGCGACGTTTGCCTCGGGTTGAGAGATGCAGAGTCTCGTTGCCGCCGCGGGCCGTCGGCATTCAGACGACGCCCACGGCGCGGGCGACACGGGTACGGGGTCAATGCCTCGCGCGTCAAGAGGCGTCCGTCGCGCGCGGAGCGTGAGGCGATCGGCGACTTGTGGCCGTGTTCGCAGGGCCCCGCATGAAACGCGTCCGAGACGTAGACACAGCCACGGCGCGTGTGGTGAAGCTCGATCACCGACCACCGGAGGAACGATCGATGGGTCTGCGCTTCATCGCAGGGGGGATCGCGCTGTTCGCGCTCGGGTGCTCGGCGCCCGCGCCACCACCCGCGCCGCAGAGCGGGGGAGTCGTTGGTGAGGCCCCCGCCATCCCGACGCCGCTCCGCACGGAGGCGCTGCCCGCGCCGCTGAGGTCTGTCTCGTCGCCGCGCTTCTCGTACCGCGCCGCGCGACGTCAGCCGCCGCCCATTGCGGGCGGGACGCTGCTCGTGCTCCGCGACGACCGCACGGCCATCGCGTCGGATCCCGACCTCGACGTCGTGTGGATCGTCGACCTCCCCGGAGACGTCGCGCCCCGTCGCGTCGCGCTCTCGCCCGGCGATGAGCCCGGACGCGCGGTCGAAGACGCCAGCGGGCGCGTGCACGTCGCGCTTCGAAGGGGCGGCGCCGTGGTCACCCTCGACGTCGCGAGCGCGACGATCACCGCGCGCAGGTCCGTGTGCGCCGCGCCCCGAGGCATCGCGTGGGACGGCGCGCGCCTCCACGTCGCGTGCGCGGGCGGCGAGCTCGTGTCGCTCGGCGCCGAGGGCGACGCGCGCGAGACGCTGCGGCTCGACCCCGATCTGCGCGACGTGCTCGTGCGCGGAGACGCGCTCTACGTGACGCAGTTCCGCTCGGCGAAGGTGTTCGAGGTGCGAGGCGGCGCGGTGCGACCGCTCGGCGCTCCGACGCCGTATCGGCAGCCAGACGGCGCGCGGCGTAGCCCCTCGGTGGCGTGGCGCGCGATCGCCCTCGACGGCGACATCGTGATGCTCCACCAGAGCATGCTCGAGGTGATCGATCCCCCGACGCGGAGCACGGGGTATTACGGCGCGACCTCCTCGCCGAACGCGATCGCGAGGCTCCCCTCGATCACGCGCATCACGGCGCTCGACGGCCTCGACGAGACGCCCGCGTGGACCGACGGCGTGCCCATGCTCGAGGCAGGCTTCGCCGTCGACGTGGCCGCGCGCAGCGACGCGCAGGGCAAGCGATCGATCGCCGTCGCGTCGCCGGGGTGGGCCTTCTCAGAGACCACGCCGCAGGTGAGCGTGACGCAGCTCGACGGGCGGAGCGTGTCTCGCCGCGTGGGCGTGCGCGTCCCCACGGGCCAGGCCGTCGCCGTCGCGTGGACGCGCGCGGGCGCCCTGGTGGTGCAGACGCGCGCGTCGGGAGCGCTGCTCGTCGTCGATGACACGGCGGTCGACTCGGTGCGCGCGATCAACCTGTACGCCGACGACGATGAGTTCGACCCCGAGGTCGGCGAGCACGTGGGCGAGGTCGGTCACGACGTCTTCCACGCGGCCACGGCGGCCGGGATCGCGTGCGCGTCATGTCACCCCGAAGGCGGCGATGACGGGCGCGTGTGGAACTTTCTCGGCATCGGCCGACGACGCACCCCGTCGCTGCGCGGCGGCGTGATGCAGACGGCGCCCTTCCACTGGGACGGCGACCTGCGCGACCTCGACGCGCTGATGAGCGAGGTCTTCGTGCGGCGCATGGGCGGACCGACGGTGCCTTCCGTGACCCGCGATCGGCTGGGAATCTGGCTCGACACGATCCCCGCGGTGCGCGCGTCTCCGGCGGTCGATCCCTCGGCCGTGACGCGGGGAGAGGCCCTCTTCAACGCCGCGGACGTGGGCTGCGCGGAGTGTCACGCGGGTGCGGCCTTCACCAACAACGAGAGCGTGGGCGTGGGCACCGGCGGCAACTTTCAGGTCGCCCCGCTCACGGGCCTGTGGCTCCGCGCGCCCTACATGCACGACGGCCGCGCCTCGTCGCTGCGGACGCGCTTCACCGACCCGACGGCGGGCGGAGACCTCCACGGCCGCACCTCGCAGCTCACCCCCGCGCAGCGCGAAGACTTGGTCGCGTTCCTTGCGACGCTCTGAGCGCGGATCGGTGTATCGTCGGCGCGCCATGCGCTTCGTGCTCGCCCTGACCCTCAGCCTCGCGCCCGCCACCCTGTTCGCGCAGCCCGCAGCGCAGCCCGCGCGGCCGGCGAGCGCGCAGCCTGCGGCCCGTCCCGCGCAGCCCGCAACGACACCCGCAGCGCCCGCTGCCGCGGCGGCCAACACGCATCAGCCGACGCCCTTCGACGCGGCGATCATGCGCGGCGCGACGGCCTACCACGATCACAACCTCAACGCGGCGACGACGGCGTTTCGTGAGGCCGCGACGGCCAACGCGCGGAGCCCGCTCCCGCAGCTCTATCTCGGCTTCGTGGCGCAGGCGCGCGGCGACGCGGCGACGGCCCTGGGCGCGTACCGTGAGGCGGCGCGCATCGCGCAGGCCGAGGGCGACGACCGCAACCGCGCGCGGGCCCTCGCGGCCATCGCCAACGTGAACGAGTCGCAGAACCGCTGGGACGACGCGCGCAACACGTGGGCGGAGTACGCGACCTTCGCCGACGCGCACGCGCAGGTGGCGTTTCCCGCGGTGGCGAGGGCGCGCAGCGAGACCATCGGGCGTCGCGGCGCGCTCGAGACGGAGTACGCGCCGGTGCGTGAGCGCATCGCGGAGCGGCAGCGCATCAACGCCTCGGGCGCCAACCAGCAGCCTCCTCCGGGGACCTCCGTCGCGCCCGTCGCGCCGGGCTCGATGCCGTCGGGCGCCGTCATCCCTCCGCGCTGAATCCACGACGTCGACCGCGAGCGCGCGGAGCGATCCGGTTCCCTCGCCTCCGCGAATCGCGATGAGTTCCCGCCCGCAATGGGGACCCTACCGTTCGCTCGCATCGCCCTGATCGCGCTGCTCGCCACGGCTGCATGCGCACCCGACGACTGGCGCTACCACCCCTTCCCGGATGCTGCCTCCCCCGACGCTCCGTCGACCGATGTCGTCGATGCGCCCGACGTCGCGCCCACGGACGTTCCGGTAACGCCCGACGCTCACGCAGGCGCCGCTTCGAGCGCTGAGCGTGGCGGGTCGGCTTCCGAGCGCGAACATCACACGGTTCCAGGCGAACGAGGTGTGCCGCGCGGGGGGCAAGCAGGACATGATCGGCAACGTCTGGGAGTGGACCGCCGAGTGGTTCGCGGGCGCGGGGCACACGACCTACGCCCCCGAAGCCTCGAACTGGCCCACCACCACCGGGAACGACTACCGCAGCGACATCACCTCGAACGTCAATGGCTTCGTCAGCAACGGCGTCAGCGGAATCGCAGCGCTTCCTTCCGCGGCGATCCGTGGCGGCTACTGGAACGTCGGCACCCGGGCCGGGGTGTTCTCCCTGAACCTGACCGACGGCCCGTCGCACTGGGGCTCCGCCATCGGGTTCCGCTGCGTCCTTCCGCGCTGATCGCCGCAGAATGAATTCTGCGGCAACATGCACCACTGGTGAACTGCGTGAAGTCGGCGTTCCGCCGACTCGCACTCGTGAGCCCGCGAAGCGGGCTTTAGTCGCGTCGCTCCCTGCGCATATTGCCGCAGGTTTTCAACCTGCGGCGAGCGCCGCGCTCGTGATGTGGAATCCATCTGGAAACCTGCGGCGAGCGCCACGCTCGTGATGAGGAATCCATCTGGAAACCTGCGGCGAGCGCCACGCCGCGCTCGCGATGAAGCGCTCATGCGTAACGGGCGGCGAGCGTCGCCGAGCGGGTGCGTAGCAGTCGGGTTCAACCCGAAGAGTTGAGAGAATCCACCCCGGCGGAGCAACCTCCCGGTGCGGCGCCGCGATGACCGCGGGTGATGTACGGCACGCATTCCGACACCCTGATTCTGGCGCATGTGGTCTGGGCGACGAAGAGGCGGGCGCGGCTGCTTCAAGCGTCCTTCGATCGCCCGCTGCGCCACTTCATCATCGACGCGCTCGCCACGCGCGACGCCGCGCTTCGAGCGTTTGGAGCCGCCGAGGATCATGTGCATGTGCTCGTGCAGATCGAGGCGACCGAACGGCTGTGCGATGTCGTGAAGTCGATGAAGGGATGCAGCGCGCACCGCTGGAACCAGACCCCTCCCGACGGAGCCGAGGCCCTCTACTGGCAGGACGGCTATTGGGCGCGCTCCGTGAGCATCGATGGCGTCCCGGCGCTGAGCTCGTATCTCTCGGCGCAGCGGGTCCACCACGCGGCGCCTCAACCACCGGAGGCGTGGGAGCGTGCGTTGTTTCCCGCGGGCCCGATCGAGCGTGGCGCGAGGCGCACGCGGTGAGGCGTAGGCGATGGCGAAGCGGCGGCTGACGATCCCCGCGCCGAGCGAGGCGCGGCTCCCGCCTGCGCTCCAGGTGAGGGTGCTGCTGCGCGATCACCAGCGGTGCGTCTACTGCGGCGTCGTCGTGGGTCCGTTTCAGGTCGACCACGTCCGCCCGCGCGCTCACTTTCGGCGCGACACGCCGAGCGCGACGGTGAACGCTGCGTCGAACCTCGTCGCGGCGTGTGAGACCTGCAACGGCGCCAAGGGCCCGCAGGACCTCGCGGGATTCTCGCGCATGCTGACGGCGCGCGGCGTGTTGCGAGAGGATGTAGATTCGATGACGCGAAGGGTCCGTCGCGCCACACGAAGACCCATCGCGACAGAGTGATCTCCCGCTCAGGAGCGTTCGACATGGCGACCGGCCTCAGCCTCGAGATGGACCCCGCGCACAACCCCCTCCCCGACCGGTACTTCGTCCGCGTCGTCGTGCTTCGCAGCGACGGGCGCGAGCTCACCGCGAAGGACGAGGAGACCATCCGAGCGGCGTTCCCCGCCCCTGCGAAGCGCGCGAAGAAGTCCGAGGCAACAAGAGGGACGAAAAAGAAGGGCGCCACGCGCGGCGACGCGTCCGTCTCCTCGGGCGCCGCGAAGCCGTCTCCGAAGCGCGCCGCCGCGAAGCGCCCCACGCGCTGAACGCTCCAGGTTCGGCGATGCGGCGTCGCGCATGACGTCGACACAGACCGCTCCGCCGCAAGTTGAAGACCTGCGGCATCATTCGCACTTCAAGAACCGGGTGAAGTCGGCGTTCCGCCGACTCGCAGTTGTGAGCCCGCGAAGCGGGCTTTGATCGCGTCGCTCCCCGCGCATGTTGCCGCAGGTTTTCAACCTGCGGCGAGCGCGAAGACCCCGTGCTGAAGGACCCAGGCATCACCTGCGGCGCACTCCCGCTCCCCTCGATACACGCGCGTATCTCCGACACCGCTCGCGCGCCGCGCTCGATCGATCGCGCGACTCGCGGTGACGCTCGCTCGCCGTCGAAGCCCGAGCCGAAGACGCCCGTGACTCCTCCCGCCGATCCGTCGAAGCCCACGGGCTGAGCGCCGTTGCAGGCTCGCGAACTGCGCGCCACACGCTGAGCGATCGCGCCAACGCGCGACGGATCACACCGGCTTTCGCAGCGGCAGCGCGAAGCGGCGCGGCGTGAGCGTGTAGGCCACGAGCAGCAGCCCCAGGTACGCGATCCAGTCGCCCACGTAGAGGTACGGCGTCGTGCCCTTGTGAATGTGCATCGTCGCGCGGACGCTCTCGCGCGTGAACGTGCGGCTGTGGGCGAGCGTGCGCCCCGCGGCGTCGATCACGGAGGACACGCCCGAGTTCGCGGCGCGCACGAGGTCTCTGCGGTGCTCGATCGCGCGGAACTTCGCGAGCGCGTTGTGGATCCACGGCTCCGCGGTGTCGCCGAACCACGCGTCGTTCAAGATCACCGCGAGCACGTCGGGCGACGCCGTCTGCTGAAACTGCCGCACGTAGCGCGGGAGGATGTCCTCGTAACAGATGAGCGGCGCGACGGTTCCGCCGGGGACGGGGAGCGAGACCATGCGCGAGCCGCGCGTGAAGTGACCGCTGTTGCGCGACATCTCGTAGAGCTGCGGAAAGGTCTCTCCGAGCGGGATGTACTCACCGAAGGCGAGCAGATACACCTTGTCGTAGTAGCCGCGGATCGCGCCCGTGGCGTCGGTCATGAACGCCGTGTTGTAGAGCCGCGGATGCGCCTCATCGCCGCGTACCGAGAGCGCGCCGAAGAGCACGGGCGTGTGGAGGTCCCACACGTCGATGTAGTCGCGGATGTTCGTGACCTCGTCGGGGATGCGGTACGCGATGGCGCTCTCGCTCCACACGAGCAGGTCGACGCCCTGACGCTCGAGCTCGCGCGATGCTTCGAGGTGACGGTGCAGCGCGAGCAGGGGGTCGGTGCGCTTCTGCATCAGCCCGAGGTTCTGCTGAACGACGCCGACGCGGAGCGGGCGATCGGTACGCGCGGCGGCGTCGACCTGGCCGATGCGCCAGTGGCCGTAGGGGATCGCGAAGGCCCAGAACGCGAGCGGCCACACGAGCGGACGGAGTCGCGTCTGCCACGGGCCTACGCGCACGAAGGCTTCGGAAATGGCCGCGTGACCGAGCGTCATCGCGGCGCCGATGAGCATCGGGCCTCCGAGGTCCGCCGTCTGGATCATCACGGGCACGTCATGCAGAGACGCCGCGAGGTACCAGGGGAAGAGCGCCGGGATCATCAGCTCGACGGCGGCGAAGGCCAGCGGGACGCTCACGAGGCGCGGGACGTTGCGCGCGTCGGCGCGTGAGACGAGCCACGCGAGCACGCCGAACGCGAAGCCCGTGCTCGCCCACAGGAGCGACGAGAAGAGGATGCACAGCGGCATCGGGAAGCCCGAGAAGGTCTGGAGCATCCCGGTGATCCACCAGAAGCCTCCGGCCGTGCCCACGAAGCCCATGAGCCAGCCGGTGCGGAAGGCGTTCCACCCCGTGCGACCGCGGATCGCGACGAGGAGCGGCGCCAGCGAGATCATGGCCGCGAGGTGGATCTCCTTCCCCGCGAAGCCGAGCCACAGGAGCAGCCCGCTGAGCACCGCGAGCCCGAGGGCCGCGCGGTCTCGCATCACCGCGCGCACCGTGGGATGAGACTGAACGGGGGTGCTCTCCGCGGGGTCCTTCGAGGGGGCTTCAGGGGGCGCTGGCTTCGTCGCGTCGGGGGTCGCGTCGGGCGTCGCGTCGGCGTTCGCCTCGGCCTCGCGATAGGGTGCTTTCTCGGTCTCGCTCATGAGTGAATCGGGGCCATCGGCGGCGTTCCAGCGTTGTGGGTGCTTGCCTCGAAGGGCGCGCGCACGGTAGCAGAGCGCCGCGTCAGCACACAGCCGCCATGCACAACCCCAAGTACGACCACGCGCCGAGGCTCCCCGAGGGTGAGTCCATCGACCTCTCGAACGTCGTCCCCGGCAGCGGAGACCTTCTGCTCGAGATCGGTCCCGGGCGGGGGATGTTCGCGCTCCAGTGGGCGGAGCTCCATCCCGATCGACGGCTCCTCGCGCTCGAGATTCGTCGCAAGCTCGCCACGGTGCTCGACGAGCGATTGCGCGCGAAGGGCTTCGCACACGCGAAATCCTTCGCAGAAGACGCGGGCCTCGCGCTGCCTCGCATGGGGCCCGCGGGGTCGGTGCGATGGGTCGTGGTGCACTTTCCCGACCCCTGGTGGAAGAAGAAGCACCAGAAGCGCCTCGTGCTCCGTGACGAGTTCGTCGCCGAGCTCGCGCGCCTCGTCGCGCCGGGCGGGACGGTGCTCGTGCAGACCGACGTCGAGCACCGCGCCGACGAGTACTTCGAACGCTTCGCCGCCGCGCCGGAGTTCGAAAACACCGCGCCCGAAGGCCAGCGCTGGATCGACGAGAGCCCCCACGCGCCCGCGCGATCGAACCGCGAAGCGCGCGCGATCATCGACGGGCTGCCCGTGTGGCGGATGCTCTTTCGACGGAAGTGACGTCGCGCGGCTACGAGCTCTCGGCCCAGGGCGAGATCTCGATGATGCGCAGCGAGGCGCCCTCGCCCACGACCGCCCAGTCCGTACCCGCGGGGCCGCCGATGTTGGCGCCGCAGTGGAGCTCGTTGCCGACGCGCTGGCAGCTCGGGTCGGTGAGCTCGTTGGTGTCGTCGCTGAGCACGTCGACGAAGGTGCCGAGCGAGCGGCGGAGGGGGCCCGTGATCAACGCGTCGGTCAGCCTCGCCACGGGGCGCGTCGTGCAGCGCTTGCGGCGATTGCCCGTGCGATCGGGAAAGTTCGTGCAGTCACGCAGCCCCGTCGAGGCCACCGCGGCGCGGAACTGCGCAGGCGTCGCGAAGCGGAGGCGCGCGATGAAGCGCATGGGGCTCATTCCTTCAGCGGGCGCCTCGTAGGTGTTGAGGCCCGGAATCGCAGCCGCGAGCGCCGCGTCGTCGCGCACGCCGAGGAGCTGGTTCTCCGCGCGGATGAGGGGCGCGAGGCTGCGCTCGGGCGTCGTGCCGATGGTGTAGAGCCGCGCGAAGCGCTGGAGGGAGACGTAGCTCTCGAGTTCGAACTCGCGGCGCAGAAAGACCGCGAGGTCGGGCTTGTGATCGCCGTTGATGTCGCGCGTCGAGAGGCCCGCGATGTCGTCCTGGGGCGTGCCCGAGATCATGATGGGCGTCGTGAGCGCCGCGCCGTCGACGAAGGGGACGGGGGTCACGAGGAGCCTCGCGTCGGCGCCCGATCCCACCACCGCGGCCACGCGGGCTCCCTGCGCCTCGGGGTCGGGGAAGTCGATGGGCCCGGCGACGATCACCGGGACCTCGGCGTTCACCGCGTTCGCGCGGGCGGCGGCGAGCACGGCCTCACGCCGGGGGTCCGCGGGCGGGGTCACCGCGGCGTCGGCCTGCGCGACGGTCGAGGCGTCGGAGGCCGAGACGACGGGCGTCGGTGGGGTTGCGGGCGTCGCGCGTGAACCGCTACAGGCGAGGGTCACGAGCGAGGCCGAGAGCGCGAGTCGGAGCGTGGAGGTGGTGTTCATGGCGGTCCCTCGGCGCGGACGGGTACAACCGTCGAGCGGGGAATGTCAACGCGCGGGCTGAACGCGAGCGGGGGGTCACGCACCGGAGACCCTTGTTCGAGGCCCCGCGCTCTGGCATGAGCGCTTTCGCATGGAGCCGAACGAGGGTGAGCGCATGAAGGTCGTGATTCTCTGTGGCGGTCAGGGGACGCGTATCCGCGACGCGAACGAGCAGCTCCCGAAGCCCATGCTGCCCATCGGCGGCAAGCCCATCGTGTGGCACATCATGAAGAGCTACGCGCAGCACGGGTTCAAGGACTTCGTGCTGTGCCTCGGCTACAAGGGCTGGGTCATCAAGGAGTTCTTCTTGAACTACCGCGCGATGATGGCCGACCTGCGCGTCACGCTCGGGGCCCACGGCGCCGTCGAGGTGATGGGCAAGCACGACGAGGAGGACTGGTCGGTCACCCTCGCGGAGACCGGCGAGGCCGCGATGACCGGCGGGCGCGTCGTGGCCGTGCGGCGCTACGTCGAAGACAGCGACCTCTTCATGCTCACGTACGGCGACGGCGTGAGCGACGTCGACATCGGCAAGCTCGTGGCCTTTCACCGCGCGCACGGCAAGGTCGCCACGGTCACCGCGGTGCATCCGCCGGGGCGCTTCGGCGAGATGGTGGTCGACGGCGGGCGCGTGACCGAGTTCGCCGAGAAGCCCAACACCTCGCAGGGCTTCATCAACGGCGGCTTCTTCGTGCTCGACGCGAAGCGCATCTGGGACTACCTCCCGCCCGTTCCGGGCACGGTGCTCGAGCTCGACCCCATGCGCCGGCTCGCGGCCGACGGAGAGCTCGTCGCGTACGAGCACCACGGGTTCTGGCAGCCCATGGACACCCTGCGCGAGTACACCCTCCTCAACGACCTCTGGGCCCACGGCCGCGCCCCGTGGAAGTCCTGGCCCTGACGTCGCATCGCGATGCGGTGATTCCGCTTCACCGCGGCGCGGTCTCCGATATCTTCGCCGCGCCATGACGCACCCGGCGAACCTCACCGACCTCCGCGCGGCCTACGAAGGCCGTCGCGTGCTCCTCACGGGACACACGGGCTTCAAGGGCTCGTGGCTCGCCCTCTGGCTCAAGGAGCTCGGCGCCGACGTCACGGGCCTCGCGCTCGACCCCGACACCACGCCGTCGCTCTACAAGCTCGCGGGTCACCGCGGCGTGGTGCAAGACATCCGCGGCGACATCCGAGACCGGCAGACCGTGCTCGACGCCGTGCGCGAGGCGAGGCCCGAGTATGTGTTTCACCTCGCGGCGCAGGCGCTCGTGCGGCGGAGCTACGTCGAGCCCGTCGAGACGCTCGCCACGAACGTGATGGGCACGGCGCACCTGCTCGACGCGATCAAGGCCGAGGGCGCGCGCTGCGCCACGGTGATCGTCACGAGCGACAAGTGCTACGAGAACCGCGAGTGGCTCTGGGGATACCGCGAAGACGAGGCCATGGGCGGCCACGACGTGTACTCCATGAGCAAGGGCGCGGCGGAGCTCGTCGTGGCCTCGTGGCGACGGAGCTTCTTCACGCCCGAGCGGCTCACCGATCACGGCGTGGCGCTCGCCTCGGCGCGCGCGGGCAACGTCGTCGGCGGCGGCGACTGGAGCGACGCGCGCATCGTCCCCGACTGCGTGAGGGCCCTCGCGAAGGGCAACGCGATCGAGGTGCGAAACCCCGCGTCGGTGCGTCCGTGGCAGCACGTGCTCGAGCCCCTCGGCGCCTACCTCGTGCTCGGCGCGCGCCTCGCCGGACACGGCACCCAGCACCCCCGAGACTTCTGCGAGGGGTGGAACTTCGGCCCCACGCTCGAAGCCACGCGCAACGTGAGAGACGTCGTCGAGGCCCTCATTCGCGCATGGGGAACGGGCTCGTGGGAAGACCGTCACGACCCGCGCGCGCCGCACGAAGCTGGCCTCCTGCGCCTCAGCATCGAGAAGGCCGCCGCGCGCCTCGGGTGGGCCCCCCGCTGGGACTTCGATCAGACCTTCGCGAACACCGCGACGTGGTACCGGGCCTTCTACGCAGGCGCGACGCCCGAGGCCCTCACGGCCCTGTGTCGCAAGCAGATCCACGCGTACATGGGCGCGTAGACGATCACTTCGAGAGGTCTCCGACGAGCTCCGCGGCGAACGATCGCCCGGTGTGACCGCGCGATCCGACCTCGGGCGGACACGCGCTCGCGGGCGCGACCCAGGTGCCGAAGAGGCGGTCGAAGAGCATCACGATCACGCCGAAGTTCGTGGCTCCCTCGCGGGGATCACGCGAGTGGTGGAGCCGGTGCGTCGCGGGCGTGCAGACCCACGCGTCGAGCCACCGCGGCGTCTCGATGGCGACGTTGGCGTGTTGCAGCAGGCCGAAGGCCGCGCTGACGGCGCCCACCCACTGCATCACGGCTCCGCTCGCGCCGAGCGCCACGAGCGGAACGAGCGCGGCCACCGTTGCGAGCGAGAGGTCGAGCGCGTGCTGCCGCGTGGCCTTGAACACGTCGAGGCGCGAGCTCTCGTGGTGCACCGCGTGAAAGCGCCAGAGCCACCGCGACGTGTGCATCAGCCTGTGCTGCCAGTAGAGGCCGAACTCCGCGACGACGCAGCCGAGCGCGACCTGCGCGACGAGGGGCCAGCGCGCGGGCCACGGGCTCTCTCCGAGCGCGGCGACGATCGCGTCTTGGAGGGGCCACGCGATCGCCGAGGTGACGGCGCCTGCGGCGAGCTGACCGAGCGCCATGCTGGTCGCGTAGTGGCCGAGGTCGTGGGCGCGCTGCGGGTCGCGTCGGTTCCACTCGGCGCGCAGGGGCATCGCGCGCTCGAGGGCGACGAGGAGGCACTGCGAGGCCGTCACGGTGAGCGCGTACACGGCGATGGCGCTGACGCCGAGCGCGCCCGAGAGCCAGGTGATCGCGCACGCGAAGGCCACCACGCCGAACCACGGGAGCGCGCGCGGCGAGGTCACGTCATCCCCCGCGCTTCGCGGCGCGAAAGATCACGCCCTGATGGAGCTCCGCGGTGCCGCCGAGCATGGTGAGGCCCATGAGGTCGCGCGCGTCTTTCTCGGCGCCCGCGCGGTGCTCGTAGCCGCGAGCGCCCATGAGCCTGATCGCGTCTTCGGCCGCGTCGAGCGCGCGCTCGGAGCCCTCGCACTTCAGCGTCGAGAGCTCCGCCTCGCAGCGCTCGCCCGAGAGGAACATCCGGCGCGTCGCGAAGAGCATCGCCTCGACGGCCGCGAGCGAGCATCGCACGCGCACCACGCGCTGCTGCACGTACTGGTGCTCCGCGAGCGAGGGGCGCGACGAGAGCCACGCGGTCATGCGACGGAGCGCGCGCCGCAGCGCCCCCACGTAGAGGGCGCCCACCGCGAGCCGCTCGAGCGCGAAGCAGCGGCGAAAGAAGTCGACGCCGTCGCACAGCCTCGCGTCGTCGGAGAGGGTGACGTTGCGCGCGATGAGGTCTCCGGTGGGCGAGGTCCACAGGCCCATGCGATCGACGCGCGTTCGCTGATGGCAGCCCTTCGCGCTCGCATCGACGGCATAGGCCGCGATGGAACGCGTCGCATCGACGGAGCCCTCGTCGCGCGCCGACACGAGGATCACATCGGCGCGACCCACGTTGGTGATCGAGCGCTTGCGTCCCGAGAGCGTGAGCCGACCGCCCACGGGTCGCACGCGAGCCCTCACGCCGAGCACGTCGGTTCCGCCCGTAGGCTCCGCGTTGGCGACGGCGACGAGGTGCTCGCCCGAGATCGCGCGCGGTAATATCCTGTCACGCAGCGAGGGGTGTGCGAACTCATGGATCACGGGCACCGCGACGCCCGCGTGCGCGATGACCGAGATGGCGAAGCCCGCGTCGTCGCAGCCCGTCGAGAGCCCTTCGAGCGCGGCGAAGAGCGGTGACAGACCGCGCGCGCCGTGTTCGAAGAGGCCCATCGCGCCGAGCGCCGCGAACGACGCGCGATCGAAGCTGCGCGACGCCTCGTGCTCGGCCACGCGCGGGTTGACGAGCTCCCTCGCGGCGTCTCGAAAGCGCGTGAAGAGCGCGCGTTCGGCGGCGTTCCACGCGGGGTCGCGGGGGTCGTCGAGGGAGCTCACGGCTCGTCTCGGATCGCGTCTCGCAGGTCGCGCATCGCGTCGAGGAGCGAGGCCACCTCGTCGTCGGTGTTCGCGCTCGTCACGGTGAAGCGCAGCACGCCGCGGTCTCTCGGCACCACGGGGTACGCCTGCATCGTCGCCATGAACCCGCGCTCGTAGAGGAACCTCCCGCCCGCGATCACGCGCTCGGGGCTCCCGAGGTACACGCCGAGGATGGGCATGTACCCGTTGTCGTCGGTCTCGTAGTCGAGCGCGCGGAGCCCTTCACACAGCGACTTCGACATCTCCCAGATGCGTCGCCGACGGGCGTCTCCGTCGCGTTCGTTGACGTCGAGGCCCGCGAGCGCCGTGGCGAGCGACGCCGTCGGGCACGGCCCCGAATAGATGTACGACGTCACCGAGACCTGGAGGTACGGCCGCAGCGCGCGAGGGCACGTGAAGAAGGCCGCGAGCGACGAGTAGGCCTTCGAAAGCCCCGAGACGTAGACCACGTTGTCGTAGCCGCCGCCGAGGTGACGCACCACGCCGTTTCCTCGACGGCCATAGGGGTTTTCGCGCGAGGGTTCTTCGCCGAGGAGCCCGAAGCCGTGCGCGTCGTCGACGTAGACGATGGCCCCGTGACGCTCCGCGAGCGCTGCGATGGCGGGGATGTTCTGCACGCGTCCCGAGGTCGAGAGCACGCCGTCGACGACGATGAGCTTGTCGGGCGCGGAGGCGTGCGCGGTGAGCGCGCGGTCGAGGGCGTCGAGGTCGCCCGACGAGAACGACACGAGCGAGGCCCCGCGGTCGCGCGCAACGCGGCAGCCGTCGTGGTTGACCTTGTGCGCGAGGCGATCGACGAAGACCGCGCCGCCGCGCTCCACCAGCGCGGGAATGAGCCCCACGGCGATGAGCGAGATCGTGGGGAGCACCACGACCTCCTCGGCGCCGAGGAGCGTCGCGAGGCGCGCTTCGAGCTCGGGGTAGAGGTCGGGGCCCGCGGCGAGGCGCGCCCAGCTCGGGTGCGTCCCGTAGCGCGCGACGGCGGGCGCGATCGACGCGGCGACCTCGGGGTCGAGGTCGAGGCCGAGGTAGTTGCAGCTCGCGAAATCGACGAGCCAGCGGCCATCCGACGATCGCACGCGGCGACCGCGCACCTCGGTCACCACGACGTTGTAGAGCGCGCCCTCACGTTGCAGCTTGAGGAGCGTCTCGTGCCCACCCGACGCGCGCCGCGCGAGGAGCCTTTCGAAGACCTGCGACGACATACGGCGCGGAGGCTACCAGAGTCGCACGGCGTGGCGGTGATGAGGGTTTGACGCTCGTCGCGCGCTTCACCTACGCTCGCGGATCATGGCTGAACTCACGGAGCTCAAGCAGGCGGTCGCGCTCCTCGCGTGCGCGATGGCGACGGGAGATGTGCTCTCGGGCTGCAACAAGACGTCGGCGCAGCCCGCGCCCACGGTCACGCCCGAGCCGACCACACCGGCCGCCGCCAACGACGTCGAAGCGCTCCGCCGCGCGGCCGCGGTGGTGAGCGAGTGGCAGCGGCGCGACCCCGCGCAGACCGCGAGCCTCCTGCGCGAGCACGGGATCTTCGCGTGCGACGAGACCACCACCGCGTGCATCGCCGCGAAGCAGAGCTTCGATCACCCTGCCCCGGCGCCCACGCAGGCCGAGATCGAGGCCGAGCAGCAGCGCGCCAACGCGGCGAGAGAGGCGGCTGCGGCGGCGGCCGTGGCGGCGGCCAACCAGCCCGCGGTGCGAATCCCCACGAGGCACCCCGCGGTGAGGCACCCGAACGACGAACGCGTCCCCGTCGCGTGAGCGATGGATCGCTCGCGCATCGAGCCTGACGACCCCTCCGTACAGCGCTGCGTCGAAGCCATCGAGCGATGGCTCGCGCGTGATCCGTCTCGAACGCGCGCCCTCTCCGACGCGATCGCCGACGCGCTCGAACCCCTGGTGGGGCTGCGTCTCGGCGGCTTTCTCCAGTCGCTCAGACCCGTGGTCGTACCTCTCGGTCGTGCGGCCTCGGTGGCTCGCGCGGTGCGCTTCACGGCCGTGCGACTCGCTCGCGCGCTCCGTGATCGCGAGCTCACGCGTACGCTCCCCGCGCTCTCGCTCACGCTCGACGGCGCTGATCCTCCGATGCGGAGCCGCGAAGACCTCGACCTGTTGCGACCCGATGGCGCGCTCTACGCCGACGGCTCCTACGCGATGATGGAGCTCAACGCCGGGAGCTGCGTGGGCGGCCTCGTCGAGATCGAGGCGCTCTCCGACGTGATGTCGCGGTGGTACGGCGACGAGGTCCCGCTGCGCTGGCCGAAGCCCGCGACCGACGCCGCGCGCATGCTCGCGAGGCGCTACGGACGCGAGGCCCGCGTCGCGTGGACGGTGCTCCCAGGCGCGCTCCAACGGGGTGACGGGCTCACCGAGGCGGGCGACGCGTTCGCGCGCGCGTGCAGCGCCGTGGGCCTTCGCTGCGACGTCGTCGAGGCCGACGCGCTCCGCTACGACGGACATTCCGTGTCACTCGCGGGATCACGCGTGGATGTGATCTGGCGCCTCGTCACGCCCGCCGCGTGGTGCCGCGACGACCGCGTCGAGCACCTGCGCGCGGCGGCGAGAGACGGGCGCGTCGAGGTGTTCTCGTCTCCCTTCGAACTGGTGCTCAACCACAAGGGCGCGCTCGCGTGGCTGTCGAAACGCCCGCGTGACCTCCGCGGCGTCGAGGTGCCGTGGACGCGCTTCGCGAGGCCCGCGATCGAAGACGGCGTCGACCTGCTCCCGATGGTGCGCGCGAGACCCGACGCGTACGTGCTCAAGCCCTGCATCGACCGGCAGGGCCGCCGCGTGGTGATCGGACGCGAGGCGAAGGGCGCGTGGCCTCAACACCTCGTGGCCTCGGTGCTCGCCGACGACTGCGTGCTTCAAGCGCTCATCGAGCCCCCGCGCGCGACGCTGCCCTACCTCGTCGACGGTTCACTGGAGCGCGCTTCGGTGGGCGTGGTGACCTCTCCCGTGGTGATCCGTGGCGCCGCGGGGACGCTCTGCGCGCGCACCTCCGTCCCCGGCGCGACGGGCGTGCTCACGCACCCGTACGCGGGCACGACGGGCCTCCTCCCGATCGTCGAAGTGGCCTAGATTTTCGGGCGTTCGAGCGGTCTCTCAGCGCAACGCGAGGATCGCCGCGGCGACCGCGCACACGACCGAGAGCGCGAGGATCACGAAGGCCACGCGGTGACCGCCGTCACGCTCGGGTTCGTCATCGCGGGCGTCGTCGCGGATCGCGACGAGGGGAGTCGTCGGGGCGGGCGTCGCGATGGCCTCTTCGCTCGAGCGTGGCGGAGGGGGAACGAGCGACGGCGTCGCCGCGTCGAGGGCGGCGAGCATCTCGCCCGCGTTGGTGTAGCGCTCGTTGGCCTGGAGCGAGAGGGCCTTCGCGATGATGTGCTCCCACGCGCCGATGTCGACCTCGAGCGCGCCCGGCGTCGGACGCAGCGGAGAGAGCGCGGCGGCCATGAGCGCCATGGTGTTCTCGCCCTCGTACGCGCGCCTGCCCACGATGGTCTCGGTGAGCACGAGCGCGAGGCCGTGCACGTCGGTCCACGGTCCCGTGCGCAGCCCCGAGAGCTGCTCGGGCGCGGCGTACTCCTGCGAGAAGCAGCGGACGGGGGAGTTCGTGCGCGTCTCTCCCGTGGTCACCGCGGCCTCGCCGGGCTGCATGGTCTTCGCGATGCCGAAGTCGAGCACGCGCGTCGTGAAGCCCCCGGCCCGCTCGATCACCATGATGTTGTCGGGCTTGATGTCGCGGTGAACGATGCCCATCGAGTGCGCGAGCGAGAGCGCTTCGAAGACCGGACGCAAGAGCGAGAGCGCGGCGCGCGGGCGCAACGGCGCGTTGTCGCGCTCCGAGAGCCAGCGGGTGAGCGAGCGACCGTCGACCCACTCGAAGGCCGTCCACGGGAGCACCTCGCCCGTCGGCGTCGCCGCCACGCCCGAGTCGAGCGCGCGCACCACCGCGGGGTGATCGAGGCGAGCGAGCATCCGGGCCTCGTCACGAAAGCGCTCCACGAAGCCGCGACGCTTCTCCTCCGTCGAGTCCGCGGGGATCTTCAGCACCTTGATGGCGACGCGCTCTGACGTCTCACCGCGGTGCGCGCGGTACACCACGCCGTGCCCGCCCTCGCCCACCACGGCCTCGACCTCGTAGCCGCCGTCGAGGTGACGCCCGACGAAGCCGTGTAGGTCAGGTTCGATGGAGGACATATCCTGTCATCGCGGTCACGGTCACTTGCGCGGCCTGGGCATGTCATAGAGCCCGAGCTTCGAGACGAGCGTCCTGCGCGAGATGCCGAGGAGCTTCGCGGCGCGCGTCTGGTTGCCGACGCACTGCTCGAGGGCGGCGACGATCCTGGCGCGCTCGTCGTCGGGCTCCGCAGAAGGCTTCGCGCTCGCGGGCTTCGGAGCCTCTGCGACGGGCGTCGCGGCGGGCTTCGTGGAGCGCGAGGTCTGCGCCGAGAGGTGCTCGACGCCGATGGGCTCGTCTTCGGCGAAGAGCACCGCGCGCTCCATCGCGTTGCGGAGCTCGCGGATGTTGCCGGGCCACGGGTACGCCTCGAGCCACGCGCGCGCCGAGGTCTTGAGCGCGGCGTCGCCCGCGAGCCCGAGCTGCGCCCTCGCCTTGCGCGCGAAGCGAAGCGCGAGGGGGATCACCTCGGCGACGCGCTCTCGCAGCGGCGGGATCACGAGCACGAAGCCGTTGAGGCGATAGAAGAGGTCCGCGCGAAAGCGCCCCGCGGCCACCTCGGCTTCGAGGTCGCGGTTGGTGGCGGCGACGAAGCGCACGTCGACGGCGCGTCCCTTCGAAGCGCCGATGCGACGCACCTCGCGGTCTTCGAGCACGCGCAGGAGCCGCGTCTGCATCGCGGGCGGGAGCTCGCCCACCTCGTCGAGAAATAGCGTGCCCCCGGCGGCCGACTCGATGAGCCCCGCGCGGCTCGCGCTGGCCCCCGTGAAGGCGCCCTTCTCGTAGCCGAAGAGCTCGCTCTCGACGATCGACTCGGTGAGGTTGCCGCAGTTGACCTTCACGTACGGCCCCGACGCGCGCGGCGCGAGCGCGTGGAGGCGCTCCGCGAAGACCTCCTTGCCGACGCCCGTCTCGCCGAGCAGGAGCACCGGCACCGTGGCCCTCGCGACGCGCGCCGTCAGCGCGTGGAGCTGTCGCATCGCGGGGTCTTCGACCACGAGCTCCGAGGGCGTCGCGAGGGGGGCCTCGACGCGCTCCGTGGCCTCTTTCGAGGGGCCGCGCATGAGGCACAGCACGCCGCCGAACTCCACCAGGTCACCGGGCGCGAGGGTCACGCGCTCCCCCTCGGAGAGCGTGCGATCGCGGACGCGCGTGCCGTTGGTGCTGCCGAGGTCCTCGACCTCGATGTGTTCGCCGAGGATGAGCCGCGCGTGGCGCCGCGAGACCGACGCGTCTTCGATGCGGATGTCGGCGTCGTCGCCGCGACCGACGACCTGCGACGCGCCGCGCTTGAGCGCGATCGAGTGCCCCACGAGCGCGCGCGCGCTGGCGTCGTCGGGGGCGGAGGTGGTCCCCACGACGAGGAGGTTCGGCGCTGCGCCTGACGATGTTCGACGGCCGTCAAGCTCTCGTGTGTCGGCCTCGTGCGTCACGGCGGGCGGAGTATCCGACGGCTCTCGTCCGATGGACAAGAAGAGACACCCGGCGAGGCGGGGACCCGTCGCGGCGAGGGGGGGGACCCCCGCCCGACGCCACGCCCCGGGGGAGGCCCCATCAGCGACCCAAGACGCGGATGTCCCG
>JBPOHC010000485.1:0-27546 GCA_052035985.1 Myxococcota bacterium | reverse complement strand
CGCTCGCTCTCAAGCGCCGGACCTGGCCGGCGCGACGCGCATGACTCTGCCCGGGGTGACGGTCCGGCCGGAACCTTGGTCCCACATCCGCGAGAAGAGCGCGCGGGGGCTCTCGTGACCGCGACGTTGGTGTCAACCGGGAGTGCTCACGCACTCCGGCTTGTCAGATCGCGGGCGTCGTGTGCCTGCGAGCAACTCGCACCTTGGTGAGCGCAGTGCCGCGCGATCTGGAGCTCGGCGGGTGACCGCGCTCAGTCGAGCGTGAGCTCCTGCACGACGACGAAGGGCTGAACGACGACGGCCATCCAGCTCCGGTGCTCATCCGTGGGCCACGCGGCGCGCTCTTCGTCCGTGGGTCGGCGCAGGGTTCCGGTCGCGAGCCACGCGGCGACGGAAGACGCGTCATCGACCGCGATCGCGCCGGCGCAGTCGAGGAGCGACGCCGAGGGCGCCACGATGATCACGGCGTCGCGGCGCAGGTGCGCGCCGAGGTCGCTGCCGAGCACGGGGCCCGCGGTCTCTTCGAGCTTCGCGCGAACTTCGTCGATCGATGGTGCCATCGGTTGCTCTCTCGCTCCGATGCGGGGTCGCGCGCAAGAGGGGAGCGGCGCGTCCCCGAGAACCATCCCGCACCGACCGCGCTGACGGATGTCATCTACCCCCTCGGGGGCGCGCCCCTACGCTGCGCGCAGCTCCGATGAACCACTACGCCTTCGTGCTTCTCGCGCACATCCTCGCCGCGACGATCTGGGTCGGCGGACACCTCGTGCTCGCGCTCGGCGTGCTCCCTGTGGCGCTTCGAACGCGCGACCCCGCGCCCGTTCAGGCCTTCGAAGAGCGTTACGAGCGACTGGGAATCCCCGCGCTGCTCGTTCAGGTCATCACGGGGCTCTGGATGGCGATGCGCGCGGTTCCGCCGTCGCGCTGGCTCGACCTCGCGACGCCGGGCGCGGGCTACGTGCTCGCGAAGCTCACGCTGCTCGCGATCACCATCGGCCTCGCGATCGACGCGCGGCTGCGCATCGTGCCGACGCTGCGCGCCGAGACGCTCAACGCGCTCGCGTGGCACATCGCGGCGATCACCACGACGGCGGTGCTCTTCGTGGTGGCGGGCGTGGGGCTGCGCACGGGCGGCTTCTTCCCGTAGCGACGCCACGCGCGTCGTCTGCGACGGGAGCGGTGATATCGTCGCCTCGCCATGACCGCGCCCTCGAAGCCCGCCCGCCGGCAAAGCCCCTGGGACGATCCCCGGCTCATCTTTCCCGATGAGCCGACATGGGAGGGGCTCACCCCCACGCAGAAGGAGGCCGTGATCGAGCGCATCGTCGCGGCGCTCGACGAGTACCAGGAGGCGATGTCCGAGGGGACGCGTCACTTCCGCCGCAAGGTGGGCATCGCCGCCGAGCTCGACGCGCACTTCCGCCGAGCCGGACGCGCCGTGTACGTGGGCTCCGAGCTCGCGGTGTTGTACCCCGACGAGCCCGTGATCGTGCCCGACGTGCTCGCCGTGATGGACTGCGACCCCGACATGGAGCCCGAGACCTGGGTGGTCGCCGACCAGAAGCGCGGCATCGACGTCATCATCGAGGTGCGCAACCTCGGCAAGAAGCACAAGGACCTCGTCGAGAACGTCAGCGACTACGCGCGCCGCCGCATCCCCGAGTACTTCAGCTTCGATTGCAGGAGCGGCCAGCTCCGAGGATGGCGACTCCCGACGCCCGCCTCGCAGACGTATCAGCCCATCGTTCCGCAGGGCGGATACCTCCGCTCCAACGTGCTCGGGCTCGAACTCGGCGTCGTGGGCACGAGGCTCCGGTTCTACTTGAACCAGGCCCTCATTCCCGACGCAGCAGAGCTCGTCGCGCGCCTGCAAGACCTCGTCGATCAACAGCAGCGTTCCTTCGACGACACCGCGCGTCGGCTCGCCGACACGTCACGTCGCCTCGATGACTCGCTCGGCCAGCTCGCCGCCGCGCAGATCGCGATGGCCTCGGGCGTGCTCGCGCTCTGCAACGCGCGCGGCCTGACGCTCACGCCCGAGCAGCACGCGCGCATCGTCTCCGAGAGCGACGCCGCCACGCTCACCCGCTGGCTCACCCTCGCCGCCACCGCCAGCGACGCCGCGGAGATCCTCAGCCCCTCCTGACGCCGTTGACACCCCGGCGCTCCCGCACGCACCCTCCCGCTCCCATCGCCACCCGCTGACACCGCAGGAGAACCCCGTTGATGCATTGGAAGGTACCCCTGACCGACGTGACCCTCGACGAAGAGGAGGCCCTCGCCGCGGCCGACGTGGTGCGCTCGGGCTGGCTCACGCAGGGCGAACGCGTCACAGCCTTCGAACGCGATTTTGCCGACATGGTCGGAGTCCCGCACGCCGTCGCGGTTTCGAACTGCACCGTCGGACTCGAGCTCGCCTACAGCGCCGTCGGCGTCACCGCGGGCGATGAGGTCGTGCTCCCCTCGCTCACCTTCGTCGCGACGGCCAACGCCGCCTCGCGACTCGGCGCGACGCCCGTCTTCGCAGACATCACCAGCGACGACGACCTCTGCGTCGACCCCGCGGACATCGCTTCGAAGATCACACCCCGCACGCGCGCCGTCGTGGCCGTGCACTACGCCGGATTCGCCGCGGACATCGCCGGCATCCGCGCCGCCCTCGACGCCCGCGGCGCGCAGCGCGTCGCCATCGTCGAAGACTGCGCGCACGCGCCCGGGGCCACGGAGCGTCCCACCGAGGCGCACCCCGCGAAGCGATGCGGCGCGCTCGGAGAGGTCGCGGCGGTCTCGTTCTGCAGCAACAAGAACATGACCACGGGCGAAGGCGGAATGATCACCACGCGCGACGACGCCACCGCCGCCGCCGTGCGACTCCTGCGATCCCACGGGATGACCTCGCTCACCTGGGACCGGCACCGCGGACACGCCTTCACCTACGACGTCACGCGCGTCGGAACCAACGCCCGCATGGACGAGATCCGCGCCGCCATCGGGCGCATCCAGCTTCGAAAGGTGCTCGGCGCCAACGCGCGTCGCGCCTCCGTCGTCGCCTGGTATCGCGAGGGAATCTCCGCGCGCGCAGAACACCTCCACGGACTCTCGGCGCCCTTCTCCGATGGGAATTTCGGTGACGGGGCGCACCACCTCTTCGTGGTGCTCCTGCCGCGCGGCGCCGATCGCGAGCGCGTCATGTCCGACCTCCGCTCAGTGGGGGTCCAGACGAGCATTCACTATCCCCCGACGCATCGATTCACGGCCTACGCGAGCACGCCCTCGGGCGCGGTGAAGCTCCCTCGCACCGAGGCGGTGTTCGAACGGATCCTCACGCTCCCGCTCGGTCCTGCGATGACGCGCGCGCAGGTCGACCTCGTGCTCGACGCCCTCGCGGGCGCTCTCCGTTGACAGGCTCGCGCGAGCGAGTGTTACCTCCCGCGCATGTCCAACCCATCCCCGGGTGCGCTCGGGCCCGGCGCAGAGTTCGGTCCCTACACCATCATCCGTCAGGTGGGCCGAGGGGCCTTCGGGGTCGTCTACGAGGCGCGAAGGGCGCCCATCAAGAAGCGCGTGGCGCTCAAGGTGCTCCACGAGCACGTGCTGTCGAGCCCCGACGCCGTCACGCGCTTTCAGCGAGAGATCATGGCCGCCGCGCAGGTCGAGCACCCCAACGTGGTGCAGGTCTTCGACGGCGGTCTGCGCGATGACCGCGGCTTTCTCGCGATGGAGTTCCTCGAAGGCGAGACGCTCGCCGAGCGGCTCAAGCGCGACAAGACCCTGAGCCCCGAGGAGATCGTCGACGTGATGGTGCCCATCGCGTCGGCCCTCGACGCCGTGCACAACGCGGGCGTCGTTCACCGAGATATCAAGCCCGGGAACATCTTTCTCGCGCGTCACGTCACGGGCGTCGCGTACCCCAAGCTCGTCGACTTCGGCATCGCGAAGCTGGTCTCTGACGAGCTCGACCTCACGCAGACCCACTCGTGGCTCGGAACGCCCTTCTACATGTCGCCCGAGCAGGTGCGGCAGTCGAAGGCCGTCGACGCGCGCACCGACCAGTGGTCGCTCGCCGTCGTTCTCTACGAAGCGCTCACGGGCGAGAAGCCCTTTCGCGCAGAGGTGCTCCTCGACCTGCTCGAAGCGATCACCACGCGCTCGGCCACACCGCCGAGCGAGGTCAAACCGGGACTCCCCAAGGGCCTCGACGCGGTCATCGCGCGCATGATGGAGCGCGAACCCGCGAAGCGCTTCCCCTCGATGCGCGCGGCGGGCGCGGCCCTGTGGCCCTTCGCGAGCCCGCGCGTGCGCGCGGTGTGGGCGCGTCACTACGACCGCGAGGGCGATCCCGCGGCGCGCGTCAACGACGTCATCGAGGCGCGCGACTCGGGCATCCTCGGCGACGCGGCGAGCCTCCAGAAGACCACCGTTCACATCGAGGCTCCGGCAGATCCGCCGACGCTCCACGAGAAGGTCGCGATCGGCGCGCCGAAGGTCGACAGCCCCGCGGCGCACGACCCCGAGAAGGGTCCCGCGGCGCGCGAGGTACACCCCACCTGGCGTCACATGGCGATGGGCGCGGTGCTCGGAATCTCAGCCGTCCTCGGCGGTCAGTACCTCCTCTCGTCGGCGCCGACGCCCGATCGTCAGAACCTCCCGCCGCAAGACCCCATGCCCTCGGTCACGCCCGAGCCCTCGCCCGACGCGACGCCTCCGACGACCGTCACGCCCTCGCCCGACGTCGCGGTCGCGCCGCCCGCAGTCGATGCGAGCGCCCCGCCCGTCGCCGATGCGAGCGCCCCTTCGACCGTCACCGATGCGGCGGTCACCGTAGATGCACCGCGCGCCGCGACGCAGCCCGCGACGCAGCCCGCGACCACCGCGGGAGGCACCGCGCACACGGGCTCTGGAGGCTCCGTGCGGGGCGCTCCGTACTGCGATGAAGACCCCGCGTACGCCGAGGCGTGCACCGCGCTCCAGGCGGGCAATCGCGGCGCTGCGATGTCGGCCTTCGGGGCCATTCACACGCCGCGCGCGCTCGTGGCGCAGGCCCACCTCGCGCGTCAGTCGGGTCGCCTCGTCGACGCGGAGGAGAAGCTCGAACAGGCGCTCCGCGGCGCGAGCGACGCGTGGATGGTCTCGCACTCGGGCTTCACCAACGGCCTCCTCGGCGAGGTGCAGGCGCGGCTCGGATCGATCGACATCCGTTGCACCGCGGGTGAGGTCGTCGTGGGCGCAGACGGAGCCTCGCGGCGCTACTCGCTCCCGCGCTCGCAGTCGGTGCGATCGCCGACGGGTCACGTGCAGGTGGTCATCACCAACAACGGGATCTCGTTCCAGCAGTACGTGGATGTGCAGTCGGGTCAGACCGCGACGATCACGACCTGCGGCAGCGGGAGCTGAACCGACCGCGTCACGCGCGTTTATCGCTCAACGATCGCGCGCGTCGGCGAGGAACTCCGACGGGATCGAGCACCACGGCGGCGCGCTCCCCGGGAGACCTCGGGTGACGTACGGCGACGTGGCGGGCGCGAGCCCGTAGGGGTGCTGCGCGAAGAAGTCCCAGAGGAACGAGAAGCGGGTCTCTCCCGGCGGCGGCATGAAGGGCGGCAGCGCGTGTCCGCGGTCGTGCGTGCACGTGAGCACGAAGTGTCCGTCGTCGATGAGCGCGTCGCGGAGGCGCTGCGAGGCGATGTTGAAGTCGACGCCGAGGCGGTCGTTGTCGCCGCCCCAGAGCACCAGCGCGGGGTACTTGTTGGGCCGCGCGACGTAGTCCATGCGCCACGCGTCGAGGAGCGACCCGAGGCCGCCCGAGAGGATCGCCACGGAGGCCATGTGCTGCGCGCGGCTCGTGGTCGAGAGGTACGTGAGCCACAGGGCGCCCGCGCTCACGCCGAGGCCGTGAACGTGCGTCGGATCAACACGGTACGCGCCCGACACGCAGGCGAGCATGTCGTCGAAGAACACGAGCTCGGGCTCGGCCATCCCGGGGTCGACGAAGGGCCACACGAAGCCGTTGACGTTCTGCCCGTTCATCGTGAGCTGGTCGGGCACCACGACGATCATCCGGTTGCGCTCGGCGGAGGTGAAGATGTCTCCCTCGGAGATCATCTGCTCGGAGTTGCCAGCGAGCCAGTGCCAGGCGAAGACCACGGGCCATCGGTCGGTGCCCGCGGGGTCGTAGTTGCGCGGCACCACGAGCCTGAAGCGCCGCGTGCTCTCTCCGCTCGCGAAGCCCTCGTTGAGCGTCGCGGCGAGCGTCGATCCGCCGCGGAGCGTCGGGCACGCGCCGCGGGAGTACGTCGGCGTCGCGGGCGGCGTGCGGGGCCACTCGGTGGGCACCACGCGCACGCGGACGGGGGCGGCGTCGACGAAGTCATCGACGGCATCGACGGCGGGCTGAGACGCATCGGCCGCGGGCTGCGGGTCCGACGAGCATCCGAGCGAGAGGGTGAGGGCGAGCGTGAGCGCGGGGAGCGCGCGAAGCGAAGGGATCATCGCGCGCGAGGGTAACACCACCCCGCGCGGTGTTGGTCAGCTCGTCTTTTCGAGCAGCACGACCTTGTACGTGTCGGTGCGGTTGACCATGTTCTGATAGAGCCGCGTGCCGGGGTTGCGCGCGAAGTTCTTGAGGGCGATGTCGGCCTCGGCGAGCTTGCGGTTGCCGAGCACCGGGATGCGGAAGCCGTAGAACGCGTCGCGCACCTGATCGACGTAGAGGTCGATGCGGGCCTTGTCTTCGTCGCGGGCGCGCACGGCCTCGGTGGTGACGTCGCACTCCTCGCGGAGCGTGAAGCCGTTGGCCTCGAGGAACTTGAAGCACGCGCCCCACGTCGGGTCGGGGATCGCGTTGCCCCACACGATGTGCCCGCCGGGCTTGAGCAGCGCGTGGGCCTTGCGGAAGAAGCGCTCGTCTTCGGGGGTGACCACGCCGGCCATCTCGGTGACGTGGGTCTCGTTGACGGCGACGAAGTCGGCGCTGCCGTCGGGGCGGTCGAGGTGCGTCGCGTCGGAGCACGTCGCGCGGAGCCGTCCGTTGAGCTCGGGGACGAACTTGCGGTGGCAGGTGCGGATCGCCGCCTGCTGCATGTCGACGGCCTCGTAGGTGCAGCTCTTGAGCACGTTGGAGGTGACGTGGTGGGCGCCCGCGCCGGTGCCGCAGCCGAGCTCGATGATGTGCACCTTGCCGTCGCGCTCGGCGACGTACTTCTTCACGGCGTCGAAGTGGTAGAGGCCCGTGTAGGCGTTGCGGCCGAAGCGCTGCGGATCGCGCGGCGTGGTGGGAGGGGGGCCCCACCCCTCGGGCCAGGTGTAGCCCCAGGTGTTGAACGTGAACTCGTAGCGCTGACCGTGCTCGTCGCGGACCTGCCCCATCGAGCGGTAGAGCGCGTAGAGCAGGGAGTAGAGCGAGCGCTTGTCGTAGTCCTCTTCGGCGACGTCGCCGTCGTGCAGCGAGATCTTGCTGCGGCGCTCGGTGACGCCCGAGAGGATCCACGCTCCCACGATGAGCTGGAGCTGGTTGCGCGAATAGTCGGAGTGATTGCTCAAGGCGGTCAGAACGTCCACGAAGGTCTCCTCGAAGTGCTGGAACGCCCGCCGGTGCTTCACCGGGGGATACATCCGCTGTCATTCAGCCGAACGAGCGGATCGACCGCACACCACGGCGAGGACCGCCATGAGGGAGAGAGCGAGCGCCGTGGCCACGTCGCGGAGGGTGCTCCGCGAGGCGCGGGACGGTATCCGTTACGCCCGACCGGCCCCTTGGAAATTCGTCGCGCGCGCTCCGAATTCTCCCGCGCGCGCCGTGCACACGGGTGTGGAACGGGAGCGCCGACTCCGTGTAGCGTGGCTTTCATGGCCTCTACGGCGCGTCGGGTCTTGACCACACTGGGCCTCGTCCTCGCGATCCCCGCGGCCTGCCTCGGCGGTCTGCTCGCGTATGGCCGCGCGCTCTCCGAGGCCCAGGTGGCCGAGGGCACCCTGCTCTCGCCCGAGGAGTCACGCGCCCGCTCCGAAGCGTTCGCGCGACGCTTCGCGGCGATGTCACCCGCGGAGCACCTCGAGGCCGCGCGTCACGACCTCGACTGCGGCTACGACCGCGAGCTCGACCTCGGCGGCAACGTCGAAGGCGCGCGACGCCACCTCGACGCGATCCCAGCGACGGCCCCCGAGCGCGCCGGGGCGCAGTCTCTCAGGGCCGTGATCGAGCGCAGGAGCGCCAACGTCTTCCCGGCGTTTCATCGTCGCTTCGACGAGGTGCTGCGCGGCGCCCACGACGCCTCCGAGGCCGAAGACTGGGACCAGCGCGCGGCGCGCATCGGCCTGGCGCACTCGCTCGACCGCTTCTCGGGTCACGGCCTCGCGTGCGTTCACACCGAGGCATCGTGGGCGAGGGTGCTGCGCTTCGATCACCCCGCGTGCGACCGCGCGTGGCTCGATCGGATGGTGGGCCCCGCGCGCCTCGCGGGGCTTCGATCGTTCGGGTTCACGGCGGTGCGGTGCGGCAACGGGAGCGCGTCGATCCCGCTCGGCGCGGGGCGCTGACAGAGAGGTTCAGAGCGTGAGCGTGAGCTCCGAGACGAGGGCCGCGGGGAGCCTCGCGCTGTCGACGGCGCGCTCTCGGAACGTGAGCGCGTTGGGGAGAAAATCTCGCTCCGCGCTGAGCCCTTCGAGGCGCTCTCCGAGCACGCGGAACACGGAGTCGTCGAAGCGCATCACGCTGAGCGGCGCGACGATCTCGCCGTTCTCGACCCAGAAGGTGCCGAAGCGGGTCATGCCCGTGACCCTGCACGCCGCGCGATCGGAGAAGTTCAGGTACCAGAGGTTGCCCACGTAGATGCCCGTGCCGAGCCGCGCGAGTCCCTCGTCCGTGGGGATGTCTCCCGCCGCCATGTCGAGCGCGTCGGGCATCTCCGACGAGGAGGCTCCGTTGTGGGCGATGGAGAACTCCTTCGCCGTGCGCGGCGACACGAGCGCGTCACCGAGTCGCCCCTTCGTCACCAGCGACACCGAGGCGGGGCGCACGAAGCCGTCGCCCTGGAACTCCGGCGCGATCCCTTCGGCGAGGTTCTCCGTGAGCGTCACCGCGTCGTGCATCCGCGCGTCGCCGGTCTGCATGCGGAGCAGACAGCTCTGCCGCGTCTCTCGCGCGCGTCCCGAGAAGCCGCCCCACGAGAGCATCCCCGTGATCTCGCTGAGAGCCGCAGGCGTGAGCCACGCGCGATAGCGACCCGGCGCGATGGTGCGCGGCTCACGCGAGAGCGCGCGGAGCTGAGACTTCGACCGCGCGACGCGCTGCGCGAGCTCCTCGTCGGACCACGAGAAGCCCGCGTAGCTCGTCTTGATGGCCTTGTCGGCGCGGTGATAGAGGCTCCACTCGAGGTTGAAGCTCTCGACCTCGTGCCAGTTGCGCTGCCCGAGCGAGCTCGCGAAGCCGCGGTAGATGGGTCCCGCGGCGTAGAAGCCCACGAGGTCGACGCCCTCGCCCGCGTCACCGACGGAAGACACCACGCGCTCGGGCTCGGGGAGCGCGCCGCGGTGCACCTTGCGGGTGCTCTTCACCTCGGTGGAATAGAGCAGAAAGGGATCCTCGGGCGCCCCTTCGAGCACGGCGCGCAGGTCGTCGAGGCTGCGCGCGATGCGGGCCTCGTCGTCGCGGTTGCCCGCGAGGGTGACGGTCTCCTCGGCGTGGCGCGCGCCGTCGATGAGGTGGATGCGCGCGTAGATCTGCGAGACCGTGCCCGCCTGACGCACGCGTCCGCGGTTGAAGCGCACGAAGTCAGAACGTTCGGCGGAGAACCAGAGGTTCGACACCTCGGCGCCGCGCGTGTGGGCCGTGAGCGCCGCCGCGGCGGCTTCGAACTGCGACTCCATCTCAGGCCTCTCCTCCGAACACTTCGACGTCGGCGAAGACGCACGCGGGGGCGGCGTGTCCGACGCGGATGATCTGCGCGGGCTCGCCTTTGCCGCAGTACGGCGTGCCGAGCACCTCGCGCGTCGAGGCGTCGCCCACGCGCTTGAGGTTGCGCCAGAAGCTCGCGGACACGCCGCGGTAGTTGGGGTTGCGCACCACGGCGCCGAGCTTGCCGCTCTCGATGAGCCGCCCGTACTCGCAGCCGAACTGAAACTTGTTCCGCGAGTCGTCGATGGACCACGAGCTGTTGGTCGCCATGAGCACGCCGCGCTCGATGCCTCGCACGAGCTCATCGAAGCTCGCGTCGCCGGGCTCGAGGTTGAGGTTCGCCATGCGGTCGATGGGGGGCCGATTCCAGTTGTCGGCGCGCGAGTTCGCGACGCCGGGCATCGCGGCGCGACGCTGCGAGAGAAGCCCCCCGAGCGGTCGCTCGAGCACGCCGTTTCGAATGAGGTGCTCGCGCCTCGCGGGGTTGCCGTCGTCGTCGAAGGCGTAGCTCGCGAACTCCTCGGGCAGCGTCGGATCGAAGGTGATGTTGAGCAGCTCCGACCCGTAGCGGTAGGTGCCGAACATGTCGGGCGTGACGAAGCTCGTCCCCGCGAAATTGCGCTCGTCTCCGAGGATGCGATCGAGCTCCAGCGGGTGCCCGATCGACTCGTGCACCTGGAGGATCATCTGGTCGGGCATGAGGAGCACGTCCATCGTGCCCGTTGGGCACTCGGGCGCGTCGAGCAGCGCCACGGCCTCGGCCGCCACCGCGGCGCCCGCGCCCATGAACCCGAAGCGTTCGAGCACCTCGACGCCGCCCTGCTGACAGACCCCGCGCGCCCCTCGCAGCGTGCGCGTCTGCGTGACGGCGCCGCGGTTCGCGGTGGCCTGAACACCGGGCATCACGAAGCGATACCGCTGCCGCAATGCGCCGCCGTTGCTGGTCACGTACGCGTGCTCGGCGGTGCGCACCTCGACGCTCGCCTCCCAGTCGACCACGGCGTCATCGAGCTTCGCCGCGCGCGACTCCGCCGCGAGGAGCTCGTACCAGCGCGACCGCGACCACGGCACGTCGCTCCCAGGAGACTCGAAATCGCCGCGGCTCGCGGGCATCTCGACGTCGCGAAAATCGATCACGCTGCGCGACGCGGTGGAGCGCGCCCAACGCTCGGCCCGATCGAGCGCGGCCTGCACGCCGTCGAGCGAGAGGTCGCTCGTGGCGGCGTAGCCCGCGCCGCCGTCGGCGTAGACGGTCACCATCGCGCCGGTGTCGCGCGAGAGCGACGCGGGCTGCGGCACGTCACGGCGCACCGAGAGTGACTCGGCGCGCTCGTCGACGAGGCGCAGCGACCAGAAGCTCCCGCCGCAGCGGAGGGAGCGGAACAGTGAAGTCGCGGTTTGCAGCATCGGTCTCCGTGGGATGCGTTCGAGGGAGCGCGCGGCGCGCTCAGGCGTCGGGCTCGTCGACCTTCATCCACCAGGCGGTCTGATCGCCCTCGTAGACGAGCTTGTCGCCCTGAAAGAACTTGATCTCGTAGCGCGTGAGCACGCGCAGCTCGCCGCGTCGGCACTGCGTCGCGCGGGCCTCGAGCACGAGGGGCTCGCCGGGCGTCGCGATGGCGTGAAAGCGCGCGTTGTGGATCTTCGCGCCGTAGCCGATCCAGCCCTCGCGGTGCCGCAGCCCGAGCACGTAGTAGGCGTGCACGAAGCCCAGGATGCCGGTCATGTGCACCATGAGCCCGCCGGAGACGTGTCGGGGGTGGCGCGTGGGGTGGACCCGCTGCGTGCGCGTGATGGGGAGGTCGTCGTGCGTGGGCATCCGCACGCGGACCATGCTCTGCTCGAGGTCGACGGCGAGGAGCTCGTCGATGAGCTGTCCGTCGGGGCCGTAGGGGCAGTCTTCGATGAAGTCGGGGTCGAGGGGCATCGCGAGACCGTTTGCCAGATCGGCGCAGAAAGCGCTACGGGGCAAACGCGGCGACTACGGCGCGACGGCGACGCCCGCGCGGCCGGCCACCTTCACGGCCTCGGCGCGGGCCCTGGCCACCACGGCCCGCTCGTCGAGCGTGCGCAGCGCGCGGAACTGCATCAGCACCTTGCCGTCGACCACGACGTGACGGACGTCGCTCGCGCGCGTCGCGTAGACGAGCCTCGCCTCGGGTCCTCCGCCGGGCTCCGCGTGAGCGCCCCCGAGCGACACCGCGATCACGTCGGCGCGCTTGCCCACTTCGAGCGAACCGATGACCCCGTCGAGGCCGAGCGCGCGGGCGCCCTCGATGGTCGCCATGCGCAGCACCTCGCGCGCGGGCAGCGCCGTGGTGTCTCCGTCGCGCTTGGCGAGGAGCGCCGCGTGACGCATCTCGGTCCACGCGTCGAGGTTGTTGTTGCACGGAGGTCCGTCAGCGCCGAGGGCCACGACGACGCCCGCCTCGCGCATGGCCGTGACCTTCGCGACGCCCGAGCCGAGCTTCATGTTGGCGCTCGGGCAGTGACAGACCCGCGTGCCCGCGCGGGCGATGCGCTTCCGCTGCGCGGCCGTGAGCTGCACGCCGTGAGCGAGCACCACGTCGGACCCCGCGATACCGAGCGACGCGAGCACGTCGACGTCGTCGCCGCCCATGATCGCTCGCACGGCCTCGCGCTCGTCGGGGTGCTCCGCCGCGTGCGTGTGGAGCATCGCGCCGCGCCTCCGGGCGAGCTTCGCCGCGGCGGCGAGGAGGCGCTTCGAACACGAGAGGATGAAGCGCGGCGAGAACGCGTAGCGGAGCCGGTCGTTGTGGCTGCGGTGCCAGCGCTGACAGAGCGCGTCGCTCTCGGCGAGGCTGTCGGCCGTGCGCTCGCGGAGGCCATCGGGGACGCCGCGGCCCGCGTCCATCATGGTCTTGCCCGAGACCGCGCGGAGGCCCGCGTCGCGGAGGGCTTCGAAGACCGCGTCGTGGTGGTGCACGGTGCCCATGTCGAGCACGGCGGTGGTGCCGCCCTGAATGAGCTCGACGAGCCCGAGGTCGGCGCTCGCGCGCAGCGACGCGGGGTCGTGCGCGGCCTCGAGGGGCCAGATGCGCTCGCGCAGCCAGGTGAGGAGCGGGAGGTCATCGGCCATGCCGCGGAAGAGCGTCTGACAGAGGTGCACGTGGGCCTGGACGAGCCCCGGCATCACGGCGCAGCCCGTCGCGTCGAGGACGTGCGTGAGCCCGCTCGCCTCGCGTCGCGCGTCGGGGCCGAGGGCGCGGATCTTTCCGTCGGAGATGAGCAGGTCGCCTTCGAACACCCTGTTCGAGGGGTCGCAGGTCACCAGCGTGCCGCCGCGGAGGAGGAGGTCCATGAGCCGCGCCATTGTGACCACGGGCGGGGGGCGCATTTCAATCGCGTTACGAGGGCGTCGGCGCGCATTCGTCTCCACACCGCGAGGGGCGCAACGGGTGTAGTCTCCGCCCCGTGAGAGTGCCCGCGCGATCGCGTCGCGGGCCATGAACGTTCCGCCAGAGGTCGCGCAGGGAGGGCATCGCCACCGTGTTCGAAAAGACCGTCGCAGACATCATGACCCGCAACGTCGTCGTGCTCTCCGAGGAGGACAACCTCGGCCAGATCGAGGCCGGGATGGAGCGGTATCACTTCCGTCACATCCCCGTGGTCGACGGCGACCGCGTCGTGGGGATCCTCTCGGACCGCGACCTCGCGCGCCTCTCGTCGAGCCCCCTCGAACACCCGCGCGACCTCGGCGAGCACGACCGCACGATGAAGGCTCGCACCTTCGTCGCCGAGGTGATGCGCCGCGACGTGCTCACGGTCACCCCCGACACGCGCGTGCTCGCCGCCGCGAGGCTCCTGCTCGGTTCGAAGATCGGCGCGCTCCCCGTCGTGACCCGCGAGGGCGCGCTCGTGGGCATCGTGACGACGCACGACCTCCTGCGCGCCACCATCGAGGCGCTCGAGCCCTCCATCGCGCCGCCCCCGGCGGCCCCCGAAGACGCGGGCCTCTGAAGAATGGACTGGAAGCTCTTCTCCACGGCCTTCGTGACGGTCTTCATCGCCGAGCTCGGGGACAAGACGCAGCTCGCCGCCCTCGGCCTCGCCGCGGGCAGCCGCGGACGCGTCACGGTCTTCGTCGGCGCCTCGCTCGCGCTCGTGTGCACCACGGCCCTCGCGGTCGTCGCCGCCGACGCGATCACGCGCCTCATCGATCCGCTCACGCTCCGCCGCGCCGCGGCGCTGCTCTTCATCGCGCTCGGCGTGTGGTCGCTCTGGCAGACCCGCACCGGCGCGGCCTGACCGACGGAAGTACCTCACCCCCCATGAAGATCCTCCACACGATGCTCCGCGTCGGCGACCTCGACCGCGCGATCGCCTTCTACACCGGCGTGCTCGGCATGACGCTCCTGCGTCGAAACGACTACCCAGAAGGGCGTTTCACGCTGGCCTTCGTGGGCTACGGCCCCGAGTCCGAGGGCGCCGTCATCGAGCTCACGCACAACTGGGACACGGCCCGCTACGACGTCGGCAACGGCTTCGGGCACGTCGCGATCGCGGTCGAAGACGCCTACGCGGCCTGCGAGGCGGTCACGGCGAAGGGCGGCAAGGTCACGCGTCCCGCGGGGCCGATGAAGCACGGCACCACGGTGATCGCGTTCGTCGAAGATCCCGACGGCTACAAGATCGAGCTGATCCAGCGGAAGTCCGCGTCGTAGCGCGGAGCGGGGGCGTTCAGCAGGCGGCGCCCGAAGGGATGCACGCGTACACGAGGCCGCCGACGCCGCGGCAGGCCTGGCAGCTCGAGGTGCCGGGGCAGCCCTGCGTGCGGCAGTCGCACGACGGGTACGCGGCGCGGCACGCCTCGGGCGTCGAGAAGAGCGAGCGGCACGCGGCGCCCGAGCACGAGCACCCCGAGAGGCTCACGCAGGTCGAGCCGTTCCACGCGTAGCCGAGAAAGAGGTCGCACGCGCCGACGCCGCTCGCGTCTTGCGCCGCGCACGCCGAGGCCGCGTCGGTCGTGCCCGCATCGGTCGACGCGCACGCGCCGGTGCTGCGCACGCTGATGCCCGCGGCAGCCGCCATGCAGGGGTTGCTGTAGGTGGTCCCGTCGCAGGCGCACACGGGGTTGAACTCGCGCGTGCAGATCGTGGGGATGGGATCGCAGGTCCCCGGTCCGTCGGCGGCGCCGCAGATCGAGGACGGGGGGAAGTTGCAGTAGAGCCCGGTGGCGCAGGGCGGTGTTCCGCGTCCGCCGCAGGTGCGCCCTACCGAGACGTCGCTCGGAGGCTGCCTGTCGACCGCGGGCACATCGACAGAGACGTCGACAGAGACATCGACGGAGACGTCGAGCGTGGGACGGTCGATCGAGACGTCGACCGGGACATCGAGGGCCGCGTCGGTTACGGGTCGATCGGTGACCGCATCGACGGACGCGTCGACGCTCGGGCGATCGAGCGCGACGTCGGCGGCCACGTCGGAGGCGACGTCCGAGGTCACATCCGAGGTCACATCCGAAATCACATCGGGCGACGCATCGGAGGCGACGTCATCGGGCGACGCGTCGGGGGTGCCGCTGCTGGTCGAGGGACCGCACGCGGACAGGGCGGACAGCGCGGCGGCGAGCGCCAGCGCAGGGCGGAGAGAGAAGGTCATCGAAGCCTCATTCTGGGTGCGAGAGACGAGAAGAACGTCTCGGATCTATACCCCACCCGACGCCCCGTTCGCGAGGTCTCGCCGCGGATCTACGGCGCCACGCAGTCGCCGATCGTGACGCGGTGAAAGGTGACGGCCCTCGGAGACGCCGTCGCGACGCCGAGCGACTCTCCATCGAAGACCACCGAGGGTGTGCCCGCCTGACCGTCGGCGCCCTGAAGCTCCACGCGGCCCTGCTGAAACACGCCGTTGGCGTCGACGGTGCGAACCCACACGCGAGAGAGCCCGTCGTAGGTCACCCGCATCGCGACGGCGAAGACCCCCTCGGAGACGCGCGCGATCACGGGCTCCGCCGCCGAGGGAGCGCCCTGCGACACACAGACGTCTCCGCCGAGGGCGTTGCCGCGGAGGCTCACGGGGCGAAAGAACACCTGCGTCGACCCCTCGCGCAGCTCGCTCCACACGACGCCGAAGGAGCCGCCTCCCCACGCGACGTCGTAGCGCGACGCGACGTCGACGCCGCCGATGTGGTCGGGCGACGCGTGCCGCAGCGTGCCCGTCGGGAGGCCCCGGTCGTCGAGGCGCGCGAGGTCGACGGCCTGCACCTCACCGCGCGCCGAGAGACACGTGAAAGCCCATTGCGTGCCCGTCCACACGGCCCTCGGCGACGCGAGCGTGGCGGTGGTGTCGAGGAGGCGCACGGCGAGGCTGCGCGGCGCGTCCCAGCGATCGAGGAGCTGGCCGTAGAGCACCGAGCGGCTGTGGTCCTCGCGCGCCACCCACGTGAACGCGAAGCCCTGCGGACGCGTCGCCATGAAGGGCTCCGAGTCCTCGCGCGCGCCGCGGGTCATGCGCCACGGAGAGCCCACGGCGGCGCCGCGCGCGTCGACGCGGGTCTGGTAGATGTCACCGCGGTCCTGCCCGAAGCCGCCTTCGAAGAGCAGCGACCAGCTCACGCCGTTCCAGAGCAGCGACGGAGGCCCCGGGGTGAAGCCTCGCTCGGTCACCCTCGCCGGGGTCCCGCCGGGAACGCCCTGCGCCGTGACGCGCGCGAAGCCCACCGAGAGGTCTCCGCCGTCGTTGCGCCACCACGAGACCCCGTACTGCGTGCCGCTCCACGCGATCATCGCGCGGCTGTACCCGTTGCCCACCACCACATCGACCGCGGGCGTCGCGCTGAGCGCGCACGCGCGATCGGGCACCACCACATCGGGCCTCGCAGCATCGAACTCAGGCGGGAGCACGTAGCGCCTCCTCGGCGGAGGTCGCTCCTGCTCGCACGCGACGCACGACGCGGCGAGCGCGGCGACGAGAGGCCACCGTGCGCCGCGGGATCGACGCTTCACGTCGGGCTGCGCCACGCTCAACGGCCCGTGTATAACCCGAGGCACACCGATGACCATCCGAGATCGCTACGTGTGGGTCTGCAGCAACCGCCGCCCCGACGGGAGCCCCCGCGGCTCCTGCGCCCAGAAGGGCAGCGAGGCGCTGCGCGACCAGCTCAAGTCCGCGTGCAACGAGGCCGGCCTCGCGAAGAAGGTCAGGGTCATGTCGTCGACCTGCCTCGACGCGTGCGAGCACGGCATCGCCGTCGCCGTCATGCCCGAGAACGCCTTCCTGGGCGCCGTCACCGAGGGTGACATCCCCGCCCTCGTCGAGGCGCTCAAGACCGCCGGAGGCGTCTTCGCGCAGCCCTCCATCGCGTCGCACGTCATTCCCCGCGACGACGAGAAGCCCTCGACGTGAACGCGCTCCGCGGCCTGTGCGCGCTCGCGATCTTCGCGGCCTCGCAGGGCTGCGCGACGGCCCATCCCCCACCTCCGCGCATCGCGCCCGCGACGGTGACCGCGCCCGCTTCGCCCCCACACATCACGCCGACCGAGACCGAGGTGGCCGCCCTCGACGCGCTCGTCCGCTCGCTCTCGACGGAGAGCCCCGACGGAGCCCGCGCGCGCGCCTCGCTCGGGCTCGCGCTCGATCGCGCCGACGGCGCGCGCACGCTCACGGGTGACGTCGCGCCCGACGACCGCGTCCGCGACGCAACGCTCGTCGCGCGCGTCGACGACGCCGCCGCGGCGCTCATCACCACGGTCTGCGGCGACGCGTGGATCGTGGGCCTCCACCTCGCGAACGGCGCGTGGCGAGCGAGCGCGCCCGTGGCCGTGGTCGACGACGCGCACCCGGGCGCGTGCAGGATCACCCACGCGACGGCGGCCCCCTGCGCGATGCTGACGCGCGAGGCGCGCGAGCTTGTGGTCACCTTCGACAGCGGCTCAGAAGAGGGAGACGAGGCCCGCGACCCGACGCTCCGCGTGTACGAGCTCGGCGAAGACGGCGCGCTCACGGCCCTCAGCGGAGACATCGGGTTCGGCGGCACCGACGACGCGACGGGCGCCGTTCGCGACGCGCAATGGGCGGTCGACGACGCGCTGATGTTGCCGCGAGACCTCTATATTCAAGTGCAACCGGGGAGTCGCGGCCCCGGGGGCTCGGCGCCGCCCTTCGTGGTGCGTCGCACGTACAGGGTCGAGCGAGGGCGCGTGGTGCTCGTCGAAGAGACGAGCGAGCGGGTGCGGCCGAGAGGTCCGCCGACGTCGTCGCAGAAGCCCATGAAAACAGGCCCTGATCGGTAGCGCTCCGCGGATCGGAGTCGCTATACTCAGGGCATGCTTTTTAGGATCGCCTCGTTGCCGCGCGCAGCGGTGGGCGCCCTCGCCCTGACCTGCGCGGGGTGCCTACAGTTCGGGGTCCCGCCCGATGACCCGCTCCCCCAACCCGACGCGGCGGTCGACACCGCGCCCGTCTCGCCCCTCGACGCTTCGTCCACGCCGCCCTGCTCGAACTCGGGCACTGGCCGACTCCGCGTGTCGCTCTCGCTCGCGCCCTCGCTCGCGTCGCGCAGCGCCGACGTGTGGCTCGCCGTCCAGTGCGGCGACGCGCAGAGCCCCGTGCGCATCGTCCGGTGGGACGGCTCCGCCACGCAGACCCTCGACGGCTTCGGCCCCGGCGTGTGGCGCGTCTTCGCCTCGACGCTCCTCGCGCCCGGCGCGTGGTCGAACACCGCCACGCTCGGCCGCGGCGTCGCCACGGCGGCCCTCTCGCTCACCCTCGACGGCGAAGGCGCCGTGCTCGCCCTCGCAGGCAGCGGATCGCCCTCCCCCGACGACGCGGGCGTCCCCGATGCCGTCGTCACCGACGCCGCCGTCACAGACGCAGGCGGAGGCGCCGCAGACGCGACGACGCCCTCGTGGAGCGCGCGCATCGCCATGCGCGACTCGACCGACGGCCCCTCCCTCGGCTGGGCCTCGCTCACCGCGTACCCCCTCGGCGAGAGCGCCGTCGAGGTCCGCGTCGCGGTGCAGAACCTCTGCGCCCAGGCGCCCTGCGCCGCCCTCACGCTGCACTCCGTCGAAGCCCGCACCTCCCTCAACGGCGCACCCGTGGGCTTCGCGCGCGGGCTCTTCGAAACCCCGACGCTGACCTACGGCGCGTCGACGGTGACGATGCCCCACCTGGTGCTGCGAGGCGCGCTCCCCGACGCGCTCCGCACGCTCCAGATCGCCGTGTACTCCACGGCGCCCGCCCCGCGTCCGGCGGCGGCGCGTCGCCCCTGACCTCGGCCCCTCGCCCCCGTTCGAAGCCGATGGACACCGCGCGCCATGCGGCGGTATTCGCCCGTCGCGAGGAGACCATCACCGATGTCCGACGAACGATCGAAGGCCCTGCACGCGCGGGCGCAGCAGGTAATCCCCGGCGGCGTGAACTCCCCCGTGCGCGCGTTCCGCGCCGTGGGCGGCGAGCCTGTGTACATCGCCAGGGCCGAGGGCCCGTACCTCTGGGGCGCCGACGGCACGCGCTACATCGACTACGTGGGCTCGTGGGGCCCGATGATCCTCGGCCACGCGCACCCCTCGGTGGTGCGGGCCATCACCGAGGCCGCGGCGCTCGGCACGAGCTACGGCGCGCCCACGGAGCGCGAGGTCATCTTCGCCGAGACCGTGTGCGAGGCGATCCCCTCGATCGAGATGCTGCGCCTCTGTTCGAGCGGCACCGAGGCGTGCATGAGCGCGCTGCGCCTCGCGCGCGGGTTCACGGGCCGCGACAAGGTGCTGAAGTTCGAAGGCTGCTACCACGGCCACGCAGATTTTCTGCTCGTGAAGGCGGGCAGCGGCGCGGCGACCTTCGGCGTCCCCGACAGCGCGGGCGTGCCCGCCGAGACCGCGAAGAACACCCTCACCGCGCGCTACAACGACCTCGAAGGCGTCGCGCGGATCTTCGAAGCCGAGGGCCAGAACATCGCCGCCGTGATCGTGGAGCCCGTCGTGGGCAACATGGGCTGCGTGCCTCCGCGCGAGGGCTTTCTCGACGGCCTCGCGGCGCTCTGCGCGAAGCACGGCGCGCTCTTCGTCGTCGACGAGGTGATGACGGGCTTTCGCCTCGGGATGACCGGCGCGCAGGGCAAGTTCGGCCTGCGCCCCGACCTCACGACGATGGGCAAGATCGTGGGCGGCGGCCTCCCCCTCGCGGCCTTCGGCGGACGCCGCGACGTGATGTCGAAGCTCGCCCCCATCGGCCCCGTCTACCAGGCCGGCACGCTCAGCGGAAACCCCGTCGCCACCGCCGCGGGCCTCGCCACGCTCGCGGAGCTTCGTCGCCCCGAGGTCTACGCGGCGCTCGAGCGCATCGGCGCGACGCTCGAAGCGGGCCTGCGCGAAGCGGCGGCGAAGTCGAGCGTGCCCGTGCTCGTGCAGCGCGTGGGCGCCATGTGGACGGTCTTCTTCGGCGTCTCTGAGGTCACCGACTGGGAGAGCGCCGCGAAGGCCGACACGAAGGCGTTCGCGCGCTTCCACCAGGGGATGCTCAAGCGCGGCGTGTACCTCCCGCCGTCGCAGTGGGAGGCCGCCTTCCACTCGATCACGCACGACGCGTCGGTGATCGAAGCCACGCTCGCCGCAGCGCGAGAGTCCTTTCGCGAGGTCTGACCGCAACGCGCGCCACCGCCGCTCCCGCGCGTTCGTCGGGAGCGGTCGGCGGCGCCGCGATCAGCGCTCTCTCAGCCCGGTCCGCACTGTCCGTCGACGCAGTAGCGCGAGCAGCAGTCGCGCGGCGTGGTGCACCGGCCCGACGTCGGGCGGCACCCGCAGCGACCCATCTGACACGGCGACCCGTTGCAGCAGTCGGAGTCGCGCGCGCACGCCTCGTCGACGCCGCGGCACTGGCCGCAGGTGCCGTTGACGCACATGTCCGGCGGGCAGCACTCGTTGGTCGAGCCCGGCGTGCAGGCTCCGCCCGAGGCGACGCACATCGGACGGGGCGCGCACACGCCCGAGATGCACGCGTTGGGGGCGCAGCAGTCGCCGTCGACGGTGCACATCGCGCCCGCGGGGCGGCACGGCGGAGAGCAGCGTCGCTCGCGGCAGGTCTGCGGCGCGCAGCAGTCGGAGTCGGTCACGCACGCGGCGCCCGACGAGGGGCACGGCTGCCAGAGGCGGTACGAGACCACGACCTCGTCGCCCATCGCGGGGCGGTACGCGTCGCCGTAGATGATGATGGCGCGAGAGGCGCCGTCGTAGTCGAAGCCGCTCACGCGCGAGCGGGGCACGTCGCGGCCGCGCACGCGGACCTTGATGGTGCTGGTGATGGGCGTGCGCTCGAGCACGAAGGGAGACGACGCGCCCGCGACGGCCTCGACGATGCGCATCATCGCGGTCGAGACCTCGGCGTCGGTGGCCGTGGTGATGGGGATCACCGCGCCGCGGTTGCCCTCGATCACGCAGCGCGGGAGGTCGTAGACGGCCGCGGAGGAGCACGGCGTCGCGGTGAGCGGCACGAGGCCGAACGTGAGGATCGAGTTGCGGCGGAAGTACGCGACGATGTTGTCGAGCGTGGCCGAGGTGTAGGTCGCGCCCCAGCGCATCATCGTCTGCGGGTCGCTCGACGCCGCGAAGTAGCGCGTGAAGTCGTTGGAGCCCGGCTCGTCGGTGACGTGGAAGGTCACCACGAGGGCGCCGTCGCGGAAGCGTCGGTTGGGGTTGGTCTCACCGGCCCGCGCGCGCCGCGTGAACTCGTTGTGCGCGATGATCGCCGCCGCGGTGGGCTCCTCGGAGCCGCCGCTGAAGGCGTACGGGGCGAGGCGGTCGGTGGTCGACGTGGGGCAGGCCCCGTACGTGACCGCCTCGCAGAGCGTGGTGGCGCCGAGCGGGTCGGTGCCCTGGATCCACGTGAAGCCGGGCGAGTCGAGGTTGAGCGCGCCGGACCCCGCGTTGAGCACGCCGACGCGGAAGTCGACGCCCGCCGCGCGGAGGCGCGTGAAGAACGCGGCGGCCGTGCGGCCGAGGCGCTCCTGGTCGTCGCTCATCGAGCCCGAGGTGTCTACGGTCCACACGAAGTCGGCCATCGCGGTGCGCGTCGCGCGGAACACCTGGCAGTTGGCGCCGAGGCCGCGGTCGATGGGCGCCATGCTCGTCGCGTTGACGAGGTCGTTCGAACGGATGGCCGTGTCGCGCGCGGGGTTCTCGTACTCGACCCGCGGCGCGACGGTGACCATCACGTCGGTGGTGCCGACGCCGAGCGTCCCCATCGAGCGGCGCACCGTCGTGACGTCGATGAGGAACTCCGTCGAGGCCCCCACGGGCGCGGGCGCCGCGGTCACGGCCACGCCGAGCATGGGCACCGCGACGGCGTCTCGCAGCACGCTCGCGCTCGTGGCGCGGGCCACGCGGTACGTCGACGTGATCCCCTCGTTCATCTCGTGCGTGGTGAACGCGCGGCCCACGATCACGGGCGTGGCGCCCGCGCCGAGCCCCGCGAGCACGATGGTCTCGACGCGCGTCGCCTCGGCGCGGATGTCGCCCGTCGTGGGCAGGTTGAAGGTCGCGCCCGCGATGTTGGTCGCCGGGTCTTCGAGCATCACGCCCGCGCATCATGGTGCCCGTGACGCGGCGAGCGCCCGTCCACCGCGGGTCGAAGCCGACCTGCACGTTGGCGCCAGGGAGCCCGAGCTGCGTGACCGTGGCGAGTCCCGTCGGTCGGCAGATCTCGAGGCCGCCCATGCCGTCGCTGCGACCGTCGCCGTCGGAGTCCGCGAGGCGGGGGTCGGTCTCGCCGTGCGCCGCGTCGATCATGCCGTCGAGGTTGCGGTCTTCGAGGCCGTCGTCGACGCCGTCGCCGTCGGTGTCTCTCGCCCGGGGATCGAGGCCCGAGCAGCGCTCGCCCGCGCGACACTCCGCGTCGGTCATGCACGCGGGCGGCGGTCGGCGCTGCATCGCCGACGAGGGAGAGAGGCAGCCGCGGGGGTAGCCCACCTCCTGCCCGTCGAGCACGCCGTCGCGGTCGGAGTCGGCGACGAAGGGATCGGTGCCGAGCGCGCACTCCTCGGAGTTCGTGAGGCCGTCGCTGTCGGTGTCGATGCCCGCGCCGCAGCGGGGCGGGCCCGTGTCGACGGGCGTGGTGTCGACGACGGCGTCGCGGCCGTCGGGCGCGTCGAGCCCCGGGCGATCGAGGGGCGTCACGTCGTACGCGGGCCGGTCGGTGACGGCGTCGATCGAGGGCTGATCGCGGGGGACGTCGGTGCGCGCGGCGTCGACGCGCGCGTCGGCGGCGCCGTCGCGGGAGGCGTCGGCCGCGGGCACCTGGATGATCCCGTTGGCGGGGGCGCACGCCGCGGCGCAGAGCGCGAGGAGCGCGATGACACCGAGCGGGCGAGAGGAGCGTGAGCCGGGCGAGCGCATGACGACGAAGGTTCTCCCTGCGAAGCCTCGACGGGCGCTCGCGGAACCATTGGAACGACAGGATTGAGGAGAGGTCAAGCCGCGGCGCAGCGGAGCGCCACGGAGAATCGCGAGGCCGCGACGATCAGGCGCGGAAGGGCGCGCCGGGCTCGCCGAGCCATCGGACGAGGCAGCAGGTGATGTTGTCGGGGCCGCCGTTCTCGTTGGCCTTGGCGATGAGCCTCGACGCGGCGGTCTTGAGGTCGTTCTTCGACTCCTCGACGATGCGCAGGAGCTCCGGGTCACTCACGGGGCCCGAGAGGCCGTCGGAGCAGAGGAGGAAGACGTCGCCCGGGTGCGGCTGCTCGACGCGCGCGTCGACCTTGACCACCTCCTTCATCCCGAGCGCCCTCACGATCACGTTCTTGTGGGGGAAGTTCGCGATCTCCTCCTCGGTCAGCTTGCGCATCTTGAGGTAGTCGTTGAGGAGCGAGTGGTCCTCGGTCATCTGCTCGATCTTGCCCTCGCGCAGGCGATAGACCCGCGAGTCGCCGACGTGGCCGATGATGAGCCCCTCGCGCACGGCGGCCACCACCACGATGGTGGTGCCCATCCCCCGAAAGCGCGGCTCGCGCTGCGCCTGCTCGAAGATCCTGAGGTTCGCGAGCTTCACCCCCGTGACGAGGCGGTTCTCCTCGTAGCTCCGGGCCTTGTCCATCTTGTAGGGCCACGTGGCGTCGGGGTCCTTCGCCGTGGCTTCAAAGAACTCCTTGAGCGCGTCGACGGCCATTTTTGAAGCGACCTCGCCTGACGCGTGGCCGCCCATCCCATCCGCGACGATGACGAGATTCTCGTCCGGGATGATGGCGTAGTTGTCTTCGTTGTGCGTGCGCTTCATGCCGACGTTCGTCTCGCCGAACATCTCCATGCGCACGGGTTGACTCGGCACGCTCGTCGACCTCTCGTTCCCTCACGCACGACGCATCGAAACGCGGCCGCGCAAGACCAGCCGCGAAGCTATCCCGTTCGCTTTCGGCGCGTCAACACGCTCGCGCATCGCCTCGCGCGCGAGCGCTTCAAGGCGCGAGAAATCGCTCGACCGCAACGGTAAACTCCCGCGGTCGCTCGACGAAGGGCAGGTGCCCCGCGCCCTCGATCACCGTAAAACTCCCGTGGGGCAGCGCCTCGGCCAGCGCCCGCGACTCCGACGGGAGGAACGTTCTGTCACTCGCCCCGGCCACCACGAGCACCGGCGCCCTGACCTCTCGCGCCACGAGCCGCGAGTCCCAGCGCAGCACGTCCTGGAGGAAGTTCGCGTCGCTGTCGGCGCGATACACCAGCGAACGGGTCATCGCGGTGATCGTCGCGTCGGAGGGCGGCGCGTGCCACCACATCACCCCGAGCCTTCGAAACAGCGCCGGCACCGAGCGCGCGTCGCGCAGCGTCCCCTGCGGCGTCGTGAGCGCGAGCACCTGGCTCCACCCGCGCTCGCCCAGGGCCTCCCGCGACCGCGCCGAGACGGCCCTCACCTGCGCGGCGTCTCTCAACGGCGACACGAGCACGAGGCGCCGCGTGAGCTCGGGGTGCCGCGCCGCGAACGACACCGCCACGGCGGCGCCGAAATCATGGGCGATCACGTCGACGGGCGGATCTCCGCGCGCGGCGACGAGGGCGGCGAGATCGTCCGCGGCGGCCGACACCGTGTACCCGTCGGCGTCGGGCGGCGACGACGAGTGACCGTGCCCGCGGAGGTCGACGTACACGAGCGCGGCGTCGCTCGCGAGCGCGTCGAAGCCCACGCGGAGGTACGCGTGATCGAGACCGGGTCCGCCGTGAATCGCGTAGCGCACGGGGCTCCGTCGCGCGCCGAGCGAGACCGTGTGGAGCCGCACGCCCGCGAGTCGCCAGTCGCGCTCCCTGCCCGCGGGCGCTCTCTGCGCGCCGCCGTCGGCGCGGCACGAGGCGAGCGCGAAGAGGGCGAGGAGGGCGCGGCGTGAGAGCTTCATTTGCGAGGGCGTTCTGCGAGCGCGCGAGGCGACGTGACGCCCGAGAGTGGCCCATCGCGACCGCGGGGTGTTAGGAATCGACCGATGTCCGACTCTCCCCGCGACGACCTCACCGAGCTCACGCGCGCGCTCGTCGCGCACATCGCGTGGCAGCGCGACCTCGGCGTCACGGAGCTCCCGCACGCGGGCTCGTTGCCCGCGCCGACGATCGAGCTCCCGCAAGCACAGCCCGTCACAGCGCAGCCCGTCGCAGCGCAGCCCGTCGCAGCGCAGTCGCCCGCGACGGAGCCTTCCCCTCCCCCGCCTCCCGTCGCGCCGCCTGCGGTCACGTATCCCAACGCGCCGCCGGTCTCCGCGGAGCCTCCTCGCGCCGCGCCGAAGCCTCCGGTCACCATCGTGCGACCGCTCTTCACCGACACCTCCGCGACGCCCGACGCCCCGCGCATCAAGGGCCCGCCCGTCGAGGGTGAGGCTCGCATCGCGGCGCTCAAGGTGATCCAGGGCGAGGTCGTCGCGTGCACCTCGTGTCGCCTCGTGCAGAAGCGCAACAACACGGTGTTCTCGCGCGGCAATCCCTTCGCGCGCCTGTGCTTCATCGGCGAAGGTCCCGGCGAGCAGGAAGACCGTCAGGGCCTGCCCTTCGTGGGTCCCGCGGGGCAGCTCCTCGACAAGATCATCGCCGCGATGGGGCTCTCGCCCGACGAGGTCTACATCTGCAACGTGGTGAAGTGCAGGCCGCCCAACAACCGCACGCCGGAGCCCGACGAGATGCGCGCGTGCTCGCCCTTCCTCGTGCGTCAGCTCGACCTCGTGCGCCCCGAGGTGATCGTCGCGCTCGGACGCACCGCCGTGGGCTTCCTCCTCGACAGCAAGGACTCGATGACGCGCATGCGCGGCCGCTGGCACAGCTACGAGGGCATCCCCGTGCTGCCGACGTGGCACCCCGCGTACCTCCTCCGCACGCCCGAAGCGAAGGGCGACACGTGGGCCGACATGAAGCTCGTCATGGCCCGCCTCGGGCTCACGCCCCCCGCCCGCGGCTGACCGCCGCTGGTCACGACTCTGATCCGCTTTCGTGCGCGAGGGTGGTCACTCGTGTCGACACCCCCACCGCGCGCCGCTTCCCCCGCCGACAGAGCTCCGCGCAATCACGGCGAATCGTTGGGATTCCAAACGCTCTCCCTCGGTGGCCTGTGAACTGCACTGTGATCCCTCGGACGGCGCCCCCACAGCGCCACGACGGAGAGCGACGGAGATGCGAAACCACTTGACCCGCTCGGCATGGATGATCCTCGGCGTCGCGCTCCTCGCGGGCTGCGCCCCCGACACCGATCCGACGATCCCGAGCGAGGGGCAGAACGCGATCCCCGACTCGCCGATCACCGAGCGCGAGCAGTACATGGGCTCCATCGACCCGCTCGCCTCCGAGGATCACACCACCGAGCCCTCCTCCGACGTCGACGGCCCCATCGAGGGACTCGCCCCGCGCCTCGACACCAACGCGGTCATCGACACGGGCGAGGGCACCGCGGTGCACGTCGACGCGACCACCGCGTGCCGCCCCGCGACGGGCTACTCCGGCGGGCGCCCGCTCTCGATCTGCGTGACCGAGGTCGACGGAAAGCTCGTCGAGTACCGCACCGCCGAGGCGTACCGACAGATGAAAGCCGCCGCGGCCGCCGCGGGCGTTCACATCCAGATCGTGAGCGGCTGGCGCACGATGGAGCAGCAGCGCTACCTCTACAACCTCTACCTCTCGGGCCGCGGAAACCTCGCGGCGCGACCGGGCTACTCGAACCACCAGAGCGGCCTCGCGCTCGACCTCAACACCCGCGGCGCGGGCGTTCACAACTGGCTCAACAACAACGGCGCGCGCTTCGGCTTCCGCCGCACCGTGCCGAGCGAGATCTGGCACTGGGAGCGCCCCGCCGGCTCGCAGGGCTCGGTGCAGGGCGCCGCCGCGAGCAACAACTGCTGGTCGTCGACGCTCAACCGCGAGATGAGCGAGCGCGCCTGCGTGCAGAGCCGCGCCGACAACCGCTGGTACCAGTGCGTCACGGGCCTCTGGCGCGACGGACGGGGAACGCACGGGGCCTGCAACGGCACCTTCCCCCTCGGCGGCGCGGCGCCCACGCAGCCCACGTCCGCCGCGACGTGCTTCAGCTCCACCCGCCAGCGCGACGAGCGCGTCGGCGTGTGCGTGCAGAGCCGCTTCGACCGCGTGTGGTACCAGTGCACCTCGCGCGGGTGGATCCACTCGTCGTCGCTCCCGTCGAGCGGCGAGGTGGGCGCCTGCTCGGCGCGCTATCCGCTCTGA
>JBPOHC010000019.1:0-16797 GCA_052035985.1 Myxococcota bacterium | reverse complement strand
CCCCTTCGAAACACGAAAGCCCTTCTTGCGAAGGGCTTTCTGTGGTGCCGACGGTCAGAGTTGAACTGACGACCTTGGGATTATGATTCCCCTGCTCTAACCGACTGAGCTACATCGGCAACGGGGGCGCGACTCTACCCATCTCGCGCACCATGTCAACGCTCTTCTCTCGCCGCGGTGTGAGGCTTTCGAGCCTCGGCCCGGTCGTGTAGAACCGTCGCACCAACTCCATGACCGAGATCTCTGCGGCGGAGCGCGACCGACTCCTCGAGCACTTCGGCCGCCGCTATAGCAACGGCGACGTGATCTTTCGCGAGGGTGACCCCGCGCGCGAGGTCTTCATGCTCCAGGAGGGCCGCGTGCGCATCGTCAAGCGCGTGCGCGCCGTCGAGCGCTCGCTCCAGATCCTCCGTCAGGGAGACCTCTTCGGCGAGGGCGCGCTCCTGCCCAACATGCAGCGGACGTCGAGCGCCGTGGCCCTCTCCGACGTGGTCGTGCTCGCCCTCGACCCCGACACCTTCAACGTGCTGCTCTCGGGCAGCGCCGCCGTCGCCACGAGGCTCGTCCAGCAGCTCGTGCGGCGGCTCCGCGACGCCGAAGACCAGATCGAGAACATGCTCCTGCGCGACAACCAGTCGAAGGTCGTCAACGCGCTCCTTCGGCTCGCGGGCGAGGTCGGACGCACCACCGGCAGCGCGCAGGTCTCGGTCACGCCCCTCGAGCTCTCGGCGCGCGCGGGACTCGACGTCGAGACCGTGAAGCGCACGGTCATCCAGCTCCGCGAGGGGCAGTACATCCGCATCGTCGAGGAGAAGGTCGCCATCGACGACCTCGACGCGCTCCGCCGACTCTTCACCCTCCTCGGGATGAAGGAACAGGTCAGAGCGTAGGGCCCGTCACCCTGCTCTTCACGCTGTTCCAGCGGAATGGCGCGACGCGGTCTTCGCTGCGGAGGTGATGCTCGAGGTGGGCCTCGACCTCGTGCGTCCACACGTCTTCGAGCACCTCGGCGAGGTCGTCGCGGTAGAAGTGCGCGGTGCCCACGGGCGCGTCGACGCCGAGCGCGTCGTTCATCTCGCGCAGCGTCTCGATGAGCCCGTCGGCGTCGAAGCCGCGCGCCGCGAGGTAGCGCGAGAGCACGTCGTAGCGCGGCGGGAGCGCCACGAAGGCGAAGCGGCGGCGCAGCGACTGGTCGGCCACCGTGATCGTGCGCTCGCTCGCGTTCATCGTCCCGATCACGTAGAGCTCGCGCGGGATCGTGAGCTCGGCGCCGCTCGCGAGGCGCACGGGCTGGCCGCGATACTCGAGCGCGTGGAGCGACTCGCCGAGCACGCGCGCGAGGTCGGCGCGGTGAAGGTCGTCGAGCACCAGCACCGAGGGTCCGTCGAGCGCCGCGGCGCGCTCCATGAACTCGAGGAGACGGCCCGGGACGCGCGCTCCGTTCGACTGCGCCTCGACGAAATCTTCGTAGCGCCATCCCGCGTGGAGCTGGAGGTGCTCGACCGCGCCACCGCGCGAGAGGTGACGCGCGAGGTGACGCGCGAGGAAGGTCTTTCCCGTGCCCGTGGGGCCCGTGATGATCGCCTGGCCCTTGCGTCGCACGGCCTCGACCCAGCGACGGAGCTCCGCCTCGCCGTAGCTCGTCTCCTCGACGAGGCGCGCGAGCGACGCGAGCTCCGACTCGCGCGACGCGTTCTCGCGACGCTGCGCGCCTTCCGCGGCGGCGACGGGTCCGGTGACCTTGCGCTCGACGGCGGGCATCGGCGCCGACGGCGCGCTCGCGGGATGCACCGACCGCGGCGACTGCGACGGCGGGGAGCGCCTCGGCGCGGCCACGACCACGAGCTCTCCGTCGCCATCGCGCTCGAGGTGCAGCGTCGGCGCGCTGAACACGCCCGGCTTCACCACAGGGATCGCGGCCACACCCAGGACGTCTGTGGCGGGCTCGCTCTGCCCGACGGCCACGTCGAGCGCCGTCGGCTCGGCGTGGAGGTCTTCGACCTCTCCGTCTCCGTGGACGCCCGAGTCTGAGAGGTCGAGCGCGTCTTCGACCCAGCGGGGATCGAGCGCCACGATGCTCGGCCCCCAGCCGAGCTCGTTCACGAGGCGCTCGCCAGGATCGAACCAGTCCACCGGGACCTGATGCGGAAAGGCTACGCCCGCGTGGAACTGATAGGGGCCCGCGATGCGTCCCACGCCGAGCACCAGCGTGCGACCGCGGGCTGCGACGAAGAGCGAACCGAGCGCCGCGTGGGCGATGTCCCAGAGCTGCTCGACGCCCGTGTTGCGGTAGGCCGCGCGCTCGACGGCGAGCTCCTTCACGCGCGCGAGAAATGCCTCGCGGGGCAGCGCCGTGAGGTCGCCGAGCTCGGGCCACTCGAAGCCCATCGACTCGTCGGCGAGGCACTTGAACCAGCGCTGCGTGCGATCGCCGGGGGCGACCTTCCAGCACGCGAGGCGCCCCTCCGACGCGGGCATCTTCGCGAGCTCCCAGGGCTCCGCGAGCACCTCGGGCGCGCGCGCGAGGAACCACCGCGCGAACATGTCGAACACGTCGCCGCGGCGATACCCGTCGACGCAGAGCGGATCGAGCGCGGCGCGGTGATCTCGCACGAAGGCCGCCACGGCGGCGTTGGCCTTGGGATACGTCTCGATGCGCGGCGACCAGGGCACGCCCGTGAAGGCCCGCAGCGCGGCGAGCGAGGCCGAGTTCACGACGTTGAAGCGCTCGGGCACCAGGGCGTTGAGCACCGGAGAGACGAGCGACGACTGGATCCCCTTCGCGGCGACGCCGCGGGCGAAGCGCTCGCAGAGCTCGGCGAGGCGCTCGGGGCACAGGAGGCTCCGCTCGATGAGCTGCACGATGGACCAGGCCGCGAGGGGCCAGTCTTCGGCCGAGGCCCACGACTCGTGCGCGAACCACGCGCGGAGGTCGAGCGAGAGCGTCGACGAGGGGTGGCGCCAGCGCCCGAGGCTGAGGTTCTCCTCGGTGTCGGCGTAGGGCAAAAGCGAGTCGAGCACCGCGCTGACGTAGGGGAGGTTTCGCGCGCGTCGGGCCAGCGTGCGGGCCCAGCGGCCGTGCGCCTCGTCGCGCACGTCGAGCCAGCGTTGACGCCTCGCGCGCGTCGCCGTCGACACCCACGCGGCGTCGCGGAACTCACGGAAGGTCGCTTCGAAATCGTAGGCGGTCATCGGTGCTTCGCCAGTGCGTGCGCAGAGGGATGGAGTCGTGTCGCAGAGGGGGTGTGGGAGCGACCCGCAACGCTACACCCAGACGCCGGGGGAGTTCTCGGTGAAACTCACGCCGCGGCGCTGAAGTCTTCGGCAGCTGAAGCCCCCGTTTGCGGTGGCGTCGCGCGCGGTGGTACTGAGGGCACCGACGCCCGTGAGACCCCGCGCAAAGGTCCTCGCCCGCTGGATGCTGCTCGCGGCCATCGTCGCGGCGTCGAGCTTCCTCGGCTGGTGGACGTGGCGCACGACGGCCGCCCTCGAGCGCCTCGGCGAGCGCTCGGTGATCGACTCCACGGTGCTCCTCGTGAGGGAGAAGCTCGACCGCGTCGAGGCCATGATCATCGCGGCCGACAACGCGGTGATCCACCTCGTCGACCCCGACGACCTCGACGTGCTCGCCGCCCGCTGGCCCGCCCTCGCCGACCGCGTCGCCCCGACCGCTCGCACCGTGCTCGTGCTCGACCATCAGGAGCGTCCGCTGCGGGTCGTCTCTCGCACAACCCCCGACGACGCCGAGCGCTTCAGAGTCCTCTTCGAATCGGGCCTGCGCGCGGAGCTTCACCTCCGCGATCAGCAGGTGGGCGAGCACCGCCACTGGCACGGCACCGCGCTCGGACAGTGGTCGCTGGTGACCTATTTCGTCGGCGAATCCGCGGGGCGTCGGTACTTCGTGGTCATCGAGACCGACCTCGAGTTCGTGCGCCGCGAGGTGCTCCCGAAGCTCTTCGACGACCCCCTCGCCCGCGGCCGCTTCAACGTCACCGACGACCAGAACCGCACGCTCTACGGCCGCTCGCTCGCCTCGGCGGGAGAGCTCGTGTCGGCGCGCTTCCCCACGACGCTCTACAAGTGGCGCATCGCCGCGGTGCCGCGCGACGACCCCGAGATCAAGGCCCGCGAGCGGAGCCGCCAGCTCCTCGAGGCGAGCTACGTGGGACTCTCGCTCGTGGTCATCCTCGTGGGCGTGGTGTTCTTCACCTTCGTCGCCCGCGAAGAGGAGCGCCTCAATCAGCTCAAGAGCGACTTCATCGCGACGGTCTCGCACGAGCTCAAGACCCCGCTCTCGCTCATCCGAATGTTCGGCGAGATGCTCGCGACGGACCGCGTCCCCTCGGCCGACAAGCGGCGGCAGTACCTCGACATCATCGTGCGCGAGAGCGAGCGGCTCACGGCCCTCATCGACAACGTGCTCGATTTCGCGCGCCTCGAGCGCGGACGCACCTCCTACGAGTTCTCGATGGGCGACCTCGGGAGCGTGATCTTTCGCGGCGTCGAGATGTTTCGCTACCGCGTGGTGACCGAGCGGCCGAAGCTCGTCACCGACATCGCGGAAGGGCTTCCGCGCACGCGCCTCGACGAGCGCGCGTTGCAGCTCTTGCTCTTCAACCTCCTCGACAACGCGGTGAAGTACGCGGGCGAGTCTGACGAGGTGGTGGTGCGCGTGCGCGCCGTCGAGCGCGACCTCACCCTCGACGTCGAAGACCGCGGCCCCGGCATCGACCCCGACGACGCCCGGCGCATCTTCGAACGCTTCTACCGCGGGCGCCGAGCGAACTCCTCGGGCGCGCGCGGATCGGGCATCGGCCTCGCGCTCGTGAAGCACATCGCGCAGGCCCACGGCGGCGACGTCTCGGTCATCGCCCGCGCGGGCGGAGGGACCATCTTCCGCGTGAGAATCCCCATCGAACAGGTCGCCGAGGATGAGGCTTCGGCGTGAGCCGCGCGGAGTCTGAGCGCAGGGTGTGGGACTACACCGTGACCGCGCGACCGTGGCTTTGCCCCGAGGTCGAGATGCGGCTCATCACGCACGAGTGCCGCCTCTGGTCGATGCGCGAAGAGGAGGTGCACGCGATGGGCTGGGAGACGCCCTTCTGGGCCTTCGCGTGGCCCGGCGGACAGAGCCTCGCGCGGCACGTTCTCGACAACCCCTCGCTCGTCGCGGGACGCACCGTGCTCGACTTCGGCGCAGGCGGGGCCGTCGAGGGGATCGCGGCCATGAAGGCCGGCGCGCGGCGGGTGATCGCGTCGGACATCGACCCCGTGGCGGCCGTCGCGATGGAGGTCAACGCGGGGCTCAACGGCGTCGCGCTGGAGGTCACCACCGACGACCTCATCGGCCGCGACGATCCGTCGTGGGAGGTCGTGCTGGCGGGGGACATGTTCTACGACGCCGAGCTTTCGGAGCGGGTGCTCGCGTGGCTCGGGGGCCTCGCGCGACGGGGGGCCCTGGTGCTCCTGGGCGACCCGGGGCGCGGAAACGTCCCTGAGGGCATGGTCGAAGCGGTGGCCTGGTACGACGCGCCCTTCGACACCGACGTGCGGGGCAACCATCTTCGAAGAACGCAGGTCGCGCGCGTCCCGGCGGTGACACGGCGCCGGGGAGAACTGTGATAGGGTCGCGGGCACGTGGGGCGCGGCCGCCTCACTCCCCCCCTTCTGTTCGCACGCGACGCTGGTTTTCAACGTGTCAGAAGACCCCCAGAGCCAGAGCGACCCGTGGATCGGCGCGACGGTAGCCGGTCGCTACCACGTCGTGCGTCGCATCGGCGTGGGCGGGCACGGCGCGGTCTACGAGGTCGAGCACGCGTGGACGCGCCGTCGCGTCGCGATGAAGATGCTCCGCAGCGACCGGACGCACGTCACGGGTCTCGTCGAGCGCTTCTTGCGCGAGGCCCAGGCCGCGACGCAGGTGAAGCACCCCAACATCGTCGACGTGTTCGACATGGGGCAAGACGGCGACGGCGGCGCGCTCTACATCGTCGAGGAGCTGCTGCTCGGCGACGACCTGCGGCACGTGCTCAAGCAGCGAAAGAGGCTGCCCTACGCCGAGGCCATGTCGATCCTCGGGCCCGTGATGTCGGCCCTCGAAGCGGCGCATCGGGCGGGCGTCGTGCACCGCGACGTGAAGCCCGGGAACATCTTCCTGTCGCGCGGCGCCGACGGCGTGATGGTGCCGAAGCTCATCGATTTCGGCACCTCGCGCGTGGCCGAAGACCCTGCGGATACGAGCCATCTGACCATGACCGGCGAGCCCATCGGGACGCCCGCGTACATGTCTCCCGAACAGGTCCGCGGCGTGCGCGCGGGCGCCGAGGTCGACGTGTGGGCGATGGGCGTGGTGCTCTACGAGACGCTCTCGGGGACGCGCCCCTTCGTGGCGCCCAACTACGGCGCGCTGGTGCTCCGCATCGCCACCGAAGACCCGCAGCGCCTCGACGTCGTCGCGCCCGAGGTCTCTCGCGCGATCGCCGACGTCGTTCACCGCGCGCTCTCGCGCCGCATCGAAGACCGCCCCGCGTCGATGGGCGCCTTTCTCGAAGCGCTTCGAAGCGCCGAGCGCGGACCGCACCTCTCGCCGCTCGACTTCGATCCCTCCGAGGAGCGCACCGTCGAGACGCGCCTCCCTGCGAGCGAGTTCCTCTCCGTTCGCCCCGATCGGACGTCGCGCGCCGACGACCTCAACAAGACGGTGCTCGACCCTCCGCGCCTCGTCGAGAGCCTGCCGCCCGAGGGCGCCTCGACGCCCGTCGAGTGGACCGCCTCGACGACCGACGCGCCGCCGCCTCCCTCACGCAAGGGCGTGTTCATCGCGGGCTTCGCGGCGCTCTCGCTCGTCGCCGTGGTCATCGTCGTCGCGATCACGCGCGCAGCGCCCACGGCGACGCACACGGCCACGCGCGCGCCCGCCACGCCGACGTCGGCGCCCGCGCCCCCGCCCGTCGCGCGACCTGTTCAGACCGCTGTTGCAGCGCCCGTCGCAGCCCCCGTCGCGCAGCCCATTGCGGCGCCCGTCGCGCAGCCCGTTGCTGCGCCTGTCGAACAGCCCGTCGAGCCCCCTGTCGCTGCCCCCGTCGAACAGCCCGCGGAGCAGCCCGTCGCGCAACCCGCTGCGGCGCGTACGGAGCGTCCTCGCGTGCGGGTCGTGGCGACGCCGCGCGTGCGGAGCGACGTGCGCGTTCGACCGCGCGGCACCGTGAACGCATCGCACGCGAACACGATCGAGGCGCCGCCGCAGCAGCGCGTGGCGCCGCGCGGGGAGTACGAGATCCCGTGAGGCTTCGCGCGGTGACGGCCGCCGCCTTCGTGCTCGCGTCGACCGCAGCCACCGCGCGCGCGCAGTCGAGCGAAGACGCGCGCCGCCAGTCGATCGCCGACGCGTGGAGGCTCAGAAATACGGGCGACCACGCGGGCGCGCTCTCCCTCGCGCTGCAAGCGGGAGGGTTGCGCATGGTGCCGCAGCTCCGTCGCTTCATCGCCGAGGAGCAGGTCGCCACGGGGGCCCTCATCGACGCGTGGAACAGCGGCGTGCGCTGCGTCCGCGAGGCCGAGACGCTCACCGGGAACGCCCGCGCGGAGACCATCACCGCGTGCGAGCGACTGCTCCGTCGCCTCGATGGACGCGTCGCCCGCGTCGAGCTGCGCCTCCCCGCCGAAGCCGCGGGACTCAGCGCGCGCGTCGAGGGCCGCGACGTCGAGCCCGAGTACATCCGCGATCCCATCGGCGTGCACGCGGGCGCGGTGCGCGTCGAGGTCGCCGCGCCGGGGAGGGTCTCGTTCGATCGCGCGATCGACGCGCCGCAGGGCGTGATGACCTCCGTCGCCGTCGAGCTCCCGATGCTCGATGGGAGCGCCGCGCCGGTGCCCGTGACGCAACGCGCGCCGTCGCTCGCGCCGTGGTTCTTCGTGGGCGCAGGCGTCTCGCTCGCGGCCTCGGGTGTGTTCGCGGGGCTCTACCTCGACGCGCGCTCCACGGTCTCTTCGAGCGCGTGCTACAGCGCCTCGCAGTGTGCGCCCTCGACGCTCGACCTGAAGTCTCGCGGTGAGACCTTCGGCACGATCTCACTCGTCGCGGGCGGCGTCGGCGCTGCGCTCGCGGTCACGGGCCTCGTGCTCGCGATCACCGCGCCCCGTCGCGCGCCGCCCGCTGTGACGCTGCTCGTCGGGCCTCGCGGTGACGGCGCGAACGTCGGGGTCGCCGGCTCGTTCTGAGCTCGCGAACCCGTCGCGGGGTTCAGGTCTTCTTCTCGCGCGGCTCGGCGTAAATCACGCCGCCGTTGGCCGCGAGCTCGGCTTCGAAGGCTTCGCGCTCGGCCTCCCACCGCGCTTCGAACTCGGCCCAGGTCGGATACGCGAGCCCTGGGATTCTAGGGGTTTCGACGCGCCACCCCTGCGCGCGATCGAAGGCCTCCCACACCTCGATCTTCTGCGCGAGCGACTCGGGCGGTCCGCCGTCGGAGCCGCGGGCGTCGTCCCACGCTTGCTGCGAACGCACGAGGGGACGGCCTTCGAGCGCGAGCGCGAGAGACAGCGTCGACAGCGCGTGCCACGCCACCGACTCGAAGGGCGTGCCCTTCCATGTGTCGGGGCGCGTCTCGTCGATTTCGAGGCGATCGCCCTGCGTGCGCGCAGACGCGAGCACGACGCGCTCTCCGTCGGCCTCGGCCGAGAGCGTTACAACTCCGTCGCTCACCTCGATGATGGGCCTCGGCGCGCCGTGCTCGGTGCAGAACGTGAGGTCGCGCTTCCACATGTAGATCCAATGGCCCGTACGGAGATAGAAGCGCACGGTCCGTTGCCACGCCCAGCACGTGTCGAGGCGATACCCGAAGCCCTCCTCACCGAGCGACGCGGCGAGGCGTTCGAGCGCGCGTCGTCCGTGGCCGCGCCCTCGCTTCGAAGGAAACACGTAGAGGCTCGACACGCGCGTGTCAGAGAAGCCGTAGACCATGCGCGTGAGTGCGATGGTGCCCACGCGCTCAGCCCCGTCGAGGAGCCAGTAGCAGCGGCCGTACTTGTTGCGATCGTCGACGGACCACGAGCCTTCGAGCGTCGCGCGCTTCAGCCAGTCTTCGCGTCGCTCCGCGGTGAGCGCGCGGGGATCGGTCGCGTCGCCGATGCGATGCTCCGCGAGCGACGCGAGGTCGCAGTCGAGCCAGCAGCGCTCGTCGTCGCCGCCGCTCGCGACGGGCTCCAGAAGACCGCTGGCTTCGACGTGTTCGAGCGGTACGTCACGCATGGGTAGAGCTCCGAAGCGTCGCGATCAGGGACCAGCGCCGCTCGCGAAGCGCAGCCCCTCGACGCCGTCGTCACCCCACGCGATGGGACCGTACGGGCCCGCGGTGACGCCGTGGTCGAGGCCGCACTTCGCGCCCGTCACGCGGCTCCACTCGCCGCCGTCGAGGCGCGCGAGGTGGAGCGCGTCGTCCCCTTCGCGAACGCTCACCGCCGCGCCGCCGAGCGGGAGCACCGCGGCGCGCACCGACGTGGTCGGAGCGCCGCTCCACACGACCTCGCCGAGCGACGTGAGGTCGCCGGGCGCCGCGCGCCACACGCGGAGCCGCTGCGCGCGCACGAGGGTCTCGGATTGAACGATGAGGGCGGTCACGCCGCGGCGTCCGTCGACGGCGTCGAACCACAGCACCTCGGCGTCATCGAAGCGCGCGAGCACCGCGGGCGGATCGATCACGGGCGTCGTGCGCGCGGGCATTCCCAGCAGCGTGCGTCGCGCGGCGTCGACCCAGAGCACCACGACGACACCATTCGCGAAGGCGCTCACGCGAACGAGCTCCGCGCCCGGCACGAGGGCCTGCGCGCCCGCGACGGCGCACTGACCCGCGGCGTCGACGTGGATCCACACGACGCGCGGTGAGCCCCCGGGGCACTCGTAGAGGGGCACGCGCATCGAGCCGTCTTCGAACTGCACCGGCTCGAGCATGCGAGCGCTCGCGTCGAAGGCGAGCGGCACTTCGAAGCGCGCCTCGACGTTGCCCTGGTGATCGACGCGCGCGCCGCCGAGGCGTCCGTCGCCCTGCCACACGGCCCAGTAGCGAAACGCGGGCAGCGGCGGATCGACCCTCGGCGAGAACGCGTGCTGCGCGACGGCGACACGCCCCGCACCGGGCCACGCGCACGCGTCGAACGCGAACGAGGGACCGCGCGGCGCGGCGTACCCCGCGATGCGGAGCGACACGGTGGTCGGCGTGGCGAGGGCGTGCGCGAGGTAGAGGCCGCTCGACGCGATGCGCGCGTGACCGCTGGCGATGTGCTCCGCGGGGATGACGTCGACGTTGCGCGGCGGCGTCTCGGCGACCTCTCCGTCGGGCGTGGTGTAGCGCGCGCGGAGCACGTAACGGCCGCGTGCGGGAGGCTCGGCCCACGCGTCGAGCGAGTGCGTGAACACCCACGACGCGCCCGCGGGGAGCGTGTCGGTGATGGCGACGCCCTCGTGCGTGGGATCGCCCGCGAGGGCCATGAAATCACGGCCCGTGAACGAGCTCGTGGTGCCGTCGGCGGCGGTGAGTTCGAAGGCGAGGTGCTTCGAGGGCTCGTCGATGCGGATCATCGCGCGAGCGCCCGCGGAGGCGCTGATGAGTCGCAGCGGGAGGCGCAGCGCGTGGCCCGCGCGCCATGCGAGGTCAAGGCCGTCGTCGGCCCAGGCGAGCTCTACGATGACGCTCATGGGGTCTCTCCCTTCACGACTGCGCGGGGAGCTCGGCGGGGGTGAGGTCCCACCCGCGGAGCTTGAGGTTGCACTTGCCGCAGAAGCGCCCGAGGAAGAGCCAGCCGTTGCCGGCGAGCGTCGGCCGCGACGTGATGTTCCACGCGTAGCTCATCATGCAGTTGTGGTCGTTCTGGTCGTGGTCGATGGGGCGGCGATAGAAGTCCGCCGCGGGCACCTCCCAGTGCGACAGGTAGAGGTTGTGGCCGATCTCGTGGGCCATGAGCGTGTCCTGATCCATCGGCAGGTCGATCTCGATCATCGTGATGCCGTCTTTGTCGGCCCACGCCGAGCGCCCCGCGGGCACGTCGCCGACGCCACCGGCCGCGCGCCACTGCGTCGGGCAGATGACCTTGTAGTCGAGCACGAGGAGCCCCTGCGGCGAGTTGGGTCGCAGCCTCGTGCCGAGCTGGTTCACCACCTGCTGACTGATCTCGCCCCAGATGGCGGCCATGGTGTTGCCGAGGCGCGTCCCATAGGCCGCGATGGTCTCTCCGGGCAGCCTCGCCGAGCGGAAATCCACGCAGTATCGCCCGAGGTTGAGCGCCGCCGCGTTGCCGTTCGCCACCGACGTCGCCTCGGCCTGCACCGCGGCCACGTAGGTCGCGTTGGTGCAGTTGGCCGCCACGATGCCGTTGTATTGCGAGAGCGTGAGAAAGTCGTCGCGCACGAGCGACCGCTGCGGCCCCAGATACTCGATGTACGCCTCGCGAAAGCGCGCCGCGATGGCCGCCCACGAGAGCGCCTCGCCGGTCTCGTCGCGGCTGCCCCAGCGCACGTGCGCCCCGATGCGCGCCTTGCGCCACACGCGCAGCACGCCCGTGCGCTTGTGGAGCAGCGGCTCCTTGCCCGCGTAGATGCCGTCGAGATAGCCCTTGTTGGCCTCTCCCTGAAAGTCGAGGTCGACGGCGAAGCGGTAGTCGTCGCCCGCCATGTAGCTCGTCCGCGCGAGGATCACCGCGCTGCCGAGGAGGTCTTTTCGCAGCGACGGATCGGCGTGGGCGCGCGTGATCCACGCCTTGTTTCCGCCGTCGTCTTCGACGGCGTACGAGAGCAGGCCCGTGTCGTTGAAGAAGTACTTGCGGTGGTCGATCGCGCCCTGCGTTCGAAGGCCCGAGAACTTCTCCGCGGTGTTGTCGCCCGGCGCGGGCACCACGGCGAGCGCGAGGTCGATGTACTGCTTCGTCCGAGAGGGAACGCCCGCGCCCGTGCCGTCGGGGAGGATCGTGGTGTCTTCCGAAGGGTCCTCCGTCGACCAGCGAACGCGCACCGGCCCCGTGGCCTCGGGCGACCAGACGCCCGCGCCCTCGTCGCCGAGCTCCTTGTACTTCGAGAGCAGCAGCACCTCGGCCTTGAGCGGAAAAACAGGGCGTCCGAGCGAGTCCTTCTCGTGGTTGACCTTGACCACGGGCGACACGAGGTCGGCGTACTGGCGGTAGTACTGGTCGGCGTCGGTGAAGACCTTCGAGGTCGCGTCGTCCTTCGTGATGAAGCGCGTGTTGTCGAAGGCGTTGCGCACGTTGTCGCCCGCTTCGAGGCGCGCGACGAGGGCGTCGGTGACGGCGTCGGTCGTGTCGGTGTAGAGCTGCGTGTGGTAGCGCTTGTAGCGCTTGATCGCGCTCTTCGCGGCGTCGTCGAGGGCACCCGTGACAGGGCCGCCGTGGTAGCCGAGCTCGTTGAGACGGAGCTGCACGAAGTGGGTGCGGCGATCGGCGGACTGCGGTCGGTCGTCGCGCGGAACCCACGGCCCCATCGCGAGGCGCACGCCCGCGAAGAGCACGGTGAAGTCCTTCTGTCCGCTGTGGCCGAGCGAGCCCGTGAGCTTGACCTTGAAGGGCGCGAGGAGGGGATGGATGAAGCGATCGGCCATGGGGCCCGTCGCGTTCGACTTGCCGTTCCAGAGGAACGAGTGCACGCCGCTCGACTTGTCGGCGCCGTGGAGCTCGACCTTGTAGAGCGGCCCCCCGTGATGCGGCGACGAGATCTCGAGCGTGACCGTGTCGCTCTCCTGATAGTGCCTGATCGAGTAGACGATCTCGAGCGACTCGCGACCGGGCGCGAAGTGCGGATCGACGGAGATGAGCTGGAGGTCGGGCGACGGCGTCTCGACGGTGGTGTCGTCGTCGTCGTCGTCGGAGGTCGTGGTGGTGAAGGCCGCCTGGTCGCGGATCACCCGCACGAGCGTGAGCGCGCCCTTCTGATCGAGGAGCTCGCGCTCGATGCGCGCCACGAGGGCCTCGTCTCCGTCGGGGAACACCGCGCGCCCGCGGTCGAAGACGTCGTCCCAGAGGGCGCGCAGCGAGGCGAGCCTCCAGCGGTCGGAGACGAGCGCGCGCAAGAGCGACGAACGGAGCGCCCGGGGCACGAACTGGAAGTTCAGCCGCAGCGAGGGCAGCTCCTGCGACGCAACCAGCAGGTACTCCTGCGTATCGACCCAGAGCGGAACGAGCTTCGGCACGAAGCAACACCCTCCGCCGCGTCGATGCACTTCGTCACCGAGCGACCGAAGACGTGTACCGCAGCGCACGCTCCCGTCGCAACGACCGCCGCAACGCGCCACCCCCCCTCGACAGCCTCCCCCGCCTTCGCGATACCCTCCGCGCAACACCATGCGTGACGAGCGCCCGAAGCCTCCTCGCTCCGTCCGACGGACCCTCCACGCCGTGCTCGGCCCCGCGCTGCTCATCGCCGCGCCCGACGGATGCCGCGAGACGCAGACCCCGCCCCCCGCCGCGCCCGTCGTCACGCCGACGCAATCGACGCCCGCGCCGCCGCCGCCTCCGCCGCAACCCCCTCCCCCGCAGCCCGCGCCCGACGCGCAGTCCGAGCCCGTTCGTCCGCCGGGGATCTACCTCGGCCCCGCGCCGCTCCCCGGTGCGGTGCCCGCGCGCACGAAGCCCCAGAGCGCCGCGAGACCTCCGCGTCGCCGCGCCCGCGCATGATCTCCGCCGCGCCCTTCGACGAGGGATGGCTCACCCGCGAGCACGCGCGGCTCATGTCGTCGGGACGCGCGTCGGTGCCCTGGGATGCGTGCACCGCCGCGTCGCTCGATGAGACGTCTCGAACGCGCATCGCGGCCCTGTGGCGAGCGCGCGCGGACTCCGAGCGGTGCTCCGTGGCGATCTTCTCGACGTGGGCCATCGACCTCGTGGGCGCGGGCGCGGAGGCTCCGTTCCTCTCGATGGTGACGCGCGCGACGCTCGACGAGGTGCGCCACGCGGAGCTCTTCGACCGGCTCGCAGAGGCGTACGGAGCGCCGCCGTCGCCGCCCTCGCGCGACCTCCCCACGATGCCCGATGACGCGCGCATTCCGCTTCGCTGGCAGGCGAGCCGCGAGGCGCTGGAGCTCTCGGTCATCGGTGAGGGCTTCTCGGTCACGCTCCTTCACGAACTCCGCGAGCACGCGCGCGATCCCGCGGTGCGCGCTGCCCTCGCGCTGGTGCTCGGCGACGAGGCCGCGCACGCGCGCATCGGGTGGCTGTGGCTCTCGCACGTGCGCAACGACCCCGACGCGCGCGACCTCTTCGCGTGGCTCCAGGCCGAGCTGCCGACGGCCTTCGCGCGCTTCGAAGACGCCGTGTTCGGACCCGATGAGGGCGCGCGCGATGACTCCGACGACGAGACGCTCAGGGCGCACGGCGCGTGCTCGCGGGCGCGCATGAAGTCGCTCTACGAAGCGCTCCAAGACACGCTCTGGCGCGACGGACTCCGCGCGCTCGGCCTCGAACTCCCTCCTCGCAGGAGCCCTTGAATGGAACCCTCGTGGGCGCACGTCGCGGCGGGTCTCGCGGCGATCCTCTCGGTGCCCGTCGCGCTGATCGTCATGCGGCGACCAAAGACACCCCTCGCGCGCGTCGAGGCGCGCCCCGGAGAGCCCTTCTCGCTCCGCGCGACGGTGTCGGGCGCGGCGCGTCTATGGCTCCGCTACGACCTCGCGTACGGTCCCGTCGAAGACGCGTGGCGGATCGACGGAGACGTGAGCGTGTCGGTGAACGGCGCGCCCGCGTGGAGAGACTCCGTGAGCCTGCGATTCAACGAGGAGGCCACCTCGCGACCGCATCGCTTCGGCGAGGGCGGCAGCTTCTACGGCCTCAGCTCATGGAACGGCCCGACGGACCGCGGGAATGTCGCGGCGACGGTGTTCCTCGGGGCCATCGAGGCGCCCGCGTCGGGCGCGGAGGTCGCGGTCACGGGAGCCCTCACGCCCGCGGTGGGGACGCAAGCGACGTCGCTGGTGCTCTTCATCTCGCGGTGAGCGATTGATCTGACGTATCCTCGCGCGCTCCGATCGCAGCGCCAACGCCGAGCGATCATCACGAGGGAGGTGTTGCGGTGCCTGACATCTTCAGGGTTCTGTCCGACGGCGTGTTGCCGCCCGAGGCGCGCGTCCGGTCGTTCTTCGGCACGGAGGCGCTCTCGCAGCCCTACACGTTCGAGGTCCGCGTGGGCCTCCCCGCGCGCGACGCGGCGTCCTTCGATCCGAGCGCGGCGCTCAACCGCGCCGGGACGCTCGAGGTGGTCGACGAAGACGGCGCCGCGCGCATGGCCTTTCACGGCGTGTGGGCGTCATTCGAGCTGCTCACCGACGGGCCCACGGGGTCGCTCTATCGCGCGATCCTCGCGCCGCGATGGTCGCTCCTCGCGCTGAGCCTCCACAGCCGCGTGTGGGTGCAGAAGAGCGTCCCCGAGATCATCGAGGAGGTGCTCCGCAACGCGGGCTTCGGCGGCGACGACTTCGCGCTGCGGCTCAACGGCCGCTACCGCCCGTGGGACCACCTCTGCCAGTACAAGGAGAGCGACCTCGACTTCCTCTCCCGCTGGATGGAGCGCGAAGGGATCTACTACTTCTTCGAACACGACGGCGCGCGGGAGCGCCTCGTGCTCGTCGACGCGCCCGGCGCCCACGTCGCCTCGCGCGACACGCCCGTGCGCTTCTTTCCCACGGGCGACCTCGACGAGAGCGGCGTCGAGGCATTCGAACACTTCTCGGTCTCCGCGCGCGTCACGCCCGAGTCGGTCACCGCGAACGATCACAACCCGCAGCAGCCCGCGCTCACCATCCACGAAGAGGTTCCGCTCGACCCCGCGGGGCAGCGCACCGTCGTGACCTTCGGCGAGCACGCCGAGGCCGGCGCTCGCGCGCGACGCACCGCGCAGATGCGCGCCCAGCGATGGACCGCGCGACGCAAGGTCTTCTCGGCCACGGGCCCCGTCTTCGCCGTGCGCGCGGGCTTTCGCTTCGAACTCGAAGACCACCCCCGCCTCCCCTACAACGCCGAGTATCTCGCCACCGAGGTCGTGTACGAGGGCGATCAGCTCGCGGGCACGATCACTCCGCACCGCGGCCTCCGCACCTGGCTCGTGCGCGTCACGGCCATCGCCGCCGACGCGCAGTTCCGCGCGCCCACGGTCGCGCCGTGGCCCCGCGTGCAGAACCTCGAGCTCGCCGTGGTCGACGGCCCCACCGACAGCGACTACGCGCAGCTCGACGAGCACGGGCGCTACCTCGTGAAGCTCCGCTTCGACGAGAACAGCCACACGCCGGGCACGGCCTCGACGCGCATCCGAATGATGCAGCCGCACACGGGCGAGCCCGAAGGGATGCACCTCCCGCTTCGCAAGGGGACGGAGGTGCTCATCGCGTTTCTCGGCGGCGACCCCGATCAGCCCGTGATCGCGGGCGCGGTGCCCGACGCCGAGCACCCTGCGGTGGTCGTGCAGGCGAACGAGACGCAGAACGTGATCCACACGGGCGGCAACAACCGCATCGAGATGGAGGACACGGCGGACCACCAGTACATCGACCTGTACTCGCCTCCCGAGAACTCCGCGCTGCACCTCGGCAAGCACCACCCGCGGGGCTATCACGGCGGGCACGACCACAACTTCGTGCTCACCACCGACGGCGACGGGCTCATTCACACGGGCGGCAACCTCGACGTCACCGTCGGCGGAGAGAAGCACGAGCACGTGCGCAAGCTCGTCGACGAGAAGTACGACGCGACGCAGACCACCACGGTCAAGAACGACGTCACCGAAGACTACCGCACCAACATGACCACCACGGT
>JBPOHC010000417.1:0-3435 GCA_052035985.1 Myxococcota bacterium | reverse complement strand
CACACTCGCTCGCCCTCGCGGGGAAGGATCGCATCCTCTCTCCGCTCACGGTGTCGGCGCTCGCTCACGTCGTCGACCTGTTCGTGCGGTCGGGCGCTGTGGGCGCGGGCAACGCGCGCGGGCTCGGCGGTTTCGTGACCGACGGGTACGGCGCCATCGGCGACCCGCAGCCCTACCGCGACCACATCGCGGCGCACGCATCGGAGATCCGTGACGTGCTCCGCGGCGTCGTGGCGGTGGGGCCGTCGAAGCCCGCGCCCGAACCGAAGGCCGAGAAGAAGGGCGCGAAGAAGGGGCCGAAGCCCATCGCGGCGACACCCGCGGACGTCGACTTCGGGGAGGGCGCATGACGCTCCCTCTCGTCACCGCGTCGCCCGCGTGGGCCGATGCTGCGCGCGCGTCGTGGGGCGCCCGCGCTGACCGCGTGGAGCCCCTGCGCGTGACGGCGTGGATGCGTTCCCCTGTGGCTTTCGACCGCGACGCTGGGTTGCGCCTTGAGGGCGCGCTCTCGTGGGTCGTGGTTGCGCTCGTGACGGGGGAGCCGCCGCCCGAAGCGTTCGCGGGCGTTCGCAAGGGCGAGTACGTCGACATCGCGGTCCCGATCGCGGACGTGATCGTCGCGGGTTGGCGTGTCGCGCAATGCTCGGACGCGGTGCTCGCACCTGTCGCCGCGGAGGTGGTGCGTCGTCGCCGGAAGAAGCCGCACCCCGAGGCGATGGCGCTCGCGAAGGTGCAGACCACGGGCGGGCCGTGGAAGGCGCTCGACATCCCCGTCGCGGCGTGGGCGTCGCCCGTGCTGACGTGGTACGCGCTCGCCGATCGGGAGCGGTTGGAGGCGCTCCTGCGCGAGACGCACGCGCTTGGCCGCGGTCGAAGCGGAGGGCTCGGCGACGTCGAGGCGTGGACGGTCGAGCGCGACGAGAGCGCGGCGTCGCGGTGGCGTGAGCGCCCGTTGCCCGTCGCCTCGGGCGCAGTCGTCGAAGCGGGTCGCACGCTGCGAACGGTGGGTGTGCGGCACCCGTTCTGGCACCCTCGCGTGCGGACGCTCGCCGCGTGTCCGGTGATCGCGTGATCGCGGCGGAACCCGTGCTTACAGCGGCCGATCGCGTCGCGTGGGATCGGTGGTCTCGGACCTGCGCGATGCACGCTCGCACGGCGGAGCATCGTCGCCGCGTCGAGGCCGCGCGCCGTACCGTCGCGGAGGCGTTCGATGCGTCCGCGTTGTGGGCCGTCATGGTCTCGGGCGGCAAGGATTCGGCGGCGCTCGCGTCGGTCGTGGCGGGCGTCGCTCCCGGAGTGCAGTTCGCGTCCGAGAAGGATGACATGGACTATCCCGGCGAGCGTGAGTACGTGGAGTCGCTCGCCGCGCGTCTCGGGTGTCCGATCGACATCATCACGCCGCCCGTGTCGCCGCGCGAGGTGATCGCGCGCATAGGCTCCGAGGTCGGCGCGATGGGGGACTGGCACGGGCGCGCGGCGGAGTTGTCGCGCGTGTGCTTCTACGAACCCGTGGAGGCGTACTCCGCGCGCTTTGACGGCGTGTTCCTCGGTCTCCGGCAGGACGAGTCGCGAGGGCGCCGGATGAACCGCGCGACGCATGGACGCCTCTACCGCAAGGCGAGCGTGAACCACGCGGACGGTCAACTGGTCTGCACCCCTCTCGCCGACTGGCGCGACGTCGACGTCTACGGGTATCTCGGCGCGCGCGGCATTGACCTTTTGCCGGTGTATCGCTGCATCGACTTCATGCACCGCGACCGGCCGGGAGCGATCCGCAAATCGTGGTGGATTCCAGAGGGCAACGCGGCGCGGCACGGTGGCGTCGCATGGCTGCGCCGCTACTACCCCTCGCTCTACCGCACGCTCGCCGAGTGGGTTCCCGGCGTCTCGGACCTGACGTAACACGATCGCTCTCGGCGACGTAGTAGGCGCCATGAGTGCTCTCGTAGAGGTACACGACATCGGCGAGCATCGGGTCGCAGTCGGCGATGTGCAGCGCGGAGCTGTGCGTGAGTTCATGCGCATCGAGCGCGCCGCGATCGTCTACAGCGATCCGCCGTGGGGCGAGGGCAACCTTCGCTATTGGCGCACGCAGGCGAAGGACACGTCGCGTCCGCTGTGGTCGGAGTTCGTCTCAGAGTGGACGTCTTCCGTCTCGGATGCGCTGATCCCCGGTGGCGCGCTGTTCGTGGAGATGGGTCTTCGGTGGGCGGACTCGTTCTCCGATGCGCTCGCATCCGTCGGTCGCCCCGTGTCCGCGCGCTGGACGACGCTCTACGGTTCACCGTCGAAGTTGCTGCCCGTCGCGCTTCTCTACAGCGGTCCTTCGCTGCGCGATGAGTTCAACCCGTCGCCGCTTCGCGGTCCTACGCTGCCGCGTGAGTGCGTTCGCGAGGCTGCTCACGCGATGCGCATCGACGCGCTGCCCTCGGAGTTCCGCGGCGCAGTGTTCGACCCGTGCTGCGGCAAGGGCTACACGGCGCGCGCGGCGGTCGCGGCGGGCATGAAGTTTCGCGGCATCGAGCTCAACCCGAAGCGCGCTGCGGTGACGATCGGCTGGTTGTCGCGCCGAGAGCCCGCGCAGGATGCACCGTGATCCTCCTCGGGTACGACGACGCCAGCGCACGCGAGGAGGTGGGGCGCTACTGCGAGACGCACCACATCCGCCGCGTAGTGGTGATCGCGCCGGAGCGGTTCCTTCCGATGTGGGAACTGCCCGTCGCGCATGAAGTTGTCGCGTGGGCTGACGTGATCCGCTACGTGTTCTTCTACCGTCTCTTGCAGGAGATCGACGGGGATACGCTCGTGGTGGTCTACGAGTGCCTCCGTACGCAGGACCGGCACGACCTCACGTTCAACTGCATCCGCCACTACCTCAACAGGACGCGGCATCGGTTGATCTTCCAACGCCTCCCGATCATCGACACGATCGACGATGTGATGACGCTGGTGGACTTCGACACGGACTCGCGATGGAAGCGCGAAGCGCCGCGCGCTGAGATCCTCCGCAACGTCGAGTGGGACGTGCGCGAGTGCACCATTCGTTTCGATGCGATCGACGTAGAGACTACGGCGAAGGAGCGAGACGCGTACGTCAAGCAGAAGCGCACACTCATCGACGGACTCGGACTCGGAGACCCGCACACGATCCCGCGCAACCTCGCGCTCGTCGGAGGCCGCGCAAAGGCGCGATGGGCGGCGCTGCGTGGCGGCGATGGGCGTCGCTACCTCGGTCGCAACGCGCGCCTCGGGCTCGCGGCAGTCGACACTTACGAGACTGCCGCTCGCGCTCATGCGCCTTACGCGGTGATGGAGTTCTGCCATCGCTTCATCGACTTCTCGGACGTGGTGACGCTCACGGGGCAGCCATCGTTTCCCGTGCTCGTGTCCGACCTCAAGGTTGATCGGTGGTACTTCGACCGCTTCGCGGCGTGG
>JBPOHC010000696.1:0-2383 GCA_052035985.1 Myxococcota bacterium | reverse complement strand
AACGCGTGCGAGGGCCATCGACGCGGCTGAGAGGGCGATCGACGCGAGGTTTTGTGCTCCGCGGTCGCGTCGAGGGGCTCCGCAGCGGCGTCGATGGGCTTCGCGGTGGTGGCGATGGGCTTCGCGTAGATGGCGATGAGCTCGGGTGCAGCGTCGAAAGGCGTCGCGGTGGCGACGATGCGCTGCGCAGTCGTGGCGGTGGGCTTCGGAGCGGCGATGCGCTGCGTCGTCACGCGGTGACGGGAGAGCCGTCGTGCGCGAGGACGGTGACGGCGTTCAGCCGTTGGTGATGAGCACCTCTCGCACGTCGCGGCGTCCTGACTTGAGGTTGATCTCGCGTCGCGCCTCAACGGCGATCACGCGAAAGCCCGCGTAGAGCGTTCGCACGAAGGCCGTGTCGCTGTTGGAGAGCGCCCAGCGGACGCCGCGCGCGTCGAGCTCGCGGCAGAGCGCGGCCAACCGAAGGTGATCACCCTCGCGAAACTGATCGGAGGTGTAGCGGTTGAAGTCCGAGTACCCGCCGAGCTTGTAGTACGGGGGGTCGAAGTACACGAAGTCGCCAGCGCTCACGCCGTCGAGGCTCAGTTCGAAGTCTCCGCGTCGAAGCTCCGCCGCGCGCAGCGCCACCGCCGCGTCGCGGAGGTCGTTCGCGTCGTAGTACCGGCGCTCATAGGCGCCATACGGGACGTTGAAGCGACCCTTCTGGTTGACCCGAAAGAGGCCGCGAAAGCACGTCTTGTTGAGGTAGATGAAGTGCGCCGCGCGCTCCGTCGGCGTGAGCGTCTCGGGGTCGATCGCGCGGACGCGCAGGTACTCCTCGCGCGTGTTCACCATCCCGTCGAGCAGACGAGCCACCGCGCTCCAGTCGTCTCGCAGCGCCTCGTAGGTGTCCACGAGCCAGGTGTTGCCGTCCGCGAGCACCGCGTGAGCCGGCGCCAGTTCGAAGAAGACCGCGCCGCCCCCGATGAACGGCTCGTAGTAGCGCGAGAAGGTCGCGGGAAAGTGCTCGATGAGCCGCGCGGCGAGGGCCTGCTTGCCGCCCACCCACTTCACGAAAGGCCGCGCTCTACGGCCGGGATTCACGAGTCGGAAGGCCGTCGTCACGGCGGCATGCTGCTGGCCGCATGAGCAGTCCGTCAAGCAATCGGGGCGTCGTGCAGTGTCCCCGTTCGATGGCCGCGAACAAGGGCAACCAACCGCGAGGGGACTCCTTGGCGCTGCGCTGGCAGAGCGTGGGGTGGGACCACGATCTGTGGTCGCTCGTTCGGTTCTGTCGAGCGATCCGAGCACCCGCGCGACAGCGCTGGTTCGACGCGTTGATCGCGGAGGGACAATTCGAGGTGGGAGACGGGAAGATGCTGCCCGTCGCACCCGAACTCATCACGTTGCTCGCGGAGTACGTCCCCGCTGCCGAGCAGGCCGTCGAGGCCGCGAGTGCGCGCCTTCGCACCGAAGCGGAGGCGAACAAGTTCTGCGAACGATTGAAGGTCGCCGTCGCCGTGACCAGGACGCAGTCCGCCGATCACCATCAGGCGACGAAGCCGTTGGTCGCCGGGGTTGCCGCGATCGCGCGGAAGGTCTGTGACCGCTGGTCGCTACGGTTCGTCGACAACCCGCAGGGGCGAAACGTGTGGCTGACGCGCAACCACCTTCACGTGAGCGCGCGCCGCCTTGACGGTGCCGTGTCGTCGCTCGTGAACCCCTTCGCGGTCTGGGAAATCAAGGAGTACTGGGGCGGCGGCGAGGGCAAGGCGGGCGGGAGCAAGATGAGCGACGCGGTCTACGAGTGTCACCTCGTCGGGCAGGAGCTTCGCACGTTCGAGCGCAAATCCGGTGCGAGGGTGCGTCACTTCGTCTTCGTCGACGGACGCGAGCAATGGAGCTCTCGCAGGTCAGACCTGCTGCGATTGCTCGATCTGGAGGCGCAGGGCTTCATCGATCGCCTGTTCGTCGGCAGCGACGTCGAGTCGGTCTGGGAGCAGGCGTTGGAGCAGACCGTTTCAGAGGCGACGTCGCCGTAGCACTACTGTCCGAGAGCAGGCGGCGTACGTGCCGGGCACGCGAAGAATCGCCCCAAAGAACCGGCGGCGGTCACGACGTCGGGAGCGATCTCAACACGACGCCCCGGCGTCCTTACGGCCGCCGGTTCCTGCCCCGTGCTCCACCCACACCAATCTGGGACAGTGGTGGTAGCGAGACAGCGCTCAGGTCTCGCGCTCGTCCGCGCACAGCGCCCCGTCGACCCCCGACATGACTCGGCCCGTTGGAGTCATCGCTCTCAACGGGCCGTGATCGCTGCGAGGCTGTGAAGGTCGGCTCAGTCGACGGGGATGGCCATCGCGCCGCTGCGGGGGATCGGGATCTGCGGCGTGGGCCCTGCGAG
>JBPOHC010000838.1:0-3606 GCA_052035985.1 Myxococcota bacterium | reverse complement strand
CTCGGGCGCGGCGAGCACGCGCGCGGTGACGTAGCCGCGATCGGCGAGCACACCCGGCGGAGGCCCTTCGAGGATTGGATTCTCGCGCGAGTACCCGAGCGCGATCATGTCGCTCGATGTGGTCGCTGGGTCGCTCGCTATCGCCGCGATGCGCTCCAAGAACGCGCGGGCCTCGCGCGTCGGCACGAAGCGAATCGCGAGGCCTGTCATCGTCACTTGTTCATGTTCATCTGCGGATTCGTGAGCCATCAGCGGACCTCGCGGCGCGTAGCGTAGTCGCAAGCGCCTGAGCGTTCCCAGCGATCACGCGCCCGCCCGGCGTCGTCGCGGTCGCCGTCGCGGTGCGCTCTGCGATGGGCGCGACCCCGGCGCGCTGGTCGAACACCACCAGCGTACCGACGCCTACTCGGCCTCCGTGGAGACCTCATTCAGCGGACGAGGCGCGGGGAATCGCCGCCGACGCGCCTCGGCCCACGAGACAACGGCCGCGTAGTTTATAGTCTCGCCCATGTTGACGACGGTGGGAGCCAACCTCCTCCTGGGCTTCGCGCTCCAGGTCGCAGCGCCGGGATTACAGCCGCCGCAGGCGATCCCGATGGACTCGCTCGCGACGGACGCGCGTCGCGTCCTCGCGCAACGCTGCTCGTGCTGTCACGGCGACCAGGTGCAGCGCGCGGCCTTCGGGTCCGTGCTCTCGATCGACGGGCTCGTCCGCGCGGGCGTCGTGATCCGCGGACGCCCCGACGACTCGCCGCTCATCCAGCGGCTCGCCCCGGTCGGTGACATGCCGCCGCGAGGAGACCCCATCGCCGAGCCCGAGCGAGAGACGTTGCGCCGCTGGATCCGCGCGGGCGCACCCGCGCTCGACGCTCCGTCGTCTGCGCCCCTGCGCGCGCAGATCACCGAGCGTTCGATCGTCGATGTGATCCGCGCCGACCTCGACGCCATGCCCGCGACGGACCGCCCGTTCGCGCGGTACTTCACGCTCCACCACGCCCACAACCAGCAGCTCGACGGGACGTCGTGGGCGGCGCGGCGCCAGGAGCTCGAGGACGCGCTGCTCGTGCTCGTCAACAGCCTCTCGTGGCGGCGGAGTTTGCATCGGTTCCAGGCGCTGGCGAGCGCGACCGTGCTGCGCTTCGACCTGAGGCAGGTCGGCTGGAGCGCCGCGCAGTGGGGGCGGGTGATCCGTCGCTACCCCTACGCGGCACGCCTCGCGGGGCAGACGCGCGAGGCGATCGACGAGCCCATGCAGCTCGACGAAGCGGTCGCGGTGCCGTGCGTCCGCGCGGACTGGTTCGTGGCCAACGCCTCTCGCGGGCTGCTCTATGACGACCTCCTGGGCCTGCCCGCGACGCGAGGAGAGCTCGAGCGACGCCTCGAGGTCGACGTCCCGCTGAACCGACAGAGCTTCACCGCGCACCGCGCGGGCTTCATCGACTCGGGCGTCTCTCACAACAACCGCGTGATCGAGCGGCACGACTCTCCCTTCGGCGCGTACTGGCAGAGCTTCGACTTCGCCGACAACGTCGGCCGCCACGACGTGCTCCGCAACCCGCTCGGCCCAGGCGGCGCGGTGGGCGAGTTCGACCCCGCCGGCGGCGAGGTGATCTTCAACCTCCCCAACGGGCTCCAGGGCTACATGCTCGTCGACGGTCGCGGACGTCGCATCGAAGACGCCCCCATCGCCGTCGTCCACGACCGCACCAACGAGCGCGACCCCACGATCCACAACGGCTTGTCGTGCATGGCGTGCCACGGGATGCTCGGAGTCATCCCGAAGCGCGACATCGTCGCGACCGCGGTCGCCCACGCGAGCCTCAGCGAGGAGCGCCGGCAGCAGGTCCTCGCGCTCTACGCCACGGGAGACGCCTGGAGCGCGCAGATGGAGGGCGACCGGGCCCGCTACGAGGCCTCGCTGCGACAGCTCCTCCCCACGTCCGGCGCGGGGGCGATCAACGCGCTGCCGGTCATCCCTGTCGCGGAGGCGTACGCGCAACCGCTCGACGCGAGCGCCGCCGCCGCCGCCCTCGACGGGACCGTCGACGAGCGACGCGCGCGCATCGCCGACTCGGGGGCTCGCGGGCGCGCGCTGCTCGGCCCCGTCGTAGGCGGCGGTCGGATCAGCCGCGACGTCTTCGAGTGCGCGTGGCGAGAGCTCGCCGCCGAGCTCGACCCGTCCCGAGAGTTCCCTCGCGAAGGTGGCGCGGACCTCTCCGCGTGCGGCGGACAGGCCCCCGCTCCGAGCGCACCCGCGCGAAGCGCCGCGACCTGTGCGCCGACGTGGCGATCTGTTCAGACCCTCCCAGGCGAGGCCGACGCGCAGGAGTGGGCGCAGACGACCGCGTGCGACACCGCGCGCCGTCGCCTCGCCGCGCAGGCGACCCTCGCGTGCGCGATCCAGGGGCTCACGTCGAGCGGCACCGAGAGCACTCCATGCGCGTGCTCTCCCCGCGTCACGCGCGAAGGCCGGGCGTTCTGGTCGTGCTCGGTTCGCGGCCCGGTCTCGTGCGGTCAGTACGATCAGAATTGCGCGACGGCCCAACCCTACAACCGCTGACGTGGGTCGCGCGCGCTGGCCGATTCGCGATCGCCGGCCGGACGACACCGCGAGTGAGCGAGGCGACGGCGCTACTGCGCGTCGTCTGCCTCGACGAACACCTGATCGAGCGTCTTCGCGGTCGCAGCCCGCGTGATCCAGCGCCGGAGTTGCGCGACGTCGTCGCAGCGCGCGACCCGCTGGCGGGCGTCCTCGTCGACGGAGAGGCCGCGCGCCTCGAGCACCACCACGAGCGCGTCGGCTTCGCCGAGCGCCTTGCCGCGCTCCTCGCCGCGCGCCTCACCGATCGCTTCGATCTCTCTTCGAAGCGCGAGGTAGGCGGGGCTCGGAGGGATCACGATCGGGTTCATCAACATCTCCCTGACAACGGCGAGGAGGGCATCGCCGAGCATCGAAATCATCGCCCGGAGCAGCGCCTCACGCAACTGCGCGTCGGGCGCCGCCTCGATCACCTCGACGACCGCGCGAACGACCTCCTGCGCGCCTCGTCCCTGCTGATCATGCACCGCCCACGCGGCGAGCCGCGCGAGCTCGGGGCGCCCCGTGGCGAGCAGCGTCTCCGCCTCGACCATCGTCAACCGCAAGACCACGGGTTCGAGCGACAGGCGCGTTCCAGCGGGCCCGCGCGCGCGACCGACCTCTCGCGCCCACGTCGCGACGCTCGCGTCGTGCGTGAGCACGATCACGTCGCCCATCGCCCCGCGCGTGTCGAGCAACACGCCCGCGGCCGAGAGCCAGCGGCGCTGCTTGTCGTCATCGCGCGTGAGCTGGACCTCGACGACCACCCACGGCCCGCGCTCACCCTCCGCGACCAGCACAAGATCGGGCCGGACTTCGAGCGGGTTCGCGACGCGCAGCGTCGAGTCGACGGCGCCGAGCTCACCGGGGAGCCCGGGATGGCCGAGCGTTCGAAGCAGCAGGTCGAGGAGGTCGGGGCGTTGCGCGAGGAGCGCGACCAGGGTCTCGTGCGCGGGGCCGGGCATGCGCCTCGACTACCGCACGCAGCCGCTGAACTCCAGACACGCGCGATGCGATGGAGCTCCACG
>JBPOHC010000178.1:0-3201 GCA_052035985.1 Myxococcota bacterium | reverse complement strand
ACCGTGCGCGCCAGCGTGTGGGCCAACACGCTCATTGACACTTACGCCCCGCACGGCGCCGCAGAGCCGTGGCGTGGCGCGATCATCAACTGGTCGACTGAGGATCGATGGAAAGGGAAGCGATCTCGCGTGGACGTCGCGCGCGCGGAGGGGATCTTCTATCAACCACGTTCCGTCACCTGCGGGCTCGTCGCGGATGGGGCGTGCGCGACCTGCGGCGCTGAAGGGCTGCGACTCGCGGCGCTCCGCTACGGTAAGGGGCAGGGCTCCGAGCTGTCGAACGACGGCGCATACGTCGATCCCTGGCTCCCCACGCGCCTCGACGGCGACACGAGAAAGCCGCAGACCACGCCGACCGAGCAGCCGGTATGGACGGGGCTCGCGGACATGCTCTCGATCACCCGCGGCGGGGCCGAGACCCGAGCCGCGGGTGGCGACGCCTCCGCCGCGGCGCCGGTGGTTCAACAGTGGTTCGCTGCGCTTCGCCACGCCGACGTGCGTCTGATGGTCTACGGGCAGGTGACCGACAAGGCGCTCCTCCTCGGTCGGCTGGTAGCTTCCCTCTCGCTCGCGATGCGCCGACCGGAGCGCGAGGGGGAGCTCCTCGCCGCGATTCGCGCGTGCGTGCAGCAGGCCGAGCGCGTGGTGAAGGTCCTGCTCTCGTCGCTCGAACGCGCGTGGTTCGACGCGAAGCCGACGGCGGATGGGAAGGAACGGGCGCGCGGTAGCTACTGGCCCCAGGATGCGCAGGCGAACTTCTGGCGACATACCGAGGCGCCGTTCTTCGAAGAGCTGCGCAGGCTCGAGAGCTACTACGGCGATGATGATGCGCCCGTGGTCGAGTCGCGGTGGGCGTCGATGCTGCGCGAGGTCGCCGTAGCGCTCTACGACGAGCACACCGCCGACGCCGCCGTGGAGCCTCGGCGACAGCGCCTCGTCGCAGAGCAAAGAACTGACCTCACTCGCCAGCTCTTCGCGCTGTTCAATCCTCGCCCCGCTCGAAAGGAGAAGGTCGCACCATGACCGTCACATCGAACAGAACTCCTCCCCTCGTCGACATGGGGCGCGCGCTCCGTGAGACCTGGAATTCCCTGCCGCCGGGGGACCGCGCCGCGGTGCGACGTTGCGCGACCCCGCACGAGGCGCAGCTCGAAGGCGCCTACTGGCGACTGGTGCGAGACGTGTCGCCGGGGCTGCGTGAGCGCGCGAGCCTCGTGACCCTGTGCTTCCCCGCGTGTGAGAGCGCGGCGAGCGAGCGTTTTCGCCTCGGGGCCTTTCTTCGGGAGTCGCTCGTGAAGGCCGATAGCAAGGGCGACGCAGACTCACTTCGTTTCCGCCAGCTCGTCGCCGCGCGCACCGAGGAGGAGCTCGTTCACCGGCTGCGTCGGCTGCTCCAGCACATCGATCGCCCGATCGATTGGGGCGTGCTCTTCAACGACCTGATGCAGTGGGGCAAGGATGACGAAGCGCGCGCCCGCGTCTGTCGTCGCTGGACCCGCGATTTCTACACGCCCGCCGCGGACGAGTCGCGTGACGATTCCGCGGATCCCTCCGACACCGTGAACCTCGCAGGAGACCACCGCCATGAGTGAGAACGAACAGAAGAAATCCCCCGAGAAGCCGCTCTTCGTGGAGCTGCACCTCCTCAGGAGCCACGCGCCGGGCAACATGAATCGCGACGACCTCGGCTCGGTGAAGACCGCGCGCTTCGGGAGCGTTCGCCGACTGCGCCTGTCGAGTCAGTGCCTCAAGCGTACGTGGCGGACGAGCCCCCAGTTCGCAGGGGCGCTCGCGCGCCATGAGCTCGGCCTCGATGACCTCGGCGTTCGGACCAAGAAGCTCCCGCGCCTCGTGAGGGATGTGCTCACGAAAGAGGACGTCGAGCCCGCGGCGCTCGACGGCGTCGACCTTCTTCTCCAGCAGATCGGTCGCGCCGACGCAACGGACGTGAGCGATGACGAGACCGCCCACCTGCTCTTCCTCGCGCAGGGGGAGGTCGAGGCCGTGCGGGACTTCGCGCGCAAGAATCGCAAGGACCTCGCGAAGCTCGCGGAGCTCGTCGCCGCCGCCCGTCCGGTGGCGCCTCCGCCTGCCGAGATCGCCGAGACCCCTGCCGATCCGGCGCCCGAGGTCGCGAGCAAGTCCAAGGCGAAGCCGAAGGGGAAGCCGAAGGCCGTTCGCAACGAGGACGCCGTGAAGCAGCGCGACGAGCTGCTCGCGGGGTTGCGTGCGCGTTTCACCGAGCACCTCGCCTCCGCGCAGCCGCGCAACGCGGTCGACGTGGCCCTCTTCGGTCGCTTCGTGACGTCGAGCGAGTTTGGCAAGAACATCGACGCGGCGCTCCAGGTGGCCCACGCGCTCGGCACCGAGCGAGTCGAGGTCGAGTACGACTACTTCTCTGCGGTCGATGACCATGGCGAGTCCGCGGCGGCGGCGCACCTCGGCGAGACCGAGTTCGCGGCTTCGGTGCTCTATCAGTACGCGTGCTGCGACGTGGCCGGACTGCGCGCCAACCTTCGCGGCGAGGACGAGGTCGCGAACAAGGCACTCGCGGCGCTCATCGAGGCCGCCGCGCGCGCCGTCCCCACGGGCAAGAAGAACGGCACCGCGCCGCAGAGCCCTGCGGACTACGTCGAGGTCGTGGTGCGTCGCGATGCACCCATCTCGCTCGCGAACGCCTTTCTGAAGCCCGTTCGAGACGCGGCCGACGCCGATGTGATGGAGCAGTCGATCGCGCGGCTCCGCGACTTCTCTCGGCGCTACGAGGCCGCGTACTCGGAGCCGGGCGACGTCGTTACGCGTCTCGTCCTCAACCTCCGCGCGAGCCAGAAGAAGGGTGATCGGGCGGACGAGAAGGTTCCCGGTGAGACGCCTGTCGCGTCCATTCGGGACCTGGGAAGCAAGCTGCGTGAGGCGCTGTCGGCAACGCCCCTCGCGGTTGGTGGCGGGTCGTGATGCGCGCGCTCGCCCTTCGCTTCGAGGGCACGCTCCAGAGCTGGGGAGCGTCGGCGGTCGGACCGATGCGACCGACGCAGGATGCGCCGACGACGAGCGGAGTGCTCGGACTCGTGGGCGCCGCGATGGGGATCACGCGCTCAGACGTGTCGCGCCTCGTCGCGCTCCACGACGCGCTCGCGCTCGCGGTCCGCGTCGATCGTGCGGGGGAGGTGCTGGTGGACTATCACACCGCCGAGCAGGTGC
>JBPOHC010000731.1:0-7309 GCA_052035985.1 Myxococcota bacterium | reverse complement strand
GGCGTCATCGCGCCGGGCCTCGACGCCTCGCGCGCAGACCTCCGCTGGGCGATCTTCGACGGCGCGACGCTCACCGAGGCGCGCTTCGACCTCAGCGACCTCGCGGGTGCGAGCCTCCCTCGCGTCGAGGCGCGCGGCGCGTCGTGGAAGCAGTCTCGCCTCGACCAGGCCGACCTCGCCGCGGCGGTGCTCGTCGGGGCCGAGCTCTCGTACGCGTCGCTCTCGAACACGCGCCTCTCCGACGCCGACCTCACGGCCGCGTCGGTGATCGGCGCCGCGCTCTCGGGCGCCGTGCTGCGAGGCGCGCGCCTCGTCGACGTCGACCTCTCGTCAGCCAGTCAGCTCACGACGGCGCTCTCGGGCGTCGACCTCTCGGGCGCCCGGCTCGCGCGCGTCAACCTCACGGGCGTCGACCTCTCGGGCGCGACGCTCTCGGGCGCGGACCTCGAAGGCTGCTCGCTCTCGGGCGCGTGCCTCGATGACGCCGTCGCGCTGCGCGTGAACCTCCGCGGAGCCTTTCTGCAAGACGCCACGCTGCGCCGCGCGAACCTCACCCGCGCTGACCTCACGGGCGCCACGCTCGACCGCGCGACGCTCACGGCGGCCACCCTCACGGGCGCGACGCTCACGGGCGCGAGGATTCCCGCGGCGACCTTCGAAGGGGCGCTGCTCGACGGCGCGACGCTCTCGCAGGCGCGCTTCGACGGCGCGACGCTCGACGACGCGCACCTCGCGAAGGTCGACGCCGAGGGGGCCGTGTTCCACCAGGCGAAGATGCGTCGCGTGGAGCTCGCCGGGGCGGCGCTCGGGGGCGCGTGGTTCGACGGCGCGGACCTCACGGGCGCGACGCTCACGGGCTGCGTCGCGCAGCGGGCCACGTTTCGTCAGACGGTCTTGCGCGAAGCGGTTTTCGATGAAGCCGACCTCACGGGCGCCGCGCTCTGCGACGCGGACCTCGAAGGCGCGACCCTCGCGGGGACGCGCATCGGAGGCTGCGACCTCTCTCGCGCGCGCTTCGTCGGCGCCGACCTCGACGGCGTAGACCTCACGGGCTGCGCGTTGCGAGAGGCCGTGTTCGAACGGGCGAGCCTCGTGGGTGCAACGGCGAGAGACGCGGACTTCTCGGGCTGCGCGCTGCGCGACGTCGACCTCACGGGCGCTGACCTCTCGCGCGCGGTGCTCTCACGCTGCGACGCGCTCCGGGGGAACTTCTCGGGCGCAACGCTCGACGGCGCCTCGCTGCTCAAGCTCTCGGCGCGCTTCGGAGACTTCTCGAACGCGTCGCTCAAGGAGACAGACCTTCGCGGCGCGGACCTGCGAGACGCGCACTTCATGGGCGCGACGGCCCTCGCGTCGCGGTGGGAGCTCGCGAGGCTCTCTCGCGCGCAAGCCCCGAAGGCCGACCTGCGTCGCGCGAAGATGGCGCACTGCGACCTGCGCTGGGCCGACCTCTCGCACGCCGCGCTCGACCTTGTGGACTTTGAAAGCGCCGATCTGCGGGGCGCGAAGCTCCATCGGGCGCGCTTCGCGGGGGCCGTGTTCACCGACGCGCGGCTCGAAGGCGCCGCGGGCACCGACGAGGCCCTCTCGCTCGCCGAAGACTTCGACCCCGCAGCGCCGTGACCCGCCGCGGCCGTTGTCAGCGCGCGCGAAGGGAAGCATCCTCGCGGCGCCGTTCGAATCACCGCCAACGAGGAGCGCGCGCAGCGATGTTTCCAGCGTCGACGAAGGGGGGAGGCCAGTGCGTCGCGTTCCCCGATGTGTGCAAGGTGCCCGCGCCGCCCGCGCCGCCGATTCCGACGCCCTTTCCCAACACGGCGCAGTGCGCGAGCGCGAGCGGCGCGACGGTCACAAAGAAGGTGAAGATCCTCAACAAGGCCGTGCTCCATCAGGGGAGCGAAATCCCGAACTCCAACGGCGACGAGCCCGGCGTGCTCAAGGGCGTCGTCTCGAACACCGTGATGGACAAGACCACCTACAAGACCTTCTCTTCGAAGGTCTTCGTCGAGGGCTCGAAGGTCGTCACGCACCTCAAGACCACTGCGCAGAACGGCAGCAACGCCAACATGCCCGCGGGCTCTCAGGTCTCGCCGAGCCAGACCACGGTCATCATCGGAGGTTGATCGCACGATGGGCTTCACCCCGCCGCAGACGCGGCTCTTCTCGCCGCTCTCGCCGCCCGTCGACAACGGCGACGGCACCGCCACCGACGAGTGGTACGTGCTCCGCGCGCGGGGCCGCGAGGCCCTCTCGCAGCTCTACGAGGTCGAGCTCACCTTTCAGACCACGCTCGACATGGTGACGCCCTACGACGACGACACCCTCGCGCGCTACCTCGACACCAACTGGACCCTCCAGACGCTCCAGGAGGTGCACGCCGACGAGGGCGACGGCGCCGACGGCGACGTGTACGGCGCGGTGATGCACGCCACGCACGGCGTCTTCCGCGAGATCGAGATGCTCCCCGTGAACGCGCGCGGTCAGTCGCAGACCCCCATCGCGTACCGCGCGGTGCTCGTCCCGCGGCTCTGGTACGCCACGCAGACCGTCCGCACGCGGATCTTTCAGGGCATGACCGCGCCCGAGATCATCGCGCACGTGCTCGAAGACACGGGCCTCACCGTCGACGAGGACTTCGAGATCCGCGCCGTCGTCGACCACCCCCTGCGCGAGTACACGCTCCAGTACGCCGAGTCAGACCTCGCGTTCATCAGCCGCCTCGCCGAGCACGAGGGGATCTTCTACTTCTTCGAACAGTCCACCGACCGCGAGCGCGTCGTCTTCGCCGATCACAACGCGTTTCAAGCCTTCGAGGCGCTCGCTCCCTTCGGCTTCGAGCACGTGCGCCACGACCCGACGCCCAAGGCCAACCACCCCGCGATCCGCTCGCTGCGACGCGTGGTGAAGAAGGTCCCTCGCGCGGTCACCACGCTCGACTACGACCACCGCGCGCCGAGGGTGAACCCGCAAGCGAACGCCGAGGTCTCGCCCTTCGGCATCGGCCTGCGGCAGTACTACCTCGAAGGCAAGGAGTACACGCTCACCGACCGTCCGCCCGCAGAAGACCCCGCGGATCAGGCCACGCGCATCGCGCACGTTCGCGCCGAGGAGCTCGCCGCGCCGAGGGATCGCCTGCACCTCCGATCGAGCGTGCTCGGGCTCCTCTCGGCGATGACCTTCACGCTCGAGAATCACTTCGACGAGGCACTCGTGTGGGCGAGCGCGAGGGGCGATCACCGCCGCACCTGGCTCGTCGTCGAGGCCACATACCGCATCGATCAAGACCCGCTGCGCCTCTCGTCGCGCGAGGCCGCGAGCGGAATGATCGACTTCGAAGCCGAGCTCGTCGCGCAGGATCAGAGCGTCGCCTTTCGCGCCCCGCGCACGACGCCGCGGCCCTTCGTGGCGGGGGTGCTCAACGCGCGCGTCCACGACCTCGTGAAGGGACCGGGCGCCGACCTCGACCCCGCCGGTCAGTACACGCTGCTCTTCGACGTCCCTACGATCGGCGCGCCCGAGTACGGCGGCGGAACGATGCGACGCTTTCGCATGGCGCAGACCTTCTCGGGCCCCGGCTACGGGATGCACCACCCGCTGCACATCGGCGCGGAGGTGCTCGTCGCGCACCTCGGCGGCGACCCCGATCGACCCGTGATCGTGGGCTCTCCGCCCAACGCCGACAACGCGACGCCCATCACGCAGAGCAACCCCACGCACGGCGGCTTCAAGACCCGCAACGGCGTGGTCGTGTACACCAACGACGACGCCTGAGGCAGCACCGATGAGCGACGAGCAGCGCGGCGGATCACGCCCCGGCACCTTCAAGCAGACGGCCTACCCCGTGGTCGGCGCGAGCACCGGGCGCAAGCCGCAAGAGGGCGAGGCGAAGCCGAAGTCGTGGGGTGATCGCAAGACGCAGGTCGAGTCGGCGGTGAAGACCGCGACGACCGGCTACGAGATCGCGCAGACCACCGCGGGCATCGCGACGAAGCTCGGCGTGAAGCTCCCGCCCGCGCTCGCGTGGCTCAACCCCGAGAAGAAGAAGGTCGACGACAACAAGCCCTCGGGGCCCAAGCAGTATCACCTGCTCACGGTGCCCTCGCCCGACACGAAGGTGAACCTCGGCGAGTGGGTGAAGCAGCCCGCGCTGGCGGAGCTCGGCGCCCCCTTCGCGTACCCCGGGTTCTCCGTGAGCACGTCGGCGAACTACTTCGTCAACGTCGGCGGAAAGAGCGTTTTTCAAGGCACCGGCGACGTCACGTACCAGTGCGCGGCGATGTTCACGCAGCGCGCGATCAACTGGGACTCGACCACCAAGGATCGCGTGCGGGTCACCAGCGGCAAGGAGCTCATCCTCTCGTCGGGCACGGCCTCGGCGCCTGACGCGAAGGAGATGTCGATCGGCACCTCGGGCGCGTCGCTGGAGCCTCCGAAGTTCGACGAGGCCGACCTCATCGACCTCATGCTCGATCAGGCCACCGACGACCTGAAGCACGTGCTCGCGACGACGGCCGAGACCACGAAGCTGCGACTCAAGCTCGGTCGCAAGGCCCTCAAGGTCCCCGAGCTCACCGTGTGGAAGCGCCTCGGCCTCCTGCTCCACGCGCTCAAGAAGAAGCTCGACGCGGTGCGCGAGAAGATCAAGGCCGTGCGCGAGAAGCTCGAAGCCGGCGCGAAGTACGCGAAGGCCGGGGCCGAGTTCGTCGCCGCACACAAGAAGCAGATCGTCGACGCGTGGGACGCCTTCGACCACCACGTCGACGACTTCAAATCGAGCTCGCGCCGCTTCTGGGCCGATCACTCCGATCACGTCGCGATGGGGGCCGTCGGCGCGGTCGTCGCCGCGGGCGGAGGCTACGCAGCGTACAAAGCCATTTCACGTCGCTCCGCGGGCGGAACCTCGGAGGGCGCTTCGTCGAGCGACGGGGCGGCGGCTTCGACCGAGACGCACGCGGGCGATGGGGGCGCGTCGTCGGGTGAGGGTGGTGGTGCGGCGCTCGCGGGCGCAGGCGTTGGCGCCGTGGCGCTCGCAGGTGTAGCGGGCGCAGGCGCGGCGGGCGCAGGCGCGTCAGGCAGCGGCGCATCGGGCGCAGCGGGCGGAGACGCGAAGGCGGGCGACGCGAAGGCTTCAGAGCCCGCGAAGTTCAAGACCAGGGCGCTCACCATCGACGACGCGAAGACCGCGGTGAAGTACCTCGATCAGGCGGTCGATGAGGGGCTCCATCAGGTCGAGACCAACCGCAAGCGCTACGACGAGGCGCACAAGTCGTACGAGGCTGCGGAGAAGGCGTGGGAGCAGCTCTCGAACGACATGAAGAGCGCCACGAGCGGGCATGACGTCGTCGCCAATCTCGACAAGCACCTCACCAACATCAGCACGATGATGTCGTCGGGCGCGAAGATGGTGAAGAACCTCGAAGACGCCATCGAAGACGTGGGCAAGGCCCTCGACCGCTTCGCCTACGACATGGTCATCGGCAAGGGGAAGCCCAAGATGCACCTCGTCGCGAAGCACGACATGGAGCTCGGCACGAGCGAGAAGCTCCACGCGTACGCGAAGAAGGGCTTCGACCTCCAGACCGACGAGGGGGGCTTCATGATGCACACTGCGAAGGGCTTCGAGGTGCGCGCGATGGACAACAGCGCGATCACCGTGAAGAAGACCCTCTCGCTCGAATCGGGCCTCGGCGCCGAGCTCGCCTCGTACGGGCCGGTCTCTGTCGGATCGCGCCAGGACGACGCCGAGCTCCTCGGCGAGCGGCTCTACGTGGGCACGCTCACGCCCGCGACGTCGTATCGCAAGCACCGCCAGCACCTCATCGGCGGCGCCTCGTGGGACGAGGGCAAGCAGAAGGCGACGAAGAGCGTTCACGTCATGGCGACCGACGACGTGTACCTCCAGGCCGGCGGCGAGAAGCCCAAGGGCGACAAGGTGAAGCTCGAAGAGGCGACGCCCTTCTATCTCAAGGCCGACAAAGACGGGAAGGTCACGCTCCACGCGAAGAAGGGCGGCCTCGTGCGCATCCAGATCGGCAAGTACGCCATCGAGATGAGCGACTCGGACCTCTCGATCGGCCTCGCCACGAGCGAGACCGCGACGCCCGGCAAGGCCGTCTTCGGCGTCGATCACAGCGGCGGGATCTGCATGATGAACGAGGCGGGCACCTGCTCCTTCGACGACAAGAGCGGAGCCTTCAAGCTCAAGTCAGGCAGCGCCAAGGTGATCCTCAAGAGCTCGGGCACCAAGATCGACGGCTCGAAGATCAACATCGGGTAGCGCCGTGTCGCCCTCCACTCACCGCCTCGTCTGCGCGCTCGCCATCGTCGCGGGCTGCGATCGCACGCAGCTCTCGCTCGTCGGCGACGCGTCGCCCGACGCCGATGCTTCCGACGTGATCGACGTCACCGACACACCGACCGACGTCACCCGCGCCGACGTGACCTGGGACCTCGCCACGGACCTCCCGCCAGCGTCGTGCGTGATCTCCGCGCTCGACGCGTCGGTCGGCCGTCGCGTCACGCAGCTCGCGCTCGGTCGCGACTTCGGATGCGCGCTCCTCGACGACGCGACGGTGTGGTGCTGGGGCGACAACCACCTCGGCCAGCTCGGCGACGGAACCACGGTAGACAGAGCGTCTCCCGCGCGCGTCGCGGGACTCACAGACGTCGTCGAGCTCACCGCGGGCGGCGCCCACGCCTGCGCGCGCCTCGCGGACAACACCCTGCGCTGCTGGGGCGACAACCGCGCGTCGCAGCTCGGTGACGGAACCCTCGTGTCGAGGTCCGCGCCCGTGACCGTGGTCGGCGTCACGGGGGTGCGTCAGATCGCAGCGGGCGGCGCACACTCCTGCGCGCGCTTCGAAGATGGTTCGGTGCGCTGCTGGGGCAGCAACGAGGCCGGTCAGCTCGGCGTGGGAACCGTCGAAGACCACGCGCCTCCGCGGCCCGTGACGTTGCTTCGTCCCGCGGTGCAGCTCGCGCTCGGAGGCACGCACACGTGCGCGCGACTCGACGACGGGAGCGTGCGCTGCTGGGGCCTCGGCACCTTCGGTCAGCTCGGTGACTGCATGGGGCTCGACCACGGCGTTCCCTCGCTCGTGGCGGGAGCGATGGGCGCCACGCAGCTCGCCGCGGGGCTGCGTCACACCTGCGCGCGCATGGGCGACGACACGCTCAGGTGTTGGGGCGACGATCGCTTCGGTCAGGTCGGACAGTCCGTGCGTTCGGGATGCATGGGCGGTACGGGGCCCTCGACCTCGCAGTACGAGCCCGTCACCGTGCAGGGCCTCGCGGGCGTCGTCGACGTGGC
>JBPOHC010000916.1:0-1537 GCA_052035985.1 Myxococcota bacterium | reverse complement strand
CTGCGCCCACGCCTGCTCCGACACCCACTCCGACGCCGACGCCCGCGCCTGCTGCGATGTACATGCGCATCAACGTCTCGGCGCTCAACCTCCGTCGCGGCCCCTCGACCTCTGAAGCTGTGATCGGCTCGATGCCCTGCCGCGCGCGCGTGGCCTTCGTGAGAGGACCGACCTCGGGCTGGTACCAGGTCGACTACAACGGCACGCGGGGATGGGCCTCGGGCAACTACCTCCTCCCCGAGTCGAGCTTCTCGTCGTCGGTCTGCGGTCGCTGAGCGCACCGCCCGCCTCTCCGCGACGTGGCGCCGTTGCGCGCATCTTTCGCAGCGTGTTACCTCCGTTGATCTACGGCGTGTCGCGTGGGCGTAGCCGTCGAACGGACGGACCTCATGGCTCGCGGCGATGACGGCGGCGCAGCGCGGTTCCTACGGAGGGCGATCACGCTCATCGCGCTCGTCGCGACGCTCGCGCTCGTCGTCGGGTTGAGCCCGGCGCTCTTCGCGCTCACGGTCGTCTTCGACCTCTCGACGCGCGCCCGCTTCGCCACGACGCGGGCGGTCTTCATGGTGCTCGTCTACCTCGCGTATGAGCTCATGGGCGTGCTCATCGCGACGGCGATCTGGCTCCGCGGCGGCGACGCGGAGCGACAGCTCGACGCGAACTTCAGGCTCCAGTGGTGGTGGGCCGGAGGGCTCTTCGACTGGACCCGCGCCATCTTCGAGCTGCGCGTCGAGACCCGCGGCGTCGAGTGCGCGCGCGGCGGTCCGGTGTTCGTGCTCTCGCGTCACGCGAGCGTCGCGGACACGCTCCTCGCGGCGGCGCTGCTCTCGCGGCCGTACGGCCTGCGGCTGCGCTACGTGCTCAAGCGCGAGCTGCTCTGGGACCCGTGCCTCGACATCGTGGGGAGGCGCGTCCCCAACGCCTTCGTGCAGCGGGGATCGCGCGACACCGCGGGCGACGTGGCGGCCGTGCGCGGACTCGCCGAGAACCTCGGCGCGCGCGACGGCGTGATGATCTTTCCCGAGGGGACGCGCGCCACCCCCGCGATGCGCGCCCGCGTGCTCGAGAAGATCGAGGCGTCGCCCACGGCCACCGACGAGCAGCGCGAGGCCGCGCGGAAGCTCTCCCATGTGCTTCCACCGCGCCTCGAAGGGGTGCTCGCGCTCCTCGACGCCGACGCGCGCGCCGACGTGATCTTCATGGCGCACACGGGCTTCGAGAGCGTGCGCTCGCTGGCCGACCTGCGCCGCGGGAGCCTCGTCGGAGCGCACGTGAGGGTGAGCCTCTGGCGCTGCCCTCGGGCTGAGATTCCCGAGGATCGCGATGGGCGCGTCCGCTGGCTCAACGCGCAGTGGCAGCGCGTCGATGACGAGGTGGGGGCGGGGTGAGCGGGCTCCCTCTCCTGCGCTACCGCGCGCCCTCACCCCCGAGGATCGGCTCCGTTCGGCACACATCTCACGATCCCCTTGGTTTCCATGAGGGATCCGGCGGCGGTTTGCCGGGGAGTTCGTGCGGCGCCGCGTTTTCGACGAAGTGC
>JBPOHC010001115.1:0-2003 GCA_052035985.1 Myxococcota bacterium | reverse complement strand
CGATTCGCGTTCGCGAGGGCGACGATCACGTGGTGGCTGCCTCGATGCCCAACCTGCGCGCGCGATCTGCAACGGCCCGAGCGAGCCGCGCCCGAGGCCACAAACTCAACCTGACGCAGTAGTGCTACGCTCTTTTGCGACGCGCGTGTCGGGGTATCTTCGTCGCACACGATGGCAAAGCGTCGAGCCTCTGAACCGCGCCAGGGAGCCCCTCGCGCGCCTCGCTACGCGCCCCGACCCGATCCGCGCGCGAAGCGTGTCGACGAGCGACGCGAGCCCGTCGAGGGGCCCGAGTCCGAGGCCGCCGAGCCTGGCCTCCTCGAAGGTCTATCCGACACGCCTGACGCGCCCTCGCTCGGCCCCGTCGCGTCGAAGCTCGCCGCCGCGCTCGAAGGAAACGCCGCGTGGGGCGTCGCCATCGTGCTCGCGGCGGCGCTGCGCCTCCTTCACCTCGTGCGCTTCACGCGGAGCCCGCTCGCGGGGCAGCTCCTCCTCGACCACGCGGTCTACGACACCTGGGCGCAGCGCATCGCGGCCGGAGACTGGCTCGGGCACGGCGTGTTCTGGGTCGATCCGCTCTACGCGTACGCGCTCGCCGTGATCTACAAGCTCGCGGGGCACTCGCTGCTGGCGGTCCGCGCGACGCAGTGCGCGATGGGCGTGGCGACGGTGGCGCTCACGGGCGTCATCGCGAGGCGCATCTCGGGGCGCGCGTCGGTGGCGCACGCGGCGATGCTGGTCGCGGCGCTGTTTCCGCCGCTGATTCACAACGAGGTGCAGATCGAGAAGGCGACGCTCACGACGCTCCTCGCCACGGCCGCGCTCGCGGCCTTCGTGAAGGGCACGCGCCGCTCCCTCACGCTCGCGGGGCTGCTCACGGGGGCCGCGGTGCTCGGTCGAGGCAACCTGCTCTTCGCGATCCCCGCGGGCGCGCTCGCCCTCGCGCTCGAGCGCCGCGACGACGCAGAGACGACGGTCCGCGTCGCAGGGCGTGACCTCGCGCGCGCCTCTCTGGGTCGCGCGGGCCGCTTCACGCTCGCGGCCTCGGCGGTCGTGGGGCTCCTCACGCTCCGCAACGTCGCGGTCGGGCACGAGTGGCTGCTCACGACGTCGATCGGCGGGCCGAGCCTCTACGCCGCGCAGCTACGGACGAACGCCTCGGCCACGTACAACCCGCCTCCGTTCGTGAGACCCGCGAGCGAGTTCGAGCACGACGACTTTCACGCCGAGGCCGAGCGGCGCACGGGCCATCGAATGACCGACAGCGAGGTGAACAGCTACTTCGCGCGCGAGGCCCTCGGCGAGATGCTCTGGGCGCCGGGCGCCACGATCGAGCGCTCGCTCCGCAAGCTGCGCCTCGCGTTTCACGACTACGAGGTCTCTGACAACGACGACGTGTACCTCACGGCGGCGTTCTCGCCGGTGCTCAACCTCCCGCTCTTCTGGGTGGGCCAGTTGGCGCCCTTCGCGCTGCTCGGCGCGGTCGTGTCGTGGCGCCGCTCTCGCGCGGCGCGCATCACGGCGGGCGCGGTCGCCGTGTACGCCGCGACGCTCGTGCTCTTCTACGTGATGGGACGACTCCGCCTGCCGATGGCGCCCGCGCTCATCGCGCTCGGCGCGACGGGCGCCGCGTGGCTCTTCGAACGGGTCTACGCGCGCGACGTGAGGCGAGGCGTCACGGGCGCCGCGATCGTGCTCGTCGCGGCGCTGCCGTGCCTCACGTGGTCGTCGTGGATCGACGACATGCGATCGAGCACGCTCGCCGTCGCGTGCAACAACATCGCGGCGCAGCTCCAGCGCTCGGGGCGCACCGGAGAGGCCATCGCGATGTACGAGCGCGCCATCGACACGCGCCCCGCGATGGTGATCGGCGCGATGCGGACGCTCGGCGACCTCTACCTCACCGAGCGCCGCTACGACGACGCCGAGCGCGTGATGCGCCTCGTGCTCTCGCACAAGCCCGACAGCCCCCTCGGCAAGCAGGCGCTCGTGCGCCTCTACGA
>JBPOHC010000163.1:0-6921 GCA_052035985.1 Myxococcota bacterium | reverse complement strand
GTGCCCCTGGAGCAGCGTCGGTCGCTCTTCGGTGACAGTGCTCCACACGCGCGCGCAATAGTCCTCCGAGGCCGTGACCACGCGGGCTCCGTCGGGCGAGAAGCGCGCGTCGAGCACGCGGCCGGCGTGGTGCCGCAGCACGCGAGGGGCGCCCGCGGCGACGGTCCACAGGTGCGCGTCGTAGTCCTGCGAGGCCGTGACGACGCGTGCTCCGTCGGCTGAGAAGCGCGCGTCGAGCACGCGGTCGGCGCCGCACGAGAGCCTCGCGGTCTCGGCGCGGCTGCGCACGTCCCAGAGGCGCACGGTGCGGTCGTACGAGGCCGTGAGAACGCGCGCGCCGTCGGGTGAGAACTCCGCGCGACGCACGCTATCACCGTGTCCCGTGAGGCAGCCGGGGGAGCTCGCGTCGCGGGTGTTCCAGAAGCACGCCGTGTGATCGCTCGACGCCGTGACCACGCGGGCTCCGTCGGGCGAGAACTGCGCGTCGCGGACGGTCTCCGTGTGCCGCAGCAGCGCGGTCTCGGGGCCCTCGCGCCACCGCCAGAGGTGCGCCCACGCGTCGTCGGAGTTGACCACCAGGTGCGCGCCGTCGGGTGAGAAGCGCGCGCGCTCGACGAGGTCGCCGACGGCGAGCCCCGCGCGAGAGACCCCGTCAGCGGCGCCCCACACGCGGGCGCGTCCGTCGCCCGCGGTGGTCGCCACCCACGCGCCGTCGCGTGAGAACTCCGCGCTCTTCACGGCGCCGTCGTGCGTGAGGCGCCGCGCGAGGACCGTCGAGGCGTCGAGGTTCCAGACGCGCGCGGTGCGGTCTCTCGATGCCGTGGCGACGCGCGCTCCGTCGGGCGAGAAGCGCGCGTACACCACGTCGCCCGCGTGGCCTTCGAGCGTGTGGAGCACCGCGCCGTCACGGGCCCTCCACACGCGCGCCGTTCCGTCGGCCGAGGCCGTCACCACGCGCTGCCCGTCGGCCGCGAAGGTCGCGAGGAACACCACGTCGCGGTGTCCGTTGAGCGTCATCGAGAGGGCGCCGTCGCGCGCGTCCCAGAGCCGCACGGTGTGGTCCCTCGACGCCGTGAGCACCTGGCGTCCGTCGGGCGAGAAGCGCGCGTCGAGGAGGTCGCGCGTGTGCCCTCGCAGCACGAGCGCGACGCGTCGGGCGCCGAGGTCCCACACGCGCGCTTCGAGCGCGTTGCCCGCCGTCACGACGCGCGCGCCGTCGGGCGAGAAGGCCACCGAGGCCACGCGTCCGACGCGGCCGTCGAGGGTCATCGCGAGGCGTCCGTCGCGGGTGTCCCACACGCGCACGAGGCCCTCGCGAGAGGCCGCAACGACGCGCGCGCCGTCCGGTGAGAACGCGACGTCCTCGACGACACCCGCGGCGCCTACGCAGCGCACGGGCGCATTCGCGAGGCGCGCGTCCCATAGGGTTACCGCGCCGCCCGATGCGACCACGACGCGGGCGCCGTCGGGGGAGAAGCGCGCCGCGTCGACGCCGACGTCTCCTTCGCCGAGCCGCGCGAGGAGACGGCCGTCGCGCGCGTCCCAGAGCGCCGCGGGGCCGCGTCGACCGGGCGCCGTGACGATCTTCGTGCCGTCGGGCGAGAAGCGCGCGTCGAGGAGCGCGCCCTGATGTCCGTCGAGCGTCACCTGAACGTGCCCGTCGCGTGCGCCCCACACGCGCGCGGTTCCGTCGGCCGAGGCCGTGAGCACGCGCTCGCCGTCGGACGAGAAGCTCACCGCGCGCACCTCGCCCGCGTGGCCTCGCAGCGGCAGCCGCGAGAGCGTCGAGAGCGTCGCCTGCGTGAGCGCGCCGTCGATCCCCGGTGGCACCGCCTCGGCGCTGAACTGCGACATCGCGCTCGCGCGCAGGTCGATCGCGTCGGCGAGCGTTTCGAACTCCAGCCCCGGCTCGTCGGCGCGCGCGCGGAGCTCGGCCGCGCGGCTCGTGAATTGGTTCAGCGTCGCCGTGAAGCGCGCGCGTCGCGCGATGGCCGCCTGCTCCATCGCGCGGTCTCGTGCCGTCGTGGCGACGCGTCGCTCGGAGACCGCCGCCTTCCACTGCGCGACGGAGACCGCGCTCAGGATCGTGAGCGTCGCGAGCGCCGTCGTGACGAGTGCGCGTCGCGTCCATCGCGTCCGTCGCGCGGCCCTGCGGCTCTCCTCGATGAGCCTGCGCGCGTCGGCTCGGAGCGCGCCGTGACGAGCCTCCGCGACCTCCTCGGCGTATCCGAGGCGCGTGCCCGTGAGCAGGCCGTCGGGGTTCCGCTTCCAGTCGTCGACCCACGCGTAGAGTCGGTGGAGTCGCGCGAGGTCCGCGCGATCGGCGTCAACCCACGCGCGAAAACGCTTCCAGCTCCCGAGGAGCGCCTCGTGCGCGATCTCGACGGTGCCCGATGCGCCCGACGCGCCCTTCACCAGAAGCCGCGCGTCGACGAGGCTCTCGACCACGCGTTCGAAGCGCTCGCGCGCGACGCCGTCGTCGGGCACGAGGTCGTCGAGCTCGCAGCGCCGTCGCGTGTCGGGCGCGCCGTTCTCGCCGGGGTTCACGAGCCCCAGGAGAAGCCGCTGCGCCTCCTCGCGCTCCGCGTCGTCACGAAGCGCCGCGAAGCGTGCCTCGGCGTGGGTGTTGAGGGCGCCCTGCACCGAGCCGATTCCCTCGTAGGCCGCGCGCGTGAGCGTCGAACCTTCGCGACCGAGCCACAGGAGATAGAGCGCGTGCGACATGAGCGGCAGCGCGCCGGGCTCGGCCTGCACGTCTCGCACGATGAGCTCCGCGAGTCCCGCTTCGAGCGCGAGCCCCACGGCGCGCGCGGGCAGCTCGATGGCCTCGCGGAGCTGCTCGGGCGACATCTGCGCGACGAGCACCTGATGGCGCGCGTCGCAGGCGACCTTGTCGAGGCGCCGTCCCTCGTCGTCGAGCGTGACCTCGCTGCACTTGCCGAGAAAGTCGACGCGGATCGTGAGCACCACGCTCACGCGCCCCTCGGGCCTCGTCGCGAGGGCCCACAGCGCGCGCGCGAAGGCCGTGGCTGTTGCTGCGCCGCCGTGCGTGAAGACCTCTTCTAACTGATCGACCACGACGACGAAGCGCTCGCAGGCCGCGGCGTGGTCGCGCTTCTCTTCGATGCGTCGCAGCGCGGCGTCGGGCGCGCCGCCGGGCCGTACGACCACGTAGCCGAAGCGTCCGGGCGGCGACGCGGCCATCCAGCGGGGGATCGCGCCGGCCATCACGAGCGACGACTTGCCCGTGCCCGACGCGCCCGCCACGACCATGAAGCGCGGAAGCCCTTCGGCGATGAGCCCGTCGGCCTCGCGCACGAGCTCGTCGACCTCGGACTGGCGACCGAAGTAGAGCCGCGTGTGCTCCGGCGCGAAGGCCGACAGGCCGCGATAGGGCCGCGCGTTGAAGGGGAAGGTCTGCGCGCCGTCGGCCTCACGCGCATAGAGCTGAAGGCTCGCCCAGTCGAAGGTTCCGCGCAGCGAGAGAGCGCGGCGCGCGTCGAGGAGCGACGCTTCGAGCGAGGCGATGCGCGTGAGGAGGCCGTCGTAGAGCGCCTCGGCGAAGATCCGCGCGCCCTCCCACGAGAGCGGAAAGCGCGACGCGATCACGGCCGCGAAGCCCGCGCGATGTAGCGCCTGCGCCACGCTGCCGAGCGCGTGACCGATGGGCCCCGCGTTGCCGCCGTCGCACGCCGAGAGGATCACCAATCGCACGAGGCCCGCGTAGGGCAGGAGGAGCTGCTCGACGCGCGACGCGCTCACGAGGTCGAGCGAGCCCGGGTCGTCCGCGCCGCCGAGCACGAGCCCGAAGGAGCCCTTCTCGTCCGTGCCTCCGTGACAGAGGATGTGCAGCACGGCGACGGGCTCGCGGGCCTCCTTCGCGCGCTCCAGCGCGGCGCGGATCGTGGCGCAGGTGGCGCCTTCGACGATGTCGAGTCCGCGGTCGCGCGCGTCGAACGCTGCGATGCTGTCGTCGAGCGCTTGCGTGATGAGGGCGGCGTGGCGTGACGCGTCGACCTTTCCGCCCGCCGCCGACCACGCGAAGACCACGCGCCCGCGGGCCGTGCGAGAGAGCCCCGTGAGCCGCGGCGCCGTCGCCGTATCGGGCCACTCGTAACGGATCAGGAGGCGCGTGAGAAAGGCCGCGTGCGTGACCTCGCCGATGGAGACGAGCTCCCACGGCAGGAGGTACAGCTCCGCCGCGTTGGAGCGGATCGTGAGCGCGCAGGGGGCGCCGTCACCGAGCGCGGTGATCTGCGTCGCGGAGGCCGACCAGCCGGGCACGTCGATGAAGTCCGCGAGCGTGCGACCGACGCGCGCGGCGGCCTCTCCGACGGCGTCTCCCGTGTGTTCGCGGAGCTCGTCGAGGAGCTCCATGAGCCGCGGTGACCAGCGCAGCGTGGCGATGTCGGGGCGCGACTGCCGCTGCCCGCGGAGCTGGTACTCCTGGTCTCCTTCGGGGAGCTCGACGGAGGCCGTGTCGCCCCGCGCCGCGCGCGTGAAATCAAGCAGGAATCGCGGCTGTTGCGGGGTCACGCGAGCAGTCGCGTCGCGAGCCTGTCGGCGGCCCGCTCGGCGCGCGCGTCGCTGGAGTCGCCGTCGAGGCCGAAGCTCACGGGCGCCTCCGCGAGCGCTTCGAGGTGCGCGCGCATCGCGTCACGGCCCGCGGCCACGAGGAGCTCGCGCCGCGCGTCGGTCATGTCGAACTCCGTTGTGCCGTAGCCCTTCGCGGGGAGTCGCACGACGATCCCTTCGAAGGCGTCGATGACGAGCTTGTCGCGCGCCGACAGGGCCGTGTTCACGAGGTTCGCGAGGCGTTGTGCCGTGGGGAGCCCGCCCACCGTGAAGCCCGAAGGGGGAACCTCCGCTTCGATGCCGGCGACCGTTTTCGACTCATCGATCATGAGCCCGAGCACGCCCGCCTCGGTGCGCGCGCCCATCAGCGCCGTCACGCGCGCATCACGCGACACGAGGAGCTCGAGGGGAAAGTTCGAGAGCAATCCGCCGTCGACGATGGCGTGGCCCTCCATCGCGCGGCCGCGGTAGAGGCCCCACGAGGGCTGCCAGATGACCTCCTGCCAGAGGAGCGGGATGTTCATCGACATGCGCGTGGCCCACACCACGGGGACGTCGGGCGCCGTGTGGTGGTTGAGAATGAGCATCTGCTGCCCGGTGAGGTCCGACGCGACGAGCGTGAGGTCGACGCCCGTGGCGCGGTGAAACTCCGCGAGGGAGAGCTTCCCGAACGCGCGCCGCGCGCCGCGAAAGGTGCCCGCGTCGAGGCTGCGCTGCATCCACTTCAGAAAGTTGTCGGCGGCGTACCAGCCGCCGTGCTCGACGAACGAGAAGACGTGACGGAGGTGCGGCGATGAGCCCATCCACGCGGCGAAGCGGTCGTCGAGCGCGTCTTCGATGCGATCGGGCACGAAGGGCAGGTCGATCTCGCGCAACACCGCGCGCGTGGCGCTCGCGCGGATGGCGTCCCCTTCGGTGGCCTCGGGGAGTCCCATGAAGGTCGCGAAGACGGGCTGCTCGCCCTCACGCTCGGAGATCACCGCGAGTAGTTCTTCCGCGGAGTATCCCGCTGCCATGAGGGTCGCGGTGATGGCGCCCGCGGAGGTGCCGAGGAGCCTCCCAGGCGTGTGCCCCGCGGCTTCGAACGCCTGGAGGGCGCCGACGAAGACCATCCCCTTCGCGCCGCCCCCTTCGAACACCAGATCGAATCGCATCAGCGCGATGGGAGCGTGACTCTCCCCGTCGCGTCAAGGCGCACGTTCACCCGCGAAGCACGTACGCCGTTACACCTCGCAGCCGAGGGCGACGAGGGCCGCAGCGACGTCGCTCTTCCACGCGGCCGGGTCCATCGCGGTAGGGCACATGGGGACGAGCCCGAAGCCTCCGACCCGCGTCATCCGATCGTCGTAGCGCGCGCCCTGGCAGCGCGTCCGCAGCGTGGTGAGCACGGTGGTGAAGTTCGCCATGCTCGACGCTGCGCGCGCCGCGCCGAGGAAGCTGTAGTTCATCCCGCGCTCATAGACCGCGAGCGAGGGACCGCCCGCGCTCGTTCGCACGTACACGAAGGTCTCGCGCACCTCGGTGCTCTTCGTCGTGGTGACGGTCTTCGAAGTGCGCATCGAGAGCCCTCCCGTGAGGATCGCCCGCCCTGCGCTGAAGGACTTCACGGTGCTCTCTTCGGTGCTCGTTCGCACGCCCGTCCGCGCGCCGTGGAGGAGCAGCGTCACGTCGTCGTACGCGATGACGCGCGAGCTCCCGTTGCGGAGGGTGGCTTCGAAGTGCGTGTCGCCGAAGCTGAGTGTCGCGGGCACGTCGCGGTCTGCGTCGTGCTCCACGTTGTCGCCGTCGAGCACGGCGGCCACGAAGCCGTCGGCGAGGAGTCCGCGCGCGAGCTCCATCGCGGCCGAGGGGTCTGCGAAGACGCCGACGACGCGCGGAAACTCACCGGCCAGCCGCGTGCGCGCCTCGTAGGGCGAGATCCCCTGGAGGGCCGCGAGAGTGGCGCTCGCGCGCTCGATGGGCGAGGGGAGCCGCAGCAGCGTGACCATGTGCATGACGGCGGAGTGTACCGGTCGCGCGCCGTCGGGGCCGCGGTCAGCAGAAGCGCACGTCGCCGAAGACCCACGCGAGAGGATCGCGCGATTCGAAGTACAAGCGCGGGCGCGTGCGCGCCCGCCGCTGACGCGAACGCTGACAGGTATCGCCACGCCCGCATCGCGCACCTCCGCGATGACTCCGAGTCATCCCCCGACCGCACCGCGCACCTCCGCGATGACTCCGAGTCATCCCTCGACTGCGTTTCGCGGCTCTGTGATCGCTCCGGGTGATCGATGAGCAGCGAAAACGCTCCCTCGCGATGATTCGACGCGTTCGCCGTGGCGCGCGTTGTCTCCGCGTCATCGCTCG
>JBPOHC010000024.1:0-15272 GCA_052035985.1 Myxococcota bacterium | reverse complement strand
GACGTGGGCTTCTCAGACTGCAACCGTCGCGCGGCCGACGGCTGCGAGGTCAACACGCAGACGAGCGCCGCCAACTGCGGCGCCTGCGGGAGCGCCTGCGCCCCGCGCGCGGGCGCCTCCGCCGCGTGCGCCGCCGGGAGCTGCGCGTACACATGCAACGCGGGCCTCGGCGACTGCGACGGGGTCGCGACCAACGGATGCGAGACCGACCTCGTCGGCTCCGACGTGAACAACTGCGGCGCCTGTCACAACGCCTGCGCCTTCGGACCGCACGCGGCGCCCACGTGCTCTACGGGCGTGTGCGGGCTCGCCTGTGAGACGGGCTGGACCGACTGCGACAGAGACCCGACCACCGGCTGCGAGGTCGACCTCGCCACCGACGCGACCCACTGCGGCGCCTGCGCGACGTCGTGCTCCGTCGGCGCCGGCGCGACCGGCGTGACCTGCGCTGGCGGCGTCTGCGGCGCGGTGTGCGAGCCGGGGCGCGGCGACTGCGACCGCTCCGCGGCCAACGGCTGCGAGGTCGACCTCCGCACCACCGGCAACTGCGGCGCGTGCGGGACGTCGTGCGCGTTCGACCACGCGGTGCCCACGTGCAGCACCAGCGTGACAGGCACCGGCTGCGGCTTCAGCGCGTGTGACATGGGCTTCGGCGACTGCGATCACGCGCAGCACAACGGCTGCGAGACCGACGTCCGCGCCGACGTCCGCAACTGCGGCGGCTGCGCCGTCGCGTGCGCCGTCGACCACGGCGTTCCGGCGTGCTCGGCCGGACGCTGCGGCGTCGATCACTGCGACCCGAGCTTCACCGCGTGTGGCGAAGCCTGCGTCGACCTCTCGACGGACCAGGCCAACTGCGGCGCGTGCGGCAACGCGTGTGGCCTCAACGCGGTCTGCAACGCGGGGAGCTGCGCCCCTGACGGAGACGGCGACGGCGTGCCCGACGCGCGCGACAACTGCCCGACGGTCTCGAACGCAGATCAGGTCGACTCCGTCGGCAATCACATCGGCGACGCGTGCCGTTGCGCGACGGTCGTCTGCGCGCGGCGCGACGCGTGTCACCTCGCGGGCGCATGCGAGCCCACCACGGGCGTGTGCACCGATCCCATCGCGCCGGACTCGACCGCGTGTGACGACGGCGACTCGTGCACCGCCTCCGACACCTGCGCGGCGGGTGTTTGTGTCGGCGGCACCAACACGTGCACGAGCACCTGCTCGTCGGCCTGTTACTCCTCGAGCATCTGCGGCCCCTACGCGACCTGCGCCGACGTGGCGGGCCGATCGGCGTGCCGGTGCATCGCGGGCTACTACGGGGCGGCGACGACGGACACCCCGCCGAGCTGCACGCCCTGTCCGGTCGGGTACTACTGCCCTGCGGGCGCGTCCGAACCTCTTCCGTGTGCGCTGGGCGGCAATTGCACCACGTCGGGCGAGTCGACGCCGACGCGATGTCCCTTCGGGTTCTACTGCCCGACGACCAACACGGCGTACGCGTGTCCCCCTGGGAGCTACTGCCCCGAAGGCTCCGTGAGCCCCGTGCCCTGTGAGTCAGGCATCTACTGCCCCGGGGGGCGGAACTACCCCACGATCTGCAGGGCCGCCTACTGTCCGACGCCAGACGTCTGGTATGCGTGTCCGCAGGGGTACTACTGCCCTCCATATGCGACCGCCCCGATCGCCTGTTCGATCACCGAGTACTGTCCGGCGGGGTCCGACGCGCCGTCCGCGCGATGCCCCCGTCTGGGGTACTACTGCCCGACTTACCGCGAGATGTTCCTCTGTCCCGCGAACTCGTACTGTCCGTTGGGCTCGACCAGTCCGCTCTGGTGCAGCTCGACGATGTACTGCCCGCCGGGCTCCTCGTTTCAGCGTGACCGTTGCCCTCCGGGCAACTACTGCCCGACGTACGGCGAGCAGATCCTCTGTCCTTCGGGCAACTATTGCCCCGAGGCGTCCTCCGCGCCGACGCCCTGTCCGGCAGGTCAATACTGTTCCTACCCGGCGATGTCGACGCCGATCCCCTGCCCGTCTGGCTACTTCTGCCCTGCTTCTGCAGAAGATGGCGCGTACCGGTCGCTCTTCCAGTGCCCGCCTGGCAACTACTGCCCCGCCGGGAGCGTCGCGCCGACCCGGTGCGAGTCCGGGTACGACTGCGCGAGCTACCGGCTCGCAAGCCCGGGCGATTGTCCGCCCGGCTACTACTGCCCCACCTCCACGCAGCGCTTCGTCTGCCCGCACGACAACTACTGCCCGCGGGGCTCCATCGCGCCGATTCCCTGCACGTCGGGCCAGTGCTGCCCCGAGGGCTCGGCCGCGCCGCGCTGACGACACGCGCACGTGCGCTTTCGAAGGGGACGGTTCCTTCCCGCGAGGGTTGAGGGGACCGTCCCGCAGCGCTCCCTGACTCAGCCCTTCACCGGAACGATCCAGCGCAGGAAGCTCCACGTCACCTCGTGCTGGCGGCTCGTGGGGATTCGCTTCGTGCGCGTGAACGCGTCGCCCTCGATCTGCAGCCGCGCGCGCTGATACATCTGCGTCGCGTGGCGGAACTCCTTGTACATGTCGGGCCCGAGCTCGCGCGCGAAGTCTGACCCCATCGAGAGGTCGCCCTTGCGGAGCACGCGCGGGCGGACGTACTGCGCCGGCGCGTCGACGCGCGTCGTGTGCTCCATCTGTTCGACGCGGACGCCCACCCAGAGCTGACAGCGCGCGGGGTCGGCGAGGCCGTCGCTCACGCCCGAGATCGCGCAGTCGACGTCCCAGAGCGCGTCGACGTGGGCCTCGAACGCGAGCTCGTAGCGCCCCCGGTCGGGCTCGTGACGCTTGTGCCGCGGCGCCTCGTCGCGGAGCACCGCGTAGACCTCGTCGGCCTTTGCGGCCACGTCGACGCCGATGCGCTTGTGAAAGCTCGCGACGACGTCGTCGAGTACGCCCTGCGCGACAGGCAGGCCGACCATGATGCGCGTGTAGACCTCGTAGATCATGCGGGGCCGCGTATAACACCAGGGACCTCTTCGTCGCACGCGCGCGACGCTTTCAAGATCACGCGGACCCACTATGATCCGCGGCCTCATGCGTTACGCCATCGCTTCGTTCGGCCTCTTCGCGCTGCTCATCCCCGCGTCGGTGTGCGCGCAGCCCATGACCAACGGGACGCAGCCCCGCACGCTCACGGCGCCCCTCGCGCCCGCGGAGCGCTGCACCGAGTGTCACGCGGGCGGAACCTCCGCGAGCGGCGAGCGCTACATGGCGGGCGACACCTGGGTGGCCTCGATGATGGCCAACGCCGCGCGCGATCCGCTCTTTCTCGCGACGCTCACCGTGGCCGAGCAGGACGCGCCCGGCGTCGGCATCCTCTGCCTCCGCTGCCACACGCCGTCGGGCTACACCGCGGGCCGCGCCACGCCCGGTACCGGAAGCGCGCTCGACGGGCTTGAGGGAGACCTCGACGGCGTGCACTGCGACACGTGCCACCGGAGCATCGTCCCGACGGGCGTCGCGGGGGCGCCCTTTCTCTCGAACGCGCAGCTCTACTACGCCGACGCGCCCGCGGGGATGGTCCCCGCGCGCTACGGGCCGCGCGAAGACCCCATGACCTCGCCGCGGCACCCGTCGATGGGGGGCGCGTTCATCCGCGACGCGCGCCTCTGCGGTCAGTGCCACGACATCAACCACCCGACGAACAACCGCCTCTCGCTCGACGGACGCGACACGGGCGTCGCCCTGCCCGTGCAGAGCACCTACACCGAGTGGGCCCAGTCGGACTACGCGCGGCGCGCGACGCCGCAGACCTGCCAGACCTGCCACATGCGAGAGATCACGGGAGAGACCCTCCCGTCGACGCGCATCCCCGGTGCGCCCGCGCGCGCGGGGCAGCGGCGCCATGAGTTCCTCGGGGCGAACGAGTGGGGGATCGCGATGCTCAAGGCCGCGTTCCCGGGCGAGCACGACGCCGAGTACGACGCGCTGAGGGCCCGCACGAGGGAGGACCTCCGCACGGCGGCGACGGTCGAGATCACCGCGACCCCGACGGGCGCGACGGGCTCCACGGTGAGCCTCCCGGTGCGCGTGACCAACCTCTCGGGGCACAAGCTCCCCACGGGCTACGAAGACGCGCGGCTCATGTGGCTCCAGGTGCAGGTGGGCGACCGCGTGGTGTCGGGCGCCTACGTCTCTGACGAGCTCGTCGAAGACGCGCAGGCCCGCGTGTACCGCTTTCAAGCGGGGCGCTACGAGAGCGGACACGTCACCCGCTCGGACTTCATCGTGCGGCACAACACGGTGATCGAAGACACGCGCATCCCGCCGCTCGGCATGATGCCCGACGCGAGGACCGCGCCCGTCGGACGCGACTACGCGGGCGGCGCGGGCGGCGCGCTGCGCAACTACGACGAGACGCGCTTCAACGTGCAGCTCCCCGCGCGCGCGGGGGCCGTGCCCGTGACCGTGCGGCTGATGTACCAGACCACGACGAAGCACTACGTCGAGACCATCGCCGCCGCGAACCGCACCGACGACCGCGGGCGCACCCTCACCGCGGCGTGGAACGCCTCGGGCCGCGCGGCTCCCTTCGTGGTGGCCGAGGCGACCGTGATGGTCAACGTCACCGCGGCCGCGCCCGCGGACGAGGGCGGCGGCTGCTCGACCGCGCGCGCCTCAGGCCACGGGGGCCTCGCTGCCGTCGCGGGCGCCCTCGGCGCGATGCTGCTCCGCAGGCGCGCGCGCCGTCGCGCTCAGTGATCGGATGCGGGCCCCGCGTCGCTCGGGGCCGCGTCGCTCGCGTCGTGGGTGCCGCCGTCGGCGACGCCCGCGTCGAGGGGACGGCCGTGCCCCGGGCCGAGGATGCGCGGGAGGTATCGGTCGTAGTTGAAGCGGTCGGAGTGCTCGGGCGTGTGGCACTGCGTCGCGCAGAACTCGCCGCTCGTGCGGAGGGTGATCGTCGCGCGCCGCGCGGCGCCCGGGCGCGCGTTGACGTGGGCGCTGCCGGGGCCGTGGCACGACTCGCACTGAACGTCGCGCAGGCCCTCGTTCTGAACGACCTCGCTGCCGCCGGGCTGGCGGTAGCCCGTGATGTGGCAGCCCACGCACGAGAGGTTGAAGTTCTTCGAAACGTCTTCGAGCGTGCGGTACGCGCGGGCGTGCGGCGTGGCGGCCCAGACCGTGTACGCCTCCTCGTGGCAGTCGCGGCACGAGTCGATGCCGACGTAGCTGCGCGTCCCTCGCGGGGCGTTGGGGGCGCGCAGCGTGGCGTACTCGACGCGGTTGTGCTCGTTCACCGCGCGGAAGTACGACGCGATGCGGGCCTCGACCGCGGGGAGCTTCGCGACGTCGGTCGAGATCTCGAAGGTGCGCTCGCGGAAGAACCTCCCCTGCGCGGGGATCGTCGGCGCCGCGAGCTCCGAGCGCTGGTGCTCGAGCTCGACGAGGCGACGGCGCTGAGACTCGACGGCGGCGCGGTCGGCGGCGGGGTCGTGCTCCCACTCGGCGAGGCGGTCGCGGAGGTCGGCGATGCGCGCGTCGAGGCGCGTGCGACCCGCCGTGGCGGTGGTCTCCGAGGCGTCTTGAAAGGCCCCGTCGCCGCGCACGTAGAGGTCGAGCGCGCCGAGGTGCTTGCCCTGGTTGGGGGCGGTGAGCAGGTACGCGCGGCCGATGCGCTCGGGCGGCGGAGGACGCGCTCCCTCCTCGCGCGCCGCGATCACGAAATCGACGCCGTCGACGGAGCTCGCGATGGAGCGCGCGGCCCTGCGAGGCACCGACGCGAGCACCACGATCACGGTCGCGCCCTGCCCGCGGGCGTCGGCCACGGCGGCGCGCGCGGCGTCGACGGGGTCCGTCGAGGTGGGGGCTCCCTGCGCGGATTCGCCGGTGGGGGGCGCGAAATCGGTGACGCCGACGAAGCCCACCTTCACGCCCTCGACGTCGATGACGCGGGCGCGCTGGAGGCCCGCGTTGGCCGCGAGGGCGGGGGCGCCGACGGAGCGCGAGAGCCGCGCCCATGTCTCGGGGCCCATGGCGAAATCCGCGGGGCCCGGGGCGAAGGCCGTGAGGTTGAGCGACGTGAGGATCTCGGTGAGCGACTCGGCCTTCGCGCGCTCCTGATAGATCATCCGGTCTTCGATGCGGGTCTCGTGAAAGAAGAGGTTCCCCGCGGTGACGAGCACGGAGTGAGGGACCTCGGGGCGCTCGTTCTCGACCACGCGCGCCACGCGGTCGATGCCGCCGAGGGGGCGCTGCTGACAGCCGCAGGGCTCGAGGTAGCCGTCGAGGTCGACGAGAAAATACACGCGCAGCGACGGGCGGACGGGGGCCGCGGGCGCGCGAGACGCGTCGCGCGCGGCGCCGGGCGAGGGCTGCGGCGCTGTGCGATGGCACGATGCGCCGAGGCTCGACAGGGCGCCGAGCGAGACGAGCGCGACAGGGAGCAATCCAGACAGGCGGGTCATCGGGAGGGGTGTGTTGTTGTGTCGGCAGGCCCCCGCCCGTCAAGGGCGCCGATGGAGCGCGCTCGAAGATGTGTCGCGTGGCGCGTCTTGACGGGCTCGCGCGGGGTGGAGTAGCTTCCGCCGCCCTGATACGACACCACAGCGCGCGCGGAGCGTGAAACCCCGCGCGGCGGCTCTAAAAAGTACCTGCAAGGAACAGCGTCAATGATCACGGTTCGGCTCGCGCGCGTCGGCACCAGCAAGACCCCCTTCTACCGTATCGTCGTGACCGACTCGCGCGCCAAGCGCGACGGCCGCCACCTCGAGAACATCGGCACGTACGACCCCCGCGCGAAGGAAGGCGCGAAGGGCTTCGTGATCGATCACGCCCGCCTCGCGCACTGGCGCGGCTTCGGCGCGCAGCTCTCGGGCGAGATCTCTCGCCTCGTCGAACGCAACCCCGCCGAGAAGTCGGCCTGATCCGCCGCCTCGCGGTCGCTCCCCGAAGTCGAGGGGCGCGCGAGGCGACGATAGCCCCCACCGCGGACCATCGATGTCGCACGTCGCGTTGATCCAGCACCTCGCCGAGGCGCTCGTCGATCACGGCTCGGCCGTGGCCGTGCGCGAGGTCGAGGGGCACCCCTCTCCCGTCATCGAGCTCCGCGTCGACCCGACGGACCTCGGCAAGGTCATCGGACGCCGGGGCCAGACCGCCCGCGCGATCCGCGTGGTGCTCGCCGCCGCGTGCGCTCGCACGGGGCGTCGCGCCGTCCTCAACATCGTCGAAGACGAGTGACGCAGCGCGCGCCTGAAGCGTCGGAGTGGGTCGCGCTCGGGGTGCTCGGCAAGCCCCGGGGCCTCCGCGGCGACCTGTGGTTCCGCTCGTACAACGAGGCCTCCGAGGCGCTCGCCGCGGGCGTCGTCGCGCGCGTCGTGCTGCGCGACGGCTCGAAGCGATCGATCACCGTCGAAGACATTTCGGAGCAGAGCGGCGACCTCCTGATGCGCTTCGTGGGCGTCGACTCGCGCACCGCGGCCGAGGCTCTCACGGGCGCTTCGTTGGAGCTCCAACGGAAGGACTTTCCCCCGCTCGAAGAGGGTGAGTTCTACCACTGCGACCTCCCGGGGATGCGCGTCGTCGACGAGCACGACGCCGAGGTCGGCACGGTCACCCGCGTCGAGGCGTACCCCACCGTCGACGCCCTCGTCATCGCGACGAAGGACGGCGAGGTCGAGGTGCCCATCACCGACGACGTGGTGCACCGCCTCGACGTGGCCGCGCGCATCATCGTGGTGGGCCGCGCCGCGCTCGAGGGGTGATGGACGTCTACGTCGTCGCGCTCTTCCCCGAGATCCTCGACGCGTTCGCGAGGGCGAGCATCGTGGGGCGCGCGGCGGAGCAGGGCCTCGTGCGCTTTCACAGCGTGCAGATCCGCGACTTCTCGACCAACAAGCACCGCACCGTCGATGACACGCCCTACGGCGGCGGCAGCGGCATGGTGATGACCGCGCCGTCGGTCGTCGGCGCCGTCGAGTCGCTCCCTGTTGATCCCGAGACCGGAGCTCCGCCGCATCGGATTCTGCTGTGTCCGCAGGGCCGCGTGTTCAACCAGTCGATCGCGAAGGAGCTCTCGACGAAGCGCGCGCTCGCGTTCGTGTGCGGCCGCTACGAGGGCTTCGACGAGCGCATCCGGGCCTACGTCGACGAAGAGATCTCGCTCGGTGACTTCGTGCTCACGGGCGGAGAGCCCGCGGCCATGACGGTCATCGACGCGGTGGTGCGGCTCATCCCCGGCGCGCTCGGCAACGCGGAGAGCGCCGTGAGCGAGTCGCACGGAGACGACGGCGCGCTCGAGTACCCGCAGTACACGCGCCCCGCGGTGTTTCGTGACGTCGCGGTGCCTCCGACGCTGATCTCGGGCGACCACGCCCGCGTCGCGCGATGGCGCCGGTGGCACGCGCTGCGGCGCACGCGCGAGCGCCGCCCCGACCTCTTCGAGAAGATCACGCTGACCCCCAAGGAGCTCCGCTGGCTCGACGGAGAGGAACCGTGACCGACCGACGCTTCGGCGTGTACCTCGCGCTCGTGCATCACCCGGTGCGAGACCGCGGCGGCGCGACGATCACCACCTCGGTGACCAACCTCGACGTGCACGACATCGCCCGCTCCGCGCGGACGTACGGCGTCGAAGGCTACTACGTGGTCACACCCATCGAGGCGCAGCGCGCGCTCGTGCAGCACATCCTCGGCTACTGGCGCGAAGGGAGCGGCGGGACGCGCGTCCCCGAGCGGGCCGACGCGCTCTCGATCGTGCGCGACGTGAGCTCCATCGCTGACGCGCTCGACGACATCGAGCGACGCGAGGGGCAGCGGCCGCGGATCTACACCACGGCCGCGCGGTCGTCGCACGCCGCCGTCGCCTACGACGTCGCCGCCGCGGAGCTCCGCGCGCGAACGGGCCCGGCGCTGCTGGTGTTCGGCACGGGGCACGGCCTCGCCGACTCTGTGATCGCGCTGGCAGACGTGCACCTCGCGCCGGTGAGACCCGTCGGATACAACCACCTCGCCGTGCGAGCCGCCGTGTCGATCATCCTCGACAGGCTCTTCGGCGACGCGGGCGCTTGACATCGACGGGGTCGCGTGATGTCTTCCCGCCCCCCGAAACGCTCGGGCAGGGTTCACCTCACGAAGAGCGGTTATACAGTTATGGGCAGCCAGAATCCGAAGGTCGAAGCGCTCAACGAACAGCGCCTCAAGGACATCAAGCTGACGCAGTTCCGCGTCGGCGACACCGTGCGCGTGCACTACAAGGTCGTCGAGGGCGACAAGGAGCGCATCCAGGTGTTTCAGGGCCAGGTGATCCGTCAGCGCCACCAGGGCGCGGGGTCTACCTTCACGGTCCGCAAGGTCTCGTACAACGTCGGCGTCGAGCGCATCTTCCCGCTCTTCTCGCCGCGCATCGACAAGGTCGAAGTGATCGCGCGCGGCGTCGTCCGTCGCTCGAAGCTCTACTTCCTCCGCGGCCTCGAAGGTAAGGCTGCGCGCCTCAAGGACTCCCGCGACAAGGCGGGCGGCTCCTCGGCCTCGGCCTGAGCCCTCGCGATGGTCGCTCGTCGCCCCCGCGCGGGGCGGGCGACCGCTCCTCGCCGCTCGCTCTCTCCCCTCATCCTCGCGTTCGAACTCTCCGCCGCGGCGCTCGTGTGCGCGTGCTCTGAGGGGCTGCGCGCCGACGGGCAGCCCTGCGCGTCTGCGTTCGACTGCCGCTCGGGCCAGTGCCTCACGCGCCCCGCGGGAGACCGCGTCTGCGCCCTGCGCTGCGTCACCAGCTCCGACTGCGCGTCGGGCGAGCTCTGCGGCCGCTTCGACTTCCGCGGACGCGACGACGGAGGGCTCCCCGCGGGCCCGTCGGTCGACATCGTGCGGGCTTGCAGGGCGCCGCTCAACGCCCGCTGCGCCGCGGGGTGCGCGCCCGGCGACGTCTGCACGGGCGACGGGGGCGTGTGCGCGAGGCCCTGCGCCTCGTCGGCCGACTGCGGCGGTCGATCGTGCATCCCGCTGGGGTGCTCCGCGCGTCGCTGCGCCGCACCTTGCGATCACATCAGCGAGTGTCCAACAGGAGAGACCTGCGACCTCGCGGCGCTCGACGTGAGCGGCCACGGGGCGTGCATCGCCCTCTACGACGCGGGCGCCCCGGGCGACGGCGGCGCGTGCGACGCGGGCCTCTGAGCGCTCCGCTGCGCGTGACCTGAAGTGCGAGGACCCTTGACGACCGACGCGACGAAGAAGTCCCCCGAGGCGAAGCGCTCCGACCCGTGGCGCGTGCTGCGCTCGCTCATCGCGGAGCGGCGCGGCGAGTTCGCGACGGGCGCGGTGTTCCTCGCGGTGAGCACCTTGAGCGCTGGGGCGATCCCCCAGTGCGTGCGCAACGCTTCGAACGCCCTCCGCGATGGAGACGCGTCGTCGGGCATGAAGTGGTCGGCCGCCATCGTGGTGCTCGCCGCCCTGTGCGCGTGGACGCGCGTCGAGTCTCGCGTGCGCATCTTCAACGGCGGCCGCGAGATCGAGTTCACGCTGCGCGAGCGCATGCTCCAAGCGCTGCACCGGCTCGGGCCGAGCTTCTACCGCACGATGCCGCCCGGCGACATCATGTCGCGCGCCACCAACGACCTCGGCCAGGTGCGCCTGCTCGTGGGCTTCGGCGCGCTGAACCTCGTGAACACCGCGTTCTCGTACGTGGTGAACATCCCGCTGATGCTCTGGCGCTCGCCGCTGCTCGCGGTGCTGTCGCTCCTGCCGTTCCCCGTGTTCATCATGCTCACGCGGTCGTTCAGCAAGCAGATGTTCTCGCGCAGCCGCGCCGCGCAGGAGACGCTCGGCGCCATGAGCGAACGCGTGCAGCGCTCGCTCTCGGGCATGCGGGTCGTGCGCGCCTACGGCCTCGAAGACTTCGAAGCGCGGTCGTTCGAGTCAGACTCGCGGCGCTCGCTCGACGCCAACCTCTCGCTCGCGCGGCTGCGCGGCGTGATGTTCCCCATCCTCGGCATGGGCGCGGCCATCGCGTCGCTCATCGTCGTGTGGGTGGGCAGCGACATGGTCATCGGCGGGTCGTTCACCGTGGGCGACATCCTCGCGTTCCAGTCGCACCTCGCGCTCGTCGCGTGGCCCACGATCGCGCTCGGGTTTCTGCTCTCGATCCTCCAGCGCGGCAAGGCCTCGACGGAGCGCGTGATGGAGGTGCTCGACGCCTCGCCCGACATCGACGACGCCCCTGGCGCGAAGGGCTTCGACGGCCCCGTGAAGGGGGCCCTCTCGGTGCGCGGCCTCACCTGGCGCTTCGGTGAGCGCACCGTGCTCGACGGCGTGAGCTTCGAAGTGCCCGCGGGCGGGAGCCTCGCCGTCGTGGGTCGCACGGGGTCGGGCAAGAGCGTGCTGGCGAAGCTCCTCGCGAGGATGCTGCCGACGCCGCCGGGCGCGGTCTCCGTCGACGGCCATGACATCACCGCGGTGACGCTGAAGTCTCTTCGCTCGGCGGTGGGGCTCGCGCAGCAGGAGCCATTTCTCTTCTCGACCACGGTGGCGCGCAACGTGGCCTTCTCGGAGTCAGACCCCGACAGCCCCGAGGCCGTCGAGCGTGCTGAAGGGGCCGCGCGTGAGGCGCAGATTCTCGCTGAAGCGCAGGCCATGCCCGACGGGATGCAGACCATCGTGGGAGAGCGCGGCGTGCAGCTCTCGGGCGGACAGAAGCAGCGCGTGGCGCTCGCGCGGGCGCTCCTCGCGGGGCCGAAGGTGCTGCTCCTCGACGACCCGCTGTCGGCCGTCGACGCGCGCACCGAGGCGGGGATCCTCGACGCGATCGAGCGGGCCGCGAAGGGGCGCACGCTGCTGCTCGTGACCCACCGCGTGGCCGCCGCGGCGCGCTGTGATCGCGTGGTGGTGCTCGACGAGGGGCGCGTCGTCGAAGCGGGCACCCACGCCGAGCTCGTGGCCCGCGAGGGGCTCTACGCGAGGCTCGCGGAGCGACAGGCCATCGAGGCCGAGCTGGAGGCGCTGTGAGCGAGCCCGTGACCGAGTCCGCGCCGCGAGAGGCGCCCGCGAAGAAGCCCGCGCCCAAGACGAACGCCGAGGCCGAGCGCACCTTCCACGAGGAGGAGGCGTTTGGAAAAGCCTACGATGCAAGGCTCCTGCGACGCCTCTGGCCGTACGTCAAGACGTACGTGTGGGGCGTGATCGTCGCGCTGCTGCTCATGCCGGTCGCGTCGGGGCTTCAGGTGTGGCAGCCGCGGCTGCTCAAGAAGATCATCGACGACGGCATCGGGCGAAACGACGTGGGCCTCGTGCACCGCACGGCGACGCTCCTCGGGCTCTTGATGCTGAGCGAGTTCGTGGTGCGCTTCGCGCTGGGCTATCTGCTCCAGGTCGCGGGGCAGGGGACCATGTACGACCTGCGCAAGGAGGTCTTCGCGTTCCTCCAGCGGCAGCGCATGGCCTTCTTCGATCGCCAGCCCATCGGGCGCCTCGTGACGCGCGTGACCAACGACGTCGACGCGCTCGGCGAGCTCTTCGCCTCGGGCGCCATCACGGCCATCGGAGACTTCGTCACGCTCGCGGCCATCATCGCCTCGATGCTGGCCTTCTCGGTGAAGCTGTCGCTCTACACCTTCCTCGCGGTGCCGCCGCTCGTGCTCGCCGTCGACTACATCCGTCGCAGGTCGAGGGAGGCGTTCCGCGCGATCCGCACCAAGACCGCGCGCATGAACGCCTACCTCAACGAGCAGGTGATCGGCGTCCAGGTGGTGCAGGCGTACGGGCAGGAGGCGCGCTGCCAGGCGGAGTTCCGCGAGATCAACACGGCGTACAAAGAGGGCAACCTCGCGAGCATCCGCTACGACGCGCTGCTCTTCGCCGTGGTCGAGATGTTCGCCTCGGTGTGCACCGCGACGCTGCTCTTCGTGGGCGCGCGCTCCATCGGCGTCGGCGCGCCCGCCGCGACGATCGGCGAGCTCGTGGCCTTCGTGTATTACATCCAGCGCTTCTTCGAACCGCTGCGGGACCTCTCGTCGAAGTTCACCGTGATGCAGAGCGCGATGGCGGGCGCCGAGCGCATCTTCGGCCTCCTCGACAAGCCCGAGCCCGACGCGCCCGAGCGCAAGGTGAGCCCCGTGGAGCGCGTCGAGGGCGCCGCCGCGGTGACCTTCCGCGACGTGGAGTTCGGCTACAAAGAGGGGCGTCCGACGCTTCACGGCGTGTCGTTCGAGGTGCAGCGCGGGCAGACCGTGGCGCTCGTGGGAGCGACGGGCGCGGGCAAGACCACCGTGGTCTCGGTGCTACAGCGCCTCTATGAGATCACCCGCGGCGAGGTGCTCATCGACGGCGTCGACGTGAGGGACCTCCCGCGCGAGAAGCTCCGTCGGCGCTTCGTGGTGGTGCCGCAGGACGCGGTGCTCTTTCCGGGCACGGTGCTCGCGAACGTGGCGCTCGGTGATGACAAGCCCGACGAGGTGAAGGCGCAGCGCGTGGCCGACTCGCTCGGTCTCGGCGCCATGCTCTCGCGACGCGGCGAGGGCCTCGCGACGGTCATCTCCGACCGCGGCGGAGACCTCTCGGTCGGAGAGCGTCAGCTCATCGCCCTGGCGCGCGCGCTCTACCGCGACCCCGAGATCCTCATCCTCGACGAGGCCACGTCGAGCATGGACTCCGAGAGCGAGGCCGTCGTGCAGGCCGCCATCGCGGAGGCGCTCAAGGGCCGCACGGCCATCGTGATCGCGCACCGTCTCAGCACGATCCGCAGGGCCGATCAGATCCTGGTGTTCCACCGCGGCGCCATCGTCGAGCGGGGGACGCACGACTCGCTCCTCTCGGATGGCGGGGTGTACGCGAAGCTCCACCGGCTCCAGTTCGCCGAGGCTGACGCCGACGCGTCGACGCCGCCCGCCGCCGCCTGACCCCCTCGACGGGGGTGTCATTCTCCGTCACATCGCGACTTTGCCAGAGATACACTCGCCGCGCGCCTGACGTACGTCGTCGGCGACGGAACGGAGAGTGTGCTCATGGCGAACGAGATGATCGATGTGGTGATCAGCTTCGACACGACGGGCAGCATGTCGAGCTACCTGAGGAGGGTGCGCTCGGACTCGAAGGCCGTGGTCGAGCGGCTCTTCGGCGCGATCCCCGAGCTTCAGATGGGCGTGATGGCGCACGGCGACTACGAGGACGCGAAGCGCACGTACCTCCTGAAGAAGCGCGACCTCACGGCCGACAAGGACGCGATCCTGAAGTTCATCAAGACGACGCGCGGCACCTTCGGCGGCGACGCGCCCGAGGCCTACGAGTACATGCTCCGCGAGGCGCGGGGGCTGGCGTGGCGCGAGGGCGGCGCGCGCGTGCTGGTGGTGATCGGCGACGAGCGCCCGCACGGTCCGACATACAAGGCCAACACCGACCACATCGACTGGCACAAGGAGCTCGACGCGCTGGTGGCGATGGGCGTGAAGATCTACGCGGTGCACGTGAACCCGCAGAAGCGCACGAAGCCCTTCTATCAAGCGCTCGCGACGAACTCGGGGGGCACGTACCTGACGCTCGACCAGCTCGCGAACGTGAGCGACCTGCTCACGGGCATCGCGCTCCGCGAGCGCAGCGACGAGCACCTCGCTGAGTACGCGGCCGAGGTTCACCGCGACCGCGGCATGGACCCGGGCCTCCGCACCGCGTACGAGGTGATGCTCGGCCGCGCGTTGACCGCAGCCGAGGGAGGCGACGGCGCGACGCCCGCGAAGCCGAAGAAGAAGCCCGCCGCGAAGAAGAAGCCCGCAGCGAAGACGAAGCCCACTGCGAAGAAACCGGCGGCCGTAAGGACGCCGGGCGCGAAATCCGCAGCGAAGAAGAAGCCCGCTGCCAAGAAGCCCGCTGCCAAGAAGCCCGCTGCCAAGAAGGCCACCGCCAAGAAGACCCCCTCCAAGAAGAAAACCACGCGCCGATGATGCTCGTCGCGCGAGGCACGAGCGCAAGCCCGCACCAGCTTCGCGCCCTGCAAGCGCAGGTGCCCGGCTTGGCGCCCATGGACCTCGACGGGCTCGAGCTCGCGCTCGCCTTGCTGCCGATCTGCATCATCACCTCCGTCGGTCCGGCGTATGGACGGGAGATCCTCGCTGCGCTGGCCGAGGAGGGTCTCGCGCTCGAGCTCATCGACGAGCACGCGCTCCACCGCTTGCTGATCGCGCCGCCGCCCGCCGACGACGTGTTGCTCGAGCTCGACCTCTCGCCGACTTTCCACCCGCCGACGTGGCTGCGCGCGAGCGCGAGCCGGGGCCTCGAGGTCTGGCACTTCGAAGATTGGGTGCAGTCGCTGG
>JBPOHC010000441.1:0-1961 GCA_052035985.1 Myxococcota bacterium | reverse complement strand
GATCGACCGCCTCTGTCACGCCGTAGAGGCCCGCGTTGGCCGCGCTGATCGCGGGGGGGATGCCGTCTCCGCGTGTCCACTCCGCGGGGTCGTCCCGCCGCCCGGTCCACGGGACGCCGTGGGGCTCCGAGAGCGCCTCGTACTGCTCGCGCACGCGCGCGCCCTCGATGCCGCGGAGCTGCTCGATGCTCCTGCGATCAGGCCCATCATCGCCGAAGCGCCGACGGAACATCTCGCGCACGACCTTGAGGCGTCGCTTCGGGTCCATCGCGAGCTCGAGCTGAAAGAGCAGCTTGTCGGCGCGCGCCCCCCCCGGCGCGCCCGCGGCGTAGAAACGCACGCCCCCTTCGCCGCACCAGATGAGCAGGCAGTCCTCCTCGGCGCAGAGCTTCACCGCGGCGTGCGTCACGGTGATCCCCGGTTCGAGCATGAGGCACGCGATGGCGCCCGCGGGGATCTGCATGCGCGTCCCCTTCACGTCGTTGAGCACCAGGGCGTTGTCCTGCACGTCGACGGTGCCGTACCGCAGGTGGAGGAACGGCTCCCTCTCGCGCAGCGGCATGCGCCGCATGAGCTCGCTCACGGCGCGACCCCGGGGAACGGCGCCAGCGACAGCAGGCCGAACCCCATCGACTTCGCGCTACCCACGCCGAGCGTGAGCGCGCGTCGCAGCGCGTCGGGGTCGACGACCTCCAACATCCCTTCGAAGTCGACGCCGTCGTGCGTTCCCTGCGTCTTGTCACCGGGACGCTGCCATCGCCAGGGTCTCGATGCAGACGTGCGCACTGCCGCGACGTCGACGCTCCGCACGTCACCATCGTCCGCTTCGTCACGCATCGACCGCGTGACCACGCGCCCCCCTGCCGCTTCGAGCTTCCGCACGAGCCACGCGGCGCGGTCTTCGGCGCTCCAGATCGCGACGCGCTTGCCCCTGCGCTCATGCCGCTCGGCCTTCGAGAGCGCGCCAAACGTGGTGCGCGCATCGCCGACCGCGAGAGGTTGCTTGTCGTCCTTGCGTGCGCGCGTGGGATTCGCGCGAAGGTAGAACCTGTGCACCGCCCCGACGGAAACCGCCCAGCGGAGCGCTCGAGCCTGCGGCGGGTCGTATGCGTCGATGAGGTCGCCCAGGTGCGACCAGTCGGGTTCGACACGAGATTGCACGAGCAGCTTGATCCGCACCTCGCCCGCATCGTCACGCAGGCGATCACCGCGCCACAGAAAGACCGCGCCGTCGAGCGTAGCGCCCCCCGGACCGCGCCTTCGGGCGCCGTCGCCCCCGTCTTCCGCGGACCACCCTGGAAAGGCCCTCCAGAGGGCCTGATGCAACGCGTAGGCGTCGCGAAGCGAATCGGGACCGTGCATCCCGCGCGGGCGAAGCAGCACCCGCGAGAGATAGACAGGTCCATCGTCGATCAGCGCGCTCATGAGAAGAACGCCTCCACGCTGTCATCCGTCATCGGGGTCAACGCCTGCGTCTGCGGGACCTCGAACCCGAGGAGCGACGCAAGGACGTCATCGACCGCCGGACGCGCCACCCTCACCTGCTTCACCGCCCGATCGAGGAACATCCTCGGCAGCGGACCCACGAGCCGATCGCGCAGGAGCACCTCCCGCGCGCCGCGCTCGCCCTCTGCGATCACCGCGTCGACCCAGGCGATCGTGTATTCGCCCTCGTCGCTACGCGGCGTCGAGGGAACCATCGAGAGGAGCGCGCGCCAGTCGCCCGCGGCGAGAGGCTCCCTCTTCGCGAGCACCGGCACCGAGGGCACGCACGCCCGACGCCCGAGCGAGAGCACGAAGCGAGGCTTTCGAAGTGCGGCGGCGACCTGATCGAGCACCGCTTCATGCCCGGGGAGCGCGATGAGGGCTGCCGCGAACGAGGCGTCGCAGAGGTACCTCCGACGGGTGATCTGGGTCTCTGCGAAGCCGCCCTCCGTCGGCACCTGCTCGGCGGTGTGATA
>JBPOHC010000077.1:0-1819 GCA_052035985.1 Myxococcota bacterium | reverse complement strand
CGGCGCGAGCGTGGTACGTGGCGAACACCTCGGCGCGGTGCGCGGGTGTGGTGTCGATCACATCGTCGGCGCTCACGCCGCCCTCGTGGCGTGCGCGCGGGCCTCGCGCTCGACGGCGCGCAGGTGCACTTTGCGAGCGGTCGCGATGGACGCGAGGAGTTCCGCTGCGGTGTACGTCTCGCACCACGATAGCGCACCTTCGGCGGCGCGTCGGTAGGCGGCGATGGTGCGCGGCGTCGACCCGCCGTCGAGGCCGATGGTCGCCTCTCCAAGCGCGGTCAGGTTGACGGCGCCGTTGCTCCACACGCGAACGCTGCGCCCGTCGGCGGTGAGGCGCACGCGTTCGGTGATGAGGTGCGCCGAGTCGCACCCGCAGGAGCATCGCGCGACGTCGCGGAGGTAGGCGTCGCGTGCGGCGAGTTCGCGGTTGCCCATGTCGTTGACGGTCGTGGGGCGCGACGGTAGACGCAACCCATAGAGGGTGCCGTCCGCGTGGAGATGAGGCTCTGCACCGATGATGCTGGTCGCGTTGCGCATGGTCACTCCGAGGCGTTGGAGACGTTGCGGTCGGGGCAGTAGGCGGACGGGAAGCCGCACCCGCAGGAACACGGGGCGATGGCCTCGACGCCCACGCGGGCGAGGTGCGCGCGTCGCCACGCGTTCGCGCGGGCTGCGTCGCGGGGGTTGTCGAAGCGAGGGCCGGGGTAGGCGCGAGCGGCTTTCACAGCGCACCCCCGACGGTCGAGGTGCGGCACGACCGCGAGCAGTACGTCACGTCGAAGGCTGCGTTGAGGTCGCAGTCGCGGGACGAGACGACCATCGCGCCGCGGGCCTCGATGCGCCGCGAGCATCCGGCGCAGCGGCAGGGCGTCGCAGCCGACGCGTCCACGAGGGTCACGGCGGGGAGGTAGGCGCGGGCGCCGTCGGTGGTGGTGACGGTGCGGGCGGCGATCTTGCGGGGGCGGCGGCTGGTCGTCATGGTCGTTCTCCTGCACGTCTCAGTCGTGGCCGAATGCGAGGGCTTCGTAGACCGTCCACACCGCAGGCGCTTCGGCGACGTCGAGGTCGATTCCGAGGTCTCTGGCGATGTCGACGATCGAGTCATCATCCCACTCGGCGGTGGGGTCGAGGTCGATCATGGCGGCGGCGATCTCGTGGGCGGTGTTGGTCGTCATGGTGTTTCGTGCTCCGTTCTAAAGATGACTCTAAGGGCGAACTGTTGCGGCGTCAACGATTATTCGTCGTCGCTCGTTCGATTGTGCTGGAATGCCTTGCGCGAAGGCGTTTTGAATCGATGTGCGCGGGTCGCAATCTCCGCGCTCGTGGTCTCTGCGTCGGTCTCGATGCTGGTCACGGTGCCCTTGCGCGCGGCGGTCCCGTGCACGAACGCGACGATGCGCGCGAGGTCTTCATCGTCGGTGTCGATCAGTACGCACTCGACGGCGTGCCCGCGTCGGTAGGTGGTCTGGATTACTCGCACGCTCACACCTCCTCGACGCCATCCCACGGGCGAAGCAAGCGCACTTCGCGGGCGGCGAAACCGTGCGGGCCGATCGACACGGCGCCGCGGAACTCGCACACGTAGACGTCCATCTCGCGGCCCTTGAGGTGCCCGCGCCAGTAGGGAAGCTGATCGCACCCGCATACGTGGATGCCGTTGCGGCGGTACTCGATCTTCTGACCTGCGCGGGCGGCAACCCAAGCGCCGGGCTTCCACGATCCGTCAGCCTGCTCCGTGGGGAGCGACCACTCCGTGCCCGAGTGGACGGGCGAGGTGTTTCCGGTGAGGCCCTTGAGTGCGATTCCCGACGGCATGGGA
>JBPOHC010001053.1:0-5724 GCA_052035985.1 Myxococcota bacterium | reverse complement strand
CCGCGTTCCTCCTCGGTCACGCGCTCTGGATCGATCGCGAGCGCTCCGTCGTCACGCGCCTGGCGCGCCTCGGGCCCTACCTCCTCGCGGTGCTCGTCTGGCAGACGATCTACTCCGCCATGGGGTACGGCGTGACCGGATCGGGCGGCTACACGCACCCGCTCCATGACCCCGGCGCGTACTTCGCGCAGCTCCCTGCGCGGGCGTCCGTGCTCGCGCTCGGACAGCTCACGCCCATCGCGTCGGATTTCTGGCAGTTCACGCCCGCTTCCGCGAGGCTCGCGGTCCTTGCGTTGGCGGTCACCGTCGTCGGGGTCGTCGCGAAGGTCTCGTGGCCCGCGCTTGCGCCCGAGCGCGCGTCGCGGTTCTGGCTGCTCGGCGCCGCGCTCGCGATCCTGCCCGTCGCCGCGGCGGGCCCCGGCGATCGCAACCTCGTGTTCGTCGGGATCGGCGCCTCGGCGGCGCTCGCGCTCGTGTTCGACGCGTGCGTGCGCGAGCCTCCGTCGTCGCGGGTCGCGCGCCTCGTCGTCGGCGCGCTGGCGGTGTTCAACCTCGCGCTCGCGCCCGCGTTCCTGCCGCTGAAGTCCCTCGCGAACTTCAACATGGAGCGGATGCGCGCGGCCGCCGACGCGAGCATACCGCGGGCGCAGAGCGTCACGGCCGAGACCCTCGTCGTGGTGTCCGTCGCCACCGAGGGGACGATCTACTTCGTCTGGACGCAGCGCGAAGCCGCGGGCGTCCCGATGCCGCGCGCGACGCGCATCCTCTCGACGGGCTTCGGTCCCACGTCGGTCACGCGCACCGATGCTGCGACGCTGCGGGTGACGCCGCGGGGCGGCTTTCTCGCGAGCGAGATGCACCGGCTCATGCGGAGCCCCTCGCAGCGCTTTCACCTCCGCGACACGGTCGCGCTCTCTGACATGCGCGCGGTGGTCGTCGCGATCACCGAAGACGGCCGCCCCGAGACCGTCGAGTTTCGATTCGCGTCGCCGCTCGAGTCCGTCGGCCGTCGCTGGATGCGCGGCGAAGGCATGGGGCTCGTTCCGTGGACCCCGCCTGCCGTCGGCCAGACCGTCGTCGTACCCGCCCCACTCTGAGCCGCGCCTCACGTGCAGAGACGCGCTCCGGATCTTCATCGCGCCCCCGTCGCGCGAGGGCCGTGAGCGTGTGAAGATCGCGCTCCGTGAGCCTTTCTGCGCGCCCGCTCTGCTTCACGTTCGCGGTCTTCGCGATGGCCCTGGCGGCGTCGGCAGACGCGCAGCCGCGTCGCACCATCCCGATGCGCCTCGTGGGCGTCACGGCGAGCGGCCCGCTCCGCGGTTCCCCTGTGCGCAACGGTCTCGCGCGCGACAGGGGCGATGCGCGAGTGCCCGATGGACGGGGTGCGCGATCGCAGTCAGCTTCGCGTCGCGATGTTGCTCGCCGCGACCGGCGTCGTGTCGCGCGTGCGCGTGCTGGCCTCCGACGGCGTCCCCTTCGCCACGAGCAGTTGCGTCGCGGAGCGCCTGCAAGAAGCCGCGTTCGAGGTCGCGGCCGCGAGCGAGGTCACCGCCGTCGACGCCCGCTGGATCTTCGCTGCCCCCGCCGTCGCGCGGACGTCACCGATGCTCGCGCCGCTGGTGACAGACATCCGAGGCGGAGCGCTCCCGACGCAGTCTGCTCCGTCAGTGCCGCAGCCGACGCCCCCGCGGGCGAACCCGCCGCTGGTCACCGGGCAGGTCGCGGTGAGCTCGGTCGACGCAGACGTGACCGGGGTAGCGCCCGCGCTGCACAGCCAGGTCGCGCGCGACGAGGCGGCGCTTCGAGGTTGCTACAACGTGAGGCTCAACACCTGGGGCCCCGCCGAGGGAACCCTCGTGTTCGCGCTCACCTTCACCGCGGGTGCGCGACGCCACCCGGTCGAGCGCGCCTCCCAGGTCGGGGGAACGCTGACCGAGGCGGAGCCCGCGAGGTGCCTGATCGAGTGGTTTCGCCGTCAGGTGTACGACCTGGAGCCCTCCACGACGCGCGCCACGATCGCGCTCCGCTTCACGATGGATACGCCTTCTGTCACGGGGGCCCCGACCGTAGCGCGCAGGCGCAACAGGATGTGAAACGCGCCGTACGACGGGCGCGGCGCGCGAGTATACGGGGCCTCACACCCGCGAAGCGTGGACGCGCTGGGCCCTGCATCACCGCCACGCGCGCGATCGGTGAGACCGCCCGTGCTGCCCCCACGCAGGGCACGGTACGCCGCGCAGGGGTGTTCGCGCGTCCCTTGATCGCATCGGGCGCACAGAGGCCGCTCGATGGCGAACGCGAAGGGTGCCTCGCGAAGAACCCGATCGTGGCGTCAAAGGCCCTCGCGCAGTCGCGGCGCTTCTCCGTTACCATCCGCGACGGGTCGACCATGCGATTGCCTTCACCGAGCCTCCGTCCGACAAGGCAGGCAGCAGCGAGCGCGCGCGGGCGACGTCTGCGACGGGCGACGCCGTGGATGCTGGCGCTCGCGTCGCTCTCTCTGGTTGCGGCGTGCAGGGCCTCGCGCCCGGTGGTTGCTTCGCCGCAGGCGCCTCGCGTCGCGGAGACACCCAGCGCGCTGGAACGCGACGCCAACACCGCGACGTCCGCCGATGCCTCGCGCGAGACGCCGCATCCGACCCGGGAGTCCGTGGTGCGTGGGCTGCTCGCGCCGCCCGACCTGAATGGAGACCGGATGGAGTGTCTCTCCACCGAACAGGACGGCCCCGGTCCGCGACACCTCACGCCCCACGATGAAGCGCATCCCACGCTGCGCGTGCGGGTCTCTTCGGGCGACGAGCCGGTGCATGTCTGGGCTCGCAGCGAGGCCGCGGTGGGGCTGCTCTTCATCCCCGATGCGCACCCCGACGACGGGGCGTTCTGCGTGGTCGGCGAAGGGACCGAGGTGACACAGCAGCTCGATGTGCCCGGCGCTCCGGGGATGACCGAGGCGTGGCGGGTGTACGCCTTCTCGCCGTTGGGCGCGCGGGCGCCCTTCGTTGCAGGAACGCGCGAGGGACCAGGCATACCGGACACGCGCCCCGAGCCCGTCGCGCCGCCCGCGCCCGACGAGGTTCGCGCCCGTCTCGCGTTCGAGCCGCGAGCGGCCGCGCAGTGCGGACGCCGCGACTCCGTGAGCGTCGAAGAGGAGACGTGTTACGCCGTGCACCTCGAGCTCTCGGGCGCGATCACGCGCGACGTGCTCATGCCCGACACGGTTCCGCTCATGGGCTACGTGCTGGGTGGATGGCGAACGCCGACGACGCGGCGCAGCGGCGGCTTCGATGTGTTCCGCGACGGCGCGGGGACGCGCATGATCTCCGTCGATCCGGCGCCCGGCGGGCTGCGCGTGACCGACTCCTTTGCGAGTGAGACCCCGTACGCAGGGAGCGATTCTCGCCGTACGACACGCGTGGCGATCCCCGCGGGGCTGCGGGTCTGGCCCGATCCTCGCGGCGTGATCGCGCCTCGCGCGGCCAACCCGGGAGCCCCCGCGCCGACGCCGCCAGAGCACACGGATTCACGCGCTCGGGGCGATGCGGGTCTATCGTCGTCGCGATGAACCGACACATGCTTCGCCTCGTCACGCTCTCCCTTGCCATCGCGGCCTGCGACGGCACGAGCTCTTCTGCCACCCCCGACGCGAGCGCCGATGCGGGCGCCGACACGGTGTGGCTCTGCCGACCAGGGATCGCCTCGAACCCCTGCGCCCTCTCGCTCGACACCACCGCGATTGCTGCCGACGGAACGGCCACCGTCGAGCGCGCGGCGCCCACGTCGGACGCGCCCATCGACTGCTTCTACGTGTACCCGACCATCAGCGCGCAGGGCACGCTCAACGCCGACCTCAGCGTAGACCCCGAGCTCGTGACCATCGCCGAGCAGCAGGCCGCGCGCTTCTCGTCGGTGTGCCGCGTGTTCGCGTCCGTGTACCGACAGGTCACGGTGTCGGGGCTCATCAACCCCACGGTGACCGCGGCCAACTTCGACCTCGCCTACGGCGACGTGCGACGCGCCTGGATCGAGTATCTCGCCCGCGACAACCGCGGCCGCGGCGTGGTGCTGCTCGGGCACTCGCAGGGCGCCGCGATGCTCACCCGCCTCGTGCGCGAGCGCATCGACGGCGACGCGACGGCGCGCGCGCGCATCGTGTCGGCGCTGCTCATTGGCGGCGACGTGCGCGTGCCCGCGGGGGCCGACGTGGGCGGCGACTTCGCGAACGTTCCAGCGTGTCGCGCGGTCGATCAGACGGGCTGCGTGGTGGCGTACTCGGCCTTCTCGGCGCCGCCGCCGCGGGCATCGCTCTTCGGTCGCGTCGAGGACGCCGCGTCGCGCGCGCTGTGTGTGAACCCGGCGATGCCCGCGGGCGGCGCGTCGCCGTTGCGCGCGGTGTTTCACGTCCGCTCGATGGAGTCGCAGGGCGTCGCCATTCGAACGCCCGTCGCGCTCACGACGCCGTGGGTCACGTACCCCGGGCTCTTTCGCGGAGCGTGCATGCAGGCCGATGGCGCGAGCTGGCTCCAGATCGACGAGGCGCGCGCGGCGGGTGACACGCGGCCCGGGCTCGCCGACGCGCTCGGTCCCGCGTGGGGGCTGCACCTGCTCGACGTGACGCTCGCGCTCGGCGACCTCGTCGAGATGGTGCGGCAGCAGTCGGCGCGCTGGCGGCGGTAGGGCGTCGCAACCTTCACAGGGCGAGGTGCGCCACGCGCTGCTCACGCAGCGACGAAGACTCCGCGGGCTCCACGGAGAACGTGTCGTCCACGGGCGCTGTCGAGGCTCCCTCGGAGGTCTCGTGATGAGTCGAACGACGATGACGATGGAGCAGCGCGTGTGGGTCGATCGGAGGGTGCGCGCAGACATGCGACGCGCCGCCGAGGAGCCCCGCGGAGAGATCAACGTGGTGGCCTTTCTCGACATCGTGATGAACGTGCTGATGTTCGTGCTCGCGACGACGGCGACGGTCTTCACGGCAGAGATTCGCCCGGCCGCGCCGACCAGCATCGGCGGCCGCGTCCCGACGCTCGAGACCCTCACGGTCATGGTCACGCCGCGCGGATACGTCGTGGCCTCGTCGCGAGGGACCCTCACGCGCGGGTGCGACGCGATCGGCGGCGGCGACGTGACGGTCCCTACGCGCGACGGCGCGTTCGACGCGGGCGCGCTCACGCGGTGCCTCGCGCGAGTGCGCGGATCGGCGGCGCTCGGTGAAGCGCTGCGCGGTCAGCGACGCGTGCTGGTGTCGTCGCACGGAGCGGTCGCGTACGGCGAGGTCGTGCGCGCGATCGACGCCGCGCGTGAGACCGAGCCGGGAGCGGGAGACCTCTTCCCTGACGCGGAGCTGGGCGTCGTTCGGTGACCGCGCTGCGCGCTCGACGGCCGTGTGGCGCTCGGTGCGACGCTGCGTCGAGCGGGCGCGCGACGAGCGCTACGTCCAGGCGCGGGCGGCGCGGAGCGCGGCGAGGCGGGCGTCGAGCTCCGCGGCGTTGGCGCGTTCGATCCAGACGCGTCGGTCGTCGTCGAGCGCGATGCCCGCGGCTTCGCAGAAGGCCGCCACGGCGATGCGCAGGCCCTCTTCGCGGCCCTTCTCGATGCCCTTCTTGATGCCCTTCTTCATGGCCCTTGCCTCGACCTTCTCGGTCCAGGCTCGGTGCGCTGCGCGGGTCTCGGCGACGAACTGCTTGCCATCCATGCGTCTCTGCTCCGTGCGTGCGCGAATGCGTC
>JBPOHC010000523.1:0-26906 GCA_052035985.1 Myxococcota bacterium | reverse complement strand
AGAGGAGGTGCTCGTGCTCCGCGAGCGATGCCTCGACGCGCTCGACGGAGGGGCGCTGCACCCGAGCGGGCGGCGCATGCTCGAAGGGCTCGCGGTGACGCTCACCGAACGCGCGGGGTAGCGGGGCCGCGGGGCGATGACGCCGCCGACGTCACGACCGCGTCGCGCACCGCGCGACGCCATCCACGACGCACCTTGATGCGCTGGACGGGTTGCGCCGCGCGATGACAGACTGAGCGCATGGGCTACGCGGACCTGAAGAACGACGTGGTGTTTCGCAAGGTGTTCGGCAAGCACCCACGCGTGCTCGCGGGCTTGCTCAACGACCTGCTCGATCGGAGCGGCGAACGCGCCATCGTCGAGATCGAGTACCTGCCCGGCGAGCAGGTGCCGCTGGTGCTCGGGCTCAAGCTGTCGATCCTCGACGTGCGGTGCCGCGAGAAGGGCGGCGCGACCTTCATCGTCGAGATGCAGGTGCTCCACGTCACAGGCTTCTTGAATCGCGTGGTCTACAACGCGTGCAAGGCCTACGTGGGGGCGCTCAAGCGGGGCGCGGCGTACGGCGACCTCGTCGATGTGATGGCCGTGTCGATCTGTGACTTCACGCTCTGGCCCGACGCCGAGCGCGACGCCGCGAGTCAGCCGCGAGTCCCCCTCGTGAGCCGATGGAGCATGTCGGAGCACGCGAGCGGAGCGCGCTCGATGGGCCAGGTGCAGTACGTGTTCATGGAGCTCCCCAAGCTCGGAGATCACGTCCCGGGGTCTGCGAACGAGCGGTGGGCCGCGCTGTTCTCGCACGCGCAGGATCTGGAGCCGCGCGATGTCGAGGGCGTGTCGTTGACCGAGGCGCAGCGAGAGGCCCTCGACCTCGCGAGAGAGGAGACCTTCTCGCCGCTGGAGCGCGACGCCATCGAGCGCGCGCACGAGGAGGTCGATCAGGTGCGCCGCACGATCGAAGAGAAGGAGCGAGCGCGCGCCGCCGCCGAGGCGAAGGTCGCGAGCGCCGAGGCGAAGGCCGCCGCGGAGGCGAGCGCGCGCGAGGACGCGGAGATCAGGGCCGCCGCCGAGGCGAGCGCGCGCGCGGACGCGGAGACCAGGGCCGTCGACGCCGAGGCGAAGGCCGTCGCCGAGGCAAGGGCACGCGCTGACGCAGAGGCGAAGATCGCGAGCGCGGAGGCGAAGGCCGCGGAGATCGAAGCTCGACTCCGCGCGCTCGAAGCGGCGCTCACCGCGAAGCGCGACGAGCGCTGACATACCGCGCGACCGATCTCACACGCCCGACGCCCGCGGGGGAGCCCAACGCTACGCCGCCGCCTCATCGGTGAGGCCCCGACGTAGCCCGAAGCGACTCAGCTCCCTCGTCGCGGAGCCCCGGAGGTAGCCCGAGGCTACTCGGCGGCCTCGTCGATGGGGCCCGGGAGTCGCCCGGGCCTGCTCAGGTGCGTCATCGAGGACGCACACGAGTAGCCTCAAGGAGTCAAACGGTCTCGTCGGCGGGGGAGGAGGGTAGCCTCGGGCTACTCGGGGGCCTCGTCGACGGGGGGGGAAGCGCCCCCCTCTCCTGCGCTTCCGCGCGGCGCTCGACGACGAGTTCGAAGACGACGCCGAGAGGCGCGACAGCGTCGACCGCGCGCTCTTCGCCTACCTCGACGAGCTCGAGAAGCGCCGCACCCCGTCGGCGACCGCCGCCCCCGCGCAGCCCGCGCCGCCCGCCCCCGCCGATCCGACGAAGCCCGCCTGACCTTCGGGGCACCGCCGCCCGGGCGCCGCTGGCGTCGCGGCCACTCCCGGCGCACCGCCGCCCTTCAGCCCCGACGCCGACACGATCCCGCCACCCGCCCGCGCCGACACCCGTCGGGTCAACCCGCCGTGTGCACGCGCACACCCATGGCACTCCTTGCACCCGGCCTATGCGCATTTTGTCCGTTGCGGGGAGACAATAAGTCACCAGATACTCCCTCCGACCTTGTTTCTGCGCGCAATCACCCCTCCACGACGCGTGGCGCTCTTCGCGCTCTTCGTGCTCTCGGGCATCGGAGGGCTCTCGCTCGAAGTCGTCTGGACCCGCCAGCTCGCGACGAGCATCGGGAGCACCAGTCGCGCGACCACCACCGTCGTGGCGCTCTTCATGGCGGGCCTCGCGCTCGGCAACGCCCTCGGCGCGCGCCGCGCTCGGTCGCTCGCCGCGCCGGTGCGCGCGTACGCCCTGGCCGAGCTCGGCGTCGCGCTCGGCGCGTGGGTCTGCACGGCGGCCCTCCCGCGCCTCGAGGCGGTGTCTTCGGTGCCCGCGCGCTACGCGGCGGCGGCGGTCCTCATGCTCGCGCCGACGGTCTGCATGGGCCTCACGTGGCCGCTGCTCACGGAGGCGTGGCGCCGTCACGACCCGCGCGCCGCGGGGCGCCTCTACGCCGTCAACACCCTCGGCGCCGCGGCGGGCGCGCTGCTCACGGGCTTCGTCGGGGTGGGCGTGCTGGGCATCGCGCGTACGGGCTTCGCCGCGGCGGCCATCGACGCGCTCTGCGGCCTCGCCGCGCTCGGGCTCGGCGACGCGAGCGAGGCCGCGACGGACGAGGGCGTCGAGGCCCGCGACGAGCGACGGGTTCCGCGGTGGTTCCTCGCGCTGGCGCTCGCGTCGGGCTTCGTGGCGCTCGCCGAGGAGATCCTCTGGACCCGCGCGCTCCTCCCCTATGTGAACTCGTCGACGTACGCGTTCTCGGCGATCCTCGGGGTGTACCTCCTGGGGCTCGCGGGCGGAGCCGCCATCGCCGCCCGCGACGCGCGGCGAGACGGAGACGCCGCGACGCTCGCGGGCGTTCACCTCGCGCTCGCGCTCACCGTCGCCGCGACGCCGATGATCTTCGCGCTCGCCGAGCGGCACCTCCCGCTCTACTCGGGCGTGCGCCACGCGACGACCTTCACGGTGTGGACGATCACCGTGCTCGCGTCGTTCCTCAAGGCCGGCGGGGCCCTCGCGGCGCCGACGCTGCTGCTCGGCGCGACCACGTCGCTGGCGATCCGCGTGGCGCTCTCGCTCGGGCTCCGACCCGCGCGGGCCGCGGGCGCGTACGGCTCCGCGAACACCGTCGGGGCCATCGGCGGCAGCGTCGTCGCGGGCTTCGCGCTGATCCCCCTGCTGGGCGCGCATCGGGCGATCATGGTCTGCGCCGTCGGGCACGCGGGCATCGCCGCGGCGTGGTTCGCCGTGGGGCCGTCGCGGGCTCCGACGCGGGCGGAGCGAGGGGGCGCGCTCGCGGTCGTCGCAGCGGTCGCGGCGCTCGCGTGGGCGACGCCCGCGGCGCCCTTCACGGGGAGGCTCACGGCGGGCTACCGGCTCCTCGTGGTCGACGAGGGGCCGCAAGACACGACCACCGTGGTCGAGGTGGGCCGCGGCGCGACGAGGCACCGGGGCATCCTCTCGAACGGCGTGGCGTACGCGGGCGATCGGCCGTTCTCGCAGCGGTACATGGCGCTCCTCGGGCACCTCCCGGCGCTCTTCGCCGACGACCCGTCGAACGCGCTGGTGATCTGCATCGGGACGGGCACCACGGCGGGCGCGGTGGCGCGTCACCCCGACGTGCGCGCGCTCACGCTCGTCGACATCAGCCCCGCGGTGCACCGCACGCTGCCGCTCTTCGCGCACGTCAACGGCCGCGTCTGGGAGGACCCCCGCGTGCGCATCGTCGAGGCCGACGGGCGGCAGTTCCTCTCGCGCCACGGCGCGTCGTTCGGAATGATCTCGCTGGAGCCTCCGCCGCCTCGCATGGCCGGCGCCGCGAGCCTCTACACCCGCGAGCTCTACGCGCGGGCGCGCGCGGCGCTGCGGCCCGGCGGCGTGCTCGCCCAGTGGCTCCCGCTGCACGGCATGACCGCGGCCGAGACCTGGATGCTCGTGCGCACCTTCCTCGACGTGTTCCCCGACGGCGCGCTGTTCGTGCTGACCGACGAGGAGGCCGCGCTGATCGGCGGCCCGTCGCCCTTTCGCCCCGACCTCGACCGCGTTCGCGCGCGCCTCGCGAACCCCGCCGTCGCCGCTGGATTGCGCCAGATCGGCGTTCGCGGCGCCACGCCCGAGGCCCTCGCGCTCGACCTCTTGACCCTCAGCCCCGTGCACGGCGCCACGCTCCGCGCGCTCGCCGGCCCCGGACCGCTCATCACCGACGACCGCCCCATGATCGAGCAGTTCGCGGTGATGCTGGCCCGCGCTTCGTCGCGCTCGCCCTTCGCAGAGAGCGGCCGCCACGCCGTGTTCCAGTCGCTCGCCGAGACGCCTCCGTCGCCGCTCCCGGTTCGGGGCGCGGCGCCTCCCGAGCTCGCGCGCACCCTCGACGACGCGAGGGCTTTCTATCGCGCGCTCACTCGCTGAGCGCTTTTCGAGATGGCGCCGCGGGGGTGTCCGCATCCATCGGGCGGAGGTCACTCACGATGCGTCTTCTCGCTTGCTTCGCGCTCCTCTTCGCCTGCACGCCCATCGACGATCCCGCGCCCGCCGATGGGAGCGCGCGGGCCGACACGGTCACCGACGTCACGCCCGACGTCACGCCCGACGTCACGCCCGACATCACGCCCGACGTCACGCCCGACGTCGCGCCCGACGTCACGCCCGCCGACGCCGCGCTCGACGCCCGCCCCGACTCGGCCGTCGTGTGCTGCCCGATGGGGGAGCCCGGGTGCAACTGCTTCCAAACCGGGCGTCGCGACCCGCTGACGGGGATGTGCGCGTCGATCTGCGACGTCGCGCCGGTGGGCAACGTCCGTGACGTCGCGGCCGACGGGTGCCCCTACTGGCGCACCACGTCGGAGTCGTGCCTCTCGCGCCCCGACGGAGGCTGAGTCCTCCCGCGACTGCGTCGCTCGCGCGCTTCGCTCAGCGCGCGGGCACGCAGTAGCGCCCGCGCATGTCGGGGGGCAGCGTCGGGTTGTCGAGCGCGGCCTCGCACGCGAAGCCCGCGGGGCACGCGCAGAGGGTAGAGGTCCCCGCGTCGACGCCGTCGGCCACGGCGCAGCGGCACACGCAGACGCCCGCGCGCGACGCGTCGGCGCTCGACGACCCGAGGCAGAGGTTGCTCGCGCACTCGCTCGACGACGCGCGCAACGTCGGCGGAAGCGCGAGGCCGCAGCCCGCGCGCGGGTCGGCCAGGAGGCACTCCGAGGGCGCTCCCACGCTGCACGCCGCGCCGAGCGGACGACGCAGACACGCCGCGGGAGCGCCTCCGTCGTCGACGCTCGCGAGGGCGCACTCGAGACGCGCGCGGAGGCCCGCGCGCCAGCCTCCGGGCTCGTCGGTGAGCACCAGGCAGCGGCCATCGGTGAGGTAGAAGCCGTGGTCTCCCGGGGCGTACGCGCCCGTCGCCTCGTAGCTCGGCGCGATGGCTACGCCGCACTCCGACGCGGCGCCGGGCAGCGGGTATCGGCCTCGCGCCCTGGTGCACCAGCCCTCGACGGTCTCGCCCGCGGGCACCGCGACGACGAGGCGACACGCGCGAGGGCGCAGCCCGCTCGGGAGGCACGGGTCCGTCTCGGGGAGCGTCCAGGCCCAGACCTGATTGTCTTGCGGCGCGCCGGGGCAGGGCGACGACGCGTCGGCGGAGACCGTGGCGTCGGGCGCTCGGGTGAGCGAGATGACCTCGACGCACGAGGCCGCGAGGCCGAGCGCGAGCGCGAGGGGCGGAGGTCTCACGGCGAGAGCCTCGCGCGGACCGCCGACGCGTGGGGGCTGCGCGGGTGCTCGCGGAGAAACGCCTCTCCGAGCGCGCGGGCCTCGTCGAGCGCGCCCTGACGGCGCGCGATCTCGAACGCGAGGTAGTCGCGCTCGGGCGCGAGTCGGCTCCGCGTGAAGCGCGCGCGGTAGTCGTCGAGGAGCCGTCGCGCCGCGGCGGGGTCGGGCTCGACGGCGCTCGAAACTCTCGCGAGCAGCTCGGTCTCTTCGACGAGCGTCGAGGGGCGCTCTCCCGTCGAGGCCGCGCCGACGATCGCGTGCGGCGCCTCGCGCGCGGCGAGGCTCGCGGCGACTTCGGCGCGCGGCGCGGGGGCGAGCGGGGTGGGCTCTGGCGTCGCCGGTGTCGTCTCTCTCGCGAGCTCTCGCGTCACGCGCGGAGGTCTCGCGAGCGGACGCTGCGGCGCTGCGATGGGCGCTGTCGTGGTGCGCTCGACGCGCGGGGGCGCAGGAGGCGTGACGCGCGCGGCGCGGGCCTCCTCGATCCGCGGGGCTGTTGTGACCGCGCGCGGTCGCGGGGCGGGCGCGTGAGGCGCGCGGAGCCCGACGGCCGACGCGCTGACGAGGGCGATCGCGGCGATGCCCGCGATGACCTTCGGCCAGATCGAGGTGAAGAGCGCGCCCGAGGTCGCGGCGGTCGAGGTGGCGGCGGTGGCTGTCACGAGCTCCGCGAGCTTCGCGGCGGAGCGGGCCTGCACCGCGGCGTCGATGGGCTTCGCGGGGCGCGCGGCGCGGAGCAGCGAGGCGGCGCCGTCGGGCGCGCGGGAGTCGTCGAGCCAGCGCGTGGGTTCGCTCATCGGGCGCCTCCGTTCGCGTCGCGCGCGCGCCACCGCGACAGTGATTTCTCGAACGCCTTTCGAGCGCCGTGGAGGCGCGAGTAGACCGTTCCCACGGGGGCGCCGAGGAGGGCGGCGATCTCGTCGCACGACATCCCGTCGATCTCGAACATCACGAAGACCGCGCGCTTGTCGGGGTCGAGCTCGTCGAGGATGGCCTCGAGCCGCGCGCGCGCCTCGGAGTCCGACGCCTCGTGCTCGGGGGTGCGCGCGTCGGAGTGCGCGGGCTCGGGCACCACCTCGACGGCGTGCTCGCGGCGCACGTGGGCCTTGCGCCGCCACGCGATCGCCACGCGCTGCGCGATGCCGTAGAGCCACGACGTGACGCGGCAGCGCGGGTCGTAGGTGTGGAGCCGCTGATGCACGACCACGAAGACCTCCTGGAGCGCGTCTTCGAGGTCGCGCTCCCGCACGCCGAAGCGCTGGAGCAGGAGCCACACGAAGCCCGCGTGGGCCGCGTGGATCGAGGTCACGTCGAGGGAGGCCGGGGGCGCGTCGTCAGCGGTCAGGGCGAGGTCCACGGGGGGCGTCATGGATGCGGGGACCCGGAGAGATCCTTCACCGGATCGACACGCCCGCGCCGAGCCACGCCATCGCGGCGATCTGCGGGCTCTCGTAGACGAGCGCGCGGTCGGGCGATCGGTTGGCGACGTCTTCGTAGCGCGGCCTGACGAAGGGCGTCGACGCGGAGAGTCCCGCTTCGAGGAGCAGCGGGCGGAGGGGGGTGACGCGCGCGACGGCGTCGAGGGAGGCGCCGACCCAGAGGCCCGTCGGGGCGTCGTGGACGGCGGCGTCGGTGACCGCGAGCGCGACGCCTCCGGCGGTGAGGGCCGCGCAGGCTTCGAAGGAGAGGGTGCGGCTCTGCCACGCCTCGACGCAGGCGCCGAGGCGTCCGCCGAAGAAGCGAAACGCGTAGCCCGGCGCCTCGTCGGGCGAGGCGCCGGTGGTGGCGAGGGCCTCGGCCATCCAGCGGAGCCGTCCGCGCGCGGTGCCCTCGGTGTGGAGCGCGAAGAGCGCCGCGAGCCCGGGTGTGAACCCTGTCGAGACCGCGACGCGCATCGAAGACGAGAGCTCCGAGCGGGGGCGGATGGCGATCGCGCGCGGGGGCAGCGACGGCGTCGCGGCGGGCGCGGCGGGCGTGTTCGGGGGGCTCTCGGCGGGCGTGGCCGCGGGGGGCGCCGCGAGGGCGAGCGTGCCGTGGTTCAGGGTGAGCGCGATGGAGAGCGCCGACGCCTGCGCGACGCCGTCGCAGTCGGGTTCGTCGCTGTCGAGCGAGCGGGCGCCGAGGAGCGCGCCCGTCGCGTCGCGGTCGAAGATGCGGGCGTGCCACCCCTCGTCGTCGTGGTCGACGAAGGCTTCGACGGAGATCGATGCGGGGGCGGTGAAGGGGTCGACGCCGCGGAGGTGCGCGACGACGCGCGCGGCGATGAATGCGGCGTCGGGGCAGCGCGCGGCGCCCTCACCGCGCACCCACGAGAGGCGCGCCGACGTGGGGGCTTCGGCGTGTGAGGTCGTGGCGTGGAGGGCGATCGAGAGGGCTGCGATGGGAGCGAGGCGTCGCGTCACGGGCGACGCACCCTACGCGATGCGAGCGCGCGGCGACAACGGAGTCGACGCGCGGGCGGCGCTCAGCGCCAGGTGCCGGGCTGCATCTGCCAGCCGCGCCCGTGGCGCATCCAGCGGGGAGAGACCCAGCGCGCGGCGGGGCGCGGCGGAGCCTGCCAGCTACCGGGCGTCCAGACGTGCTGAGAGCCGTTCCAGGTCCAGGCGCCGGGCACCCAGACCTGACCGGGCGCGGGCGGCGGAGGGCGTCGCTCGACGCGCAGTCGCGGCGGCGCCATCGGGATGATCACGGTGGTGGGCGGCGCGGGCTGCGCGACGACGACGGGCGGCGGCTGTACGGGCTGCGCGACGATGACGGGCGGCGGCTGAACGGGCTGCTGTCCGTCGCGACGGAACCACCGGCCGGGGCGGAAGCGATAGCCCTGTCCCTCGCGATCCCACTGCGGGCCTTGCCACGTCTGGGCGGGTGCGGGGGGCTGCTCCCAGCGGCCCGCGGTCCAGGTGTACTGCGAGCCGTTCCAGTTCCAGTACCCCGAGACCCAGGTGTAGTTCGGGCCCGGCGACGGCGGCTGCGACTCGGCGATCGGCGCGGGCGGCGCGACGCTCACCACGGAGGGCGGCGGCAGCGGGACGGCGCTCGGCGCCATGCCCACGGGCACGCCCACGGCGACGTTCTGCGCGGGCTGGATCATCGCCCCGTTGCGTCCGCGCCAGTGACCGGGACGGAAGCGGTAGCCCTGGCCCTCGTGCTCCCACGCGGGCGGATTCCAGCCCTGCGCCGTGGCGGGAGGCTGCTCCCAGCGGCCCGCGGTCCAGGCGTACTGCGTGCCGTTCCAGCTCCAGTACCCCGCGACCCAGGTGTAGTTCGCGCCCGGCGACGGAGGCTGGTTCTCAGCGATCGGCGCGGGCGGCGCCATCGTGGTCAACACCTGTTGCGCCTGCGCGGCGATCGGCGCGAGCGTGAGCGAAGCGAGCGCTGCTGACAGGATGAGTCTGTTCATCATTCGTGGTCCCTTCTCGTTGCCGCGAAGCCTCGCGCAACCGGCGTGCCGCGGCGCCCCGCGTCGCCTCGACCTCGCTGAGAACCGCGCGTTCTCACGTGTCGCGCGTCGCTCGCGCGTCGGCGCTGCGCGGGTGCGCGCGGCCGACGTGCGCGCGCTTCCGTCGCGATCGCGAACACCTGTCACCGATCGTGACTCGCTGCCCCACGCGCGGCGGCCGCGACGCGCGGGGTGTCATCTCCGCCCCACGGGAGGCTCCGGGCCCGCGCCGCAGAGGACGGTCTCTGCACAGTGAAACGCCTTTCTGCATAGCGTTTTCGCGCGAAGGTTCCGCGCGCCCACGGTCATGCAGGGTATGACTCGCGCGCTCCCGCGAGCGAACCCCACCAGATGCCACGAAGCTCGAGAACGCGTCGCCGACAGACGCCCCCCGCGACGCCTGCGCGCCCATCGCTCCCTCCGCCGTCGGTCGTCGACGGCGCACCCGCGGTCGCGCGCGTCGAGGTGAAGCGGTCGATGTCGTCGCTCGTGTCGCTCGTCCCCTTCGTGATCCTGTCGCTCGCGCTCGTCTGGAGGAGCGCTCACGGAAGCCGCGGAGCCCCGACGCCCACGCCGAGCCTGCCCGTGCCCTCGTCGCCTTCGGTGATGGTGGAGGGCGCGGTGTCGGGCGAGATCGAGGCGCGCCCCATCGAGCTCCGCCTGCCCGCGGCGTACGTCCACGCGGCGGAGTGCTTCGACGTGCAGGAGGCGTGGACCTTCAAGGGCCGCGACCTCGCGTCGCTGACCGCGCTCGCGCGTAGCGCGGGGCTGCCCGAGCGCGAGGTGGCGCGCGTGCGATCGGTCGCGCGCTGCGACGCCGACGGGTGCGCCGTGATGCCCGACGCGGCGCTCATCGCGACGATGGGACTCGACGCGCGGAGCGCCCTCTACGGCGAGCTCTACCGCTTCGCCGAGAACCGCGTGGTGGCCTTTCCCGCGACGCGTCCCGGGGAGCTCGGGCGCTGGGGCGACCTCGCCGACGTCTCGCCGCGGGTCCGCGACCTCATCGAGCGCGCGACGTGGCGCGTGCACGGCGACTGGGCGTTCTCAGACCCCACGTGGCTGTGCTCGCAGCTCACGAGCGACGCCGAGAAGGCCGAGGCCATCGCGACGATTCACCGACGCTACGGGCTCGACGCGCGGGTGCGCGTCCCCGCGGCGGGCGACCTCGAAGCGATGGTGCGCTACTGGAGCCGCGGCAACGACGCCGACGACGTGCGCCGCGCGCTGCTCGACGCGCGCGCGCAGGGCGAGCTGGCGAAGGTGGGCGACCTGCTCCCCGCGATGGCGCGCGCGCGGCTCAACCGCTTCCCGTCGCCCGACGACGTCGAGTACGACTGCTTCTGGACGGCGATCAATTTCTTCGAAGGCCCGACGCCGACGAACTGGTTCCCCGGCACCGAGGGCATCGCGCCGCTGCTCCGCGCGAACTACGTCGAGCGCCCGTTGGCCGACGTGACCCTCGGCGACCTCATCGTGTTCTACAGCGCCGACGGCCGCGTGGCGCACATCGTCAACCACGTCGCGGGCGACGTCGTGTTCACCAAGAATGGACGCTCTCGCTCTCGTCCGTGGGCGCTCATGCGCCTCGCCGACGTGCGCGAGATCTACCGCTTCACCACGCTGCGCGCGTACCGCCTCCGCTGAGCGATCAGCGCGCGAGGAGGCCCTTCATCGGCACCGAGTACACCGGCGCCTCGCGCAGCCCGTGGTCGCCCAGGACGCCGTTGGCGGCGAGGAGACCCGACGTGCACGCGGCCTCCATCAGCGTCGCGGGATAGGGGATTCGCACCCAGTCGCCCGCGAGCCGAAGACCCTTCACGCCCGTCTCGACGGTGGCCCTGTCGGCGTGCGCTCCGACGTGAAACGCGGCGAAGTCGTCGCGCACGTGGAGGTGCTCCCCGAAGACCTTCGCGCCCTTCACCTCGGGGAAGAAGTGTTCGAACTCCTCACGCAGCGTCGCTGCGATGGCGTCGTCGGCGAGGTCGTCGGGCAGGGCGTACGAGTGCAGCTCATACACGCCGCCGCCGCGCTTCTCGGCCCACGCGCGCGCCTCGGGCACCACCCGGTGCGTGAAGGCCACGGCGTCGAGCGCGCGGAGCTTGTCGGTGATGACGAACACGGGCATCCCGCTGCTCACCTCGCGGTCGAGCCACACGCGGAGGATGGCGTAGCGCTGCGAGCGACGCTGGCGGCTCATCTGCGCGACGAACTCGGGACGCTCCTCGGCGATCGAGGGAGACGACGCGACGATGCGCGCGGCGCCGACGACGTCGCACGCGAGCACGACCTGATCGAAGGGGCGACCCGACACGACGATGCGACCGTCGTCGTCGCGGGTGAGTGATTCGATGGAGGCGTCGCACTCGATGCGGGCACCGTGGCGCTCGAGCCACGCGCGCGATGGCGCGGCGAAGGCGGTCTCGTAGTCGTCGACGAAGTAGTCGTAGAGGAGGCCGCCGTCGTTCGAGAGGTAGTAGAAATGAAACGCGCGGATGAGGGCCGCGACGGAGAGCCTGTCGCCCTCGGAGAAGAACGCGCGGGCGAAGGTGTTGAACACGAGGCGCAGGTCCGCGGGGAGCCCGGCTTCGCGCGCGAAGTCTTCGTACGAGACGTGGTCCCAGTCGGCGAAGGTGCGCGCCTCGTCGTAGCGGAGAAAGGGGTCGAGCTTGCGCATCGCGGGGTTGAGCACGAGGTCGCGCGTGCTGTAGAGCCCCACCTTCGCGAGCGAGAGGAGGTTGAACACGGGGGCCGTGTCGGCGCCGCGGAACGAGATCCGCGAGCGGTCGCGCCGCACGATCATGTAGTCGTCGATGGGCGCGAAGTGCCGCGCGCACCCGATGCGATCGAGGAGCGCGCGGAGGTTGTGATAGTTGTGAAAGAACGCGTGGAAGCCGTGGTCCACGCGCTGCGTCTCGCCGTCGACCTCGACCTCCCAGGCGCCGCATTTGCCGCCCAGGTAGCGGTTTCGTTCGAAGAGGGTCACTGCGAAGCCGCGCTCGGCGAGGGTGGCCGCGGCGGTGATCCCCGCGATGCCTCCGCCGATCACGGCGACGGTAGGGGGCGATCCTTCGGGGCGCTCGGGGCGGGCGGGGTCGTCGCGGTGAACGGGCTGACGGTATCCGCCGAGGCGCCGCTCGATGGCGTCGCGCGCCGCGCTGATCGCGCGCTCTTTGAGTGCGTTGAGCATCGGTGCGTAGGTCTCAGTGGGGGGCGCGCACGGCGTCGCCGACGGCTTCGAAGAAGTTCGCGCGCAGCCTCGCGGAGAGGGCGCCCTCGTAGCGGAAGAGCACGCGCCCGTCGCGGCTCACGACCAGGACGTGCGAGCGCGCGGGGCGAAAGTGGTACGCCGCGGCCATCTCGCCCGACCAGTCGATCATGATCTCGTAGCCCTGACGCCGCGCGATGTCGACGACGGCGTCGCGGGCGTAGCCGCGCGCGGGCCAGAAGTTGTAGCCGCTGAGGTTGGCCACGGCGACGAGCGAGACGTCGCGCGTGAGCTCGCCGCGGCGCGCGTGATCGGCGAGCTCGCGCTTGAGCTCGTCGTTCTGCATGTTGGAGTCGCGGTCTTCGTAGACGATGATCACCACGCGGCCCGCGTAGTCGCGGAGTCGGCGCGTGACGCCCGCGGTGCTCTCGAGCGAGAACGCGGGCGCGCGGGGGAGACCCACGGAGGCGGTCACCGGGGGATCGTCGGCCTGGGCCGAGGTCGCGAAGAGGAGGGCCATCGCGGCGGTGGCGGTCTTGCGTGACATACAGAGCTCTCTCAAAAGGATGTGACGGGTGGGTGAATGAGGTGCGCGCCAGATGCTCCGTCAGCGCTTCACAACCTTGGATGAAACCACCACAGCGATCGTTGCATCCATTCGAGTGCATGAGTGACACGAAGAACGGTTCGGCCTCGGGTGGCGCTTCGAAGCCCCACGCGGTGGTCATCGGCAGCGGCTTCGGCGGACTCGCGGCGGCCATCAGGCTCGGCGCGCGGGGATACAAGGTGACCGTCTACGAGCGCAACGACGCGCCCGGCGGCAGGGCCTACGTGCACCGTCAAGACGGCTACGTCTTCGACGCGGGGCCCACGGTGGTGACCGCGCCGTTTCTCTTCGAAGAGCTCTGGACGCTCTGCGGCAAGCGCATGGCCGACGAGATCGACATGCGCCCCGTGACGCCCTTCTACCGCGTGCGCTTTCACGACGGGACGAGCTTCGACTACACGGGCGACGCCGAGAAGATGCGCGCGGAGATCCTGCGCCTCGCGCCCGCGGACCTCGACGGCTACGAGCGCTTCGTCGCGTCGAGCGAGAAGATCTTCAAGGTGGGCTTCGAAGAGCTCGCGCACATCCCCTTCGGCACCTGGAGCTCGATGCTCCGCGTGGTGCCCGACATGATGCGCCTCGAGAGCTACCGCACGGTCTACGGGCTGGTTTCGAAGTTCGTGCGCGACGAGAAGCTCCGTCAGGTGCTGAGCTTTCACCCGCTGCTCGTGGGCGGCAACCCCTTCTCGACGACGTCGATCTACACGCTCATCGCCTTCCTCGAGCGGAAGTGGGGCGTGCACTTTCCCATCGGCGGAACGGGGTCTCTCGTGAAGGGCCTCGTGGGCCTCATCGAGTCGCAGGGCTCCGCGGTGCGCTGCAACACCGAGGTCAAGCGCATCACCGTCGAGAACGGTCGCGCCGTGGGCGTCGAGCTCGCGGGCGGCGAGAAGGTCCGCGCCGACGTGGTGGTCTCGAACGCCGACTCCGCGTGGACGTACCGCCACCTCATCGCCCCCGAGCACCGCCGCACGTGGACCGACGCCCGCGTCGAGCGCGCGCGCTACTCCATGTCGCTCTTCGTCTGGTACTTCGGCACGAAGCGGCAGTACACCGACGTGGCGCACCACACCATCGTGCTCGGGCCGCGCTACAAGGGCCTCCTCGACGACATCTTCAACAAGAAGATCCTCGCCGAGGATTTCAGCCTCTACCTCCACCGCCCCACGGCCACGGACCCGTCGCTCGCGCCGCCTGGCTGCGACGCGTTCTATGTGCTCTCGCCCGTTCCGCACCTCGACGCGGGCGTCGACTGGACGCTCCGCGCGGAGTCGTACCGACGCGCCATCGAGGCCCACCTCTCGCGCACCATGATGCCCGGTCTTGAGAGCGAAATCGCCACGTCGCGCGTTCTCACGCCCCAGGGCTTTCACGACGACCTGCTCTCGTTCAAGGGCGCCGCCTTCGGCATGGAGCCCGTGCTCACGCAGTCAGCGTACTTCCGTCCGCACAACGAGAGCGAAGACGTGAAGGGGCTCTACCTCGTCGGCGCGGGCACGCACCCCGGCGGAGGCATGCCCGGCGTCCTCTCGTCGGCGCGCGTCCTCGATCGGATCGTGCCCGATGCGCGCGCTCGCTGACCGCTACGCCGAAGACCTCGCGCGCTGCCGCGAGATCCTCCGCGACGGGTCGAAGAGCTTCTACGCCGCCTCGCGGATCCTCCCTCGCAGGGTGCGCGACCCCGCGTCGGCCGTGTACGCGTTCTGCCGCGTGGCCGACGACGCCGTCGACGACGCCGCGCCCGGGAGCGCATTCGAAGCCGTCGAGCGCCTCCGCGCGCGCCTCGATCGCGTCTACGCAGATCGCCCCGACGAGCACCCCATCGACCGCGCGCTCGCGGGCGTGGTGTCGCGTCACGCGCTCCCTCGCGCGGGCCTCGACGCGCTCCTCGAGGGCTTTCTCTGGGACGCCGAGGGGAGGCGCTACGAAGACCTCTCGGGCGTGCTGGCCTACAGCGCGCGCGTCGCCTCCGCCGTGGGCGTGGTGATGACCTGGCTCATGGGGCCGAGAGACCCTCGCGTGCTCGCGCGCGCGTGCGATCTCGGCGCCGCGATGCAGCTCACCAACATCTGCCGCGACGTCGGCGAAGACGCGCGCAACGGGCGCGTGTACCTACCGCTCTCCTGGATGCGCGACGCGGGCATCGACCCCGACGCGTGGCTGAAGGAGCCGCGGTTCAGCGAGGCTCTCGGTGTCGTGGTCGAGCGCGTCTTGAGAGAGGCTGATGGGCTCTATGCGAAGGGCGATCTGGGCGTGGCGATGCTGCCGCGAGATTGCCGTCCGTCGATCCGCGCGGCGGGGCTCATCTACGCGGACATCGGTCGCGTGGTGCGCGCGAGAGGGTGCGACTCCGTGAGCGCGCGCGCGGTGGTGAGTGGGCGGAGGAAGCTCGCGCTCGTCGCGAGGGCTTCGCTCGCGGTGTTCTCGGTGAGCCGGGCGCCGGGCGACGGTGATCCGCCGCCGCTCGATGAGGTGCGCTTTCTGCTCGGGGGAGGCGGGGCGGTTGCGCCTGGAGTGCTCACGCACTCCGGCTTGCCAGAGGGCGCGGCGGGGGTGAGGCTGTGATGGGGCGCGCGGAGGCTGTGATGGGGCGCGCGGAGGCTGTCGCGAAGGTGCGCGCGCATGGGGGAGAGGAGCTCGTCGAGCGACTCGAACACCTCGATGCGACGAGGGCTGCGAGGCCGCGTGATGATGATCCGCCGCGCGTTCCCGATGCGGGGAGCGCGGTCGACTACGATGTGGTGATGGCGGGGGGAGGGCTCTCGATGCTCCTCGCGCTCGCCCTTGCGAAGCGGGGTTTGCGCGTCGCCGTCTTCGACCGAAGGACCGCGGGCGCAGCCCATCGCGAGTGGAACGCGAGCGAGCGAGAGCTCGGCGCGCTCGTCGCGGGTGGGATCGTCTCGGAAGCGGAGCTGAGCGAGCTCATCGTGGCCTCGTACCGCGACGGCTTCTGTCGCTGGCACGGGGGAGGGACCTACCGCGTGAGCCGCGTGCTCGATCGCGCGGTGGATGCTGGAGGGCTGCTCTCGCTCGTGCGCGCGCGCTGTGAGGCGAAGGGCGTCGCGATCTTCGACGACCACGCGCTCGTGGGCCATGCGAGCGGACCTGCAGCAATCGCGATGCGCTTCCGAGCGCGCGGGGGCGCGGCGAGGGAGGTGACCGCGAAGGTGCTGGTCGATGCGCGGGGCGCCGCGAGTCCGTCGGCCACGGCGGACCTCTCGTGCCCCACGGTGGGCGGCGTCATCGAGGGGATCACCGAGGGCGGAGCGGTCGATGAGGTCGACCCCTCGGTGGGCGAGATCCTCGTCACGACGGAGGGGATCGTCGACGGGCGACAGCACATCTGGGAAGCCTTTCCCACAGGGCCCGGACGCACGGCGGTGTACCTCTTCTATTACGACCTCGCGACGCGCGTCGGAGACGGCTCGCTCGTGTCGCTCTATGCGCGCTTCTTCGAACAGCTCCCGCGCTTCAAGAAGGGCTCGCACGCGCTCGTCAGACCGACCTTCGGGTACATCCCGGGGTGGTCTCGCATGAGCCCCGCGCCGTCGTCTCCGGCGCCGCGCGTCGTGCTCGTAGGCGACGCTGCGTCGCGACACTCGCCGCTCACCTTCTGCGGCTTCGGCGCGACGCTGCGGTCGTTCGCGCCCGCGGCCGACAAGATCGCGTCGGCCATCGGCAACGGCACCGAGCGAGACCTCGGCGTCGTCGTTCACGACTCGGCGATTCACGCGTGCACGGGCGCGCTCGCGAAGATGGTCGCCTCGGCGCCCCAGGAGCCCTCGCGCGCGGGCGAGCTCAACGCGCTCCTCGACGCGGCCTTCGCGACGCTCCACGAGCTCGGAGATGACACCTTCGGCGCGCTGCTCCGCGACGAGATGACGGTGCCCGACTTCGTGCGCTTTCTTCATCGCACGTCGGTCAAGCACCCGCGGGTCTACCGCGACGTGATGCGCGTGATGGGCGCCGCGGGCCTCTCTCGCTGGACCTTCGGCGTCGCGCGGGGGCTCCTCGGAGCCTCGCCGTGATCGCTGCGCGCAAGAGCCGGTGGTTCCGCCGCTGGTTCGCGGGGCACGCCGAGGGACGCATGCGCGCCACCTTCGCCTCCGTCGAGATCGCAGGCGTCGCGAAGCTCCGCGCCGCGCTCGACGCGGGGCCCGTGGTGGTGGTCTCGAACCACACCGCGTGGTGGGACCCGCTCGTCACGCTCGTGCTCACCGAGAAGATCGTCCCGTGCGACTCGTACGCGCTCATGGACGCGGCCAACCTCACGCGCCTGCCCTTCTTCGGCCTCATCGGCGCCATCGGCGTCGACCTCACGAACCCGCGCGACGGGGCCGCGGCGATCCTCCATGCGGGGAGGTTGCTCACCGGCCCGGGGCGCCTCGTGTGGATCTATCCGCAGGGACGTGAGCGCCCCTCGACGGAGCGCCCGCTCGGGTTTCGCGGAGGGAGCGCCGAGATCGCGCGCGTCGCGAAGGCCGCCACCGTGCCCGTCGCGCTGCGCTACGAATTCACGAACGTCGAGCGACCCCACCTTCTGGTCGACATCGGCGAGGCGCTGCCCCCCGAGCGCGACGTCGCGAAGGCCCGCGAGGCCCACGAGCGCGCGGTGACCGAAGGGCTCGACCGCATCGACCTCGCGCTTCGAACCGGTGATCGCGCGCCGTACGAGACCGTGATCCGCGCTCCCGAGAGCCGCTTCGGCGCGCTCGCCGAGCGATGCCTCGCGTGGATCACCGCGCCGCGGGACTGACCTCGGACATCACGCCGCCCCGGTCGACGCGCAGCGCGCGCCCGCGCCAAAGCACCGTGCGCGACGAGAGCGCCTTCACGAACGCGCAGGCCAGCACGACATCGGCGAGCACCACATCGGCGAGGGCCTTCGACGCGTCGTGGCCCGACGCCCTGCGTGCTGCGACAGCGACGGCGAGGCGCGACGAGAGCGCGATCGCGCAGGCGCCCGCAGCGAGGCCTTGCGCGAGCGGCGAGGCTGACAGCGTTGCGATTGCGGCGCCGATCGTCACGATGGGAGCCGTCGCGAAGAACATCCCCGGGTACGACGGGAGCAGCGACGGACGCTGCGCGCGGATCACCGTGATCCAGCGGGCGTAGCGGTCGATCACCGCGCTCCACGAGCGCCCCGCGGCGAGCGACGTGGCCGCGCGCGGGTGCGCTGCGATCGAGAGGCCCGCGTCACGAAAGCGTCGCGCGAGCTCCATGTCTTCGCCGAGCACGCGGTCGAGCGAGGCGAAGCCGCCGACGCGCGCGAGCGAGGCGCTGCGGAGGGCCACGACCTTGCTGACCATCCCGTTCGGATCGAGCCTCGAAAGAAGCGGAAACGCGTGAAGCGAGCCCGCGAGCACGCCCTCCGACGCGCGGTCTGCGAGCGTGCTCCCCGCGCCCTCGACGACGGGCGCCCACACGGCCGCGAGCGACGGATCGCGCGCGAGCGGTGCGACGAGCGCGTCGAGGTCGATCGCGGCGCAGTCGACGTCGCTGTCGATCACGACGACCACGTCGTGCCGTCCTTCGTCTGCGATCACGACCGCGAGCTGCGAGGCCTTCTGGTTCACGCCGCGCGCGCTCGTCACGGAGACTCTCGCGTCGATCTCTGCGCATCGGAGCGCCTCGCACGCGGCGCGGGCCACGGGGAGCGCCGGGTCGTCGTCGCGCGCCACCGCGAACACGAGCGTGAAGGGCGTCTCTCCGCGAAGCGCAGCAGACGACGCGAGCGCGCGAGAGAGCGACGGCTCGTTGCCCGCGCACGGTCGGATGACGAGCACGGCCCCCTCCCCGTCCCTCCCCCGTGGAACGGGGGAGGGTGAACGCGCTGACCCGGCGACAACGGGTGGGCGCAGTGACCCCACGACGAACGGAGACTGCGTGGACCCCGCGACGAGCGGAGACCCTCCCCCGTTCCACGGGGGAGGGACGGGGAGGGGGCTCCGTCGGGGGCGGCGCATCGCCATCACCGACGCGCCCGCGACGGTCATCGACCACGCCGCGAGCGCAGCGCCCGCGAGCGCGCCAGCGGTCACACGCGCCTCGTTCGAAACGGGATCAGCGCCTGCACCCACCTGCGTTGAAAGCGCGTCAGGTCGAGCGACTCGTGCATGGCCGAGACGTCGTGACCGAGGAGGCGCGTCGAGAGCACGCTGCGCGCATAGAAGGGCGTGTCTTCGAGCGTCTTGGTGAGGGTCGCGCGGCCGTGGTCCGAGCGCGTCGCCCGGTCGATTCCCCACGTGCTGCGGGGGAGCGGCGCGCGCACGGGGCCTTCGAGCGCTTCGATGCGACCGTCGAGGGTGATGCGGCGACCGTGGGGCGCGCGGCGTCCGTCGAGCGTCTCGGCGTCGTAGAGGATCGCGGCGCCGTCGGGCGTCGAGGCGCGGGTCCAGTCCCACGCGCGGAAGGTCTCCTCGAGCGGTCCGTCGCCCGCGTTGGCGTCGTGGTAGCCGTCGCCCTTCCACGAGATGCGCGGCTCGGTGAGCTCGACCTCGACGCGCGCGAGCGGCGCCACCGACCACCAGCGGTGCAGTTCCCCCGCGTCGAGCGCGTGCGGCGCTTCGGTGCGAACGCGAGGGTGCAGTCGCACGGTCCCCACGATGCGGTTGTCACCGAGCACGCGCGCGGGGAGAAAGGGCGTCGTGCGCTCGACGAGCGAGATCACCAGGGTGTCGCGGTCCCACCGCACGGTGCTCGCGCCGAGGGTGAGCGACGAGGCGTCGCGGTGCACCTCGTCGCGTCGGCGCTCGTTGAGCGACCACACGCTCGACCCGCGGTGGTAGAGCGCGACGTTCATCGCGGAGTGATCCAGCGGGTCGACGGCGCCGTCGCGGCGCGCGCGGGCGTAGTACGGCGAGAACACGCTGCCGAGCATCGCGATGAGCGTGAGCGCGTGGGCGCCGTCGTCGCTCAGGGCGTCGACATACCACCATGCGTAGCCGCGGGGCGCGATCGCGAGGTCGAAGCGAGGTACGCCAGCGCGCTCTCCGCCGCGAGCAGCCCGCTCCGCGCCACCATCGGGAGGCCCGCGCCAGGGTGCGCGCTCCCGCCCGCGAGAAAGATCCCCGGGACCTTCGACGCCGCCGGCGCCTTCGCGCGCATCGACATCGCCCCGTGCGAGGCCGGGCCGTAGAGCGCTCCCCCCGTGCTCGGGAACATCCGTTCGAAGTCGTCGGGCGTCGTCGTCACGGCGTCGTCCTTCGACCAGTCGAGGGTCAGTCCCAGGGCCTTCAGTCGGTCGCGCGTCCGTCGCGTGCATTCCTCGATCTCCGCTGTGCTGAAAGGGTTTCGACCGCCGCGGGCGGGCGCGTTGACGAGCAGGAGCAGTCGCTCTGTTCCATCGGCAGGCGCGACCCCCTCGTCGCCGCGGTCGTGCGCGCACACGTACACCGTGGGCTCCGCGGGGAGTCGCTCGCGTTCGAAGAGGTCGTCGAACTCGGCCTCGTAGTCGCGCGAGAAGAACACGTTGTGACGCACGAGCGGAAAGCCCCCGGCCCTCGCCACCACGCTCAACGTCATCGCCGAGAGCGATCGCTCCTCCGAGGCGTCTCGCGGCCAGGCCTTCGAAGCCGCCGCGCCGAAGCGTCCGTCGGAGAGCGCCGCGGTGTCTGCGTTCACGAGCACCGCGTCGGCCGCGATGCGCTCACCGTTGCGGAGCGAAACGCCCGTCGCGCGTCCCTCGCGCGTGTCGATGCCCTCGACGTGCGCGTCACAGCGCACCGTGACGCCCGCTCGCTCGGCCGCCGCGCGCAGCGCCTCGACGAGACGGAACATGCCGCCCTCGACGTACCAGACGCCCTCTCGCTCGACGTGCGCGATGACGTTGAGCGTCGCGGGACACTTCCACGGAGACGACCCCGCGTAGGTCGCGTAGCGCCCGAAGAGCTGCCGCAGCCGGGGATCGCGGAAGTAGTCTCCGAGCGAGCGCCACATCGAGCGCCACGCGTCGATGCGCGCGATCGACGCGAAGGCTCCGACGCCGTGCTCCCGAAGAACGCCCGCGAGCGTGGGCTTGCCCGCGCGGAGAAACGGCCCCTCGACGATCTCGTGGAGTCGACGCGTGTCGTCGCAGAAGCGGCGGTATCCCGCTGCGTCGAAGGGTCCCGCGAAGCGTCCGATGGCGTCGATCGTGCGCGCGGCGTCGGCGTAGAGGTCGAGCGTGGCGCCGCCCTCCCACGCGTGGCGGGCGAGCACCTCGGCGCGGAGGAGCGTGACGTGATCGTCGAGGCGCTCCCCCGCGGCTTCGAACACCGCGTCGAAGACGTGGCGCATCGTGAGCACCGTGGGGCCCGAGTCGATGCGCGCTCCGCCGACGGAGACCTCGCGAGCCTTGCCGCCCACCGTCGCGGCGCGTTCGAGGAGCGTCACGCGCGCACCCTTCGCGGCGATCGCGATGGCGGCCGAGAGCCCCCCGACGCCCGCGCCCACCACGACGACGTGGGAGCCGGGACGTACCGCTGCGCCGGGGCCGTTTCGTACAGTGCTCACGGCGGTGGGATGACCGCACGGCCCGCCCGGTTTCGCGCGACGGTCGGTCATTGACTCCGTCGCGCGAGGTGACGTCTCCTCCCGCGCCGTGACGCGGAGGTCTCCGACGATGATGCGCGCGACTCGGTGGATGGTGCTCGGAGCGGCGCTCGTCGCCAGCGGGTGCAGCTTTCGAAAGCTGACGGCCGACTCGACGGCGGACCTGCTCCACGCGAGCGCGCCGCAGTTCAACACGCTCGAAGACCTCGACTTCGCGGAGGCGAGCGCCCCCGCGAACCTCGTCACGATGGAGAGCGTCTGGCGCGTCTCGCAAGAGAACGAAGACGTGCTCGTCGAGCTCGTGCAGGGCTACGCGGCCTACGGATATGCCTTCATGGAAGACCGCATGGAGCGCGCCCACGCCGCCGACGACGACGGCGCCGAGCAGCGCTACCGCCAGCGCGCGCAGGCCGCCTATCGACGCGCGAAGGGCTTCGGGCTGCGCCTCCTCGCGGCGCGCCACTCCGTCGACGGAGGACCCGAGGCGATGCTGCGCGAGGGCCTCCCCGCGTGGCGCGCGTACCTCCGTCGCTTCGACGATCGCGAAGACGTCCCGGCGCTCTTCTGGACGGCGAACGCGTGGGCCTCGCTCATCGGGCTCTCGGTCGATGACACCGAGGCGCTGCTCGACCTGCCCTTCGCCGTGGCCCTCGCCGAGCGCGCGCGCGACCTCGACCCCGACTACGCGCACGGCGCCGTTCACGCGTTCTTTGGCGTCTACCATGCGAGCACGCCGCAGGCCGCAGGAGGGCGCCCCGACCTCGCGCGCGCCGCCTTCGAACGGGCGCTCGGCCTTTCGAACCGTCACTACCTGACCTGGCAGGTGCTCGAGGCGCGCAGTTACGCGGTGATGGTGCAAGACCGCGCGCTCTACCGTCGGCTGCTTCAAGAGGTCATCGACGCGGGCGACGTGATGCCCGAGGAGCGCCTCTCGAACCTCGTCGCGAAGCGCCGCGCGGAGCGCTACCTCGCCGAGATCGATACGGTGTTTCCCCCCGCCGACGAGACCGCCACCGAAGCTCCCGCAGCCACCACGGAGACGACGCACTGATGCGCTCCCTCAACGCACTGGCGCCCGCCCTCGCGAGCGCGATGATCGTGGCGATTCCGCTCTTCGTCGGCGCGCAGCCCGCACGCCCCACGACGCGCCTCGACGCAGGCGTCCGCGACGCAGGCCGCCGCGACGCGGGACTCCGAGACGCAGGACTCCGGGACGCCTCGACCCCCGACGCATCGCGCGCTGTTCCTGACGCCTCGACGTCCGATGCCTCCGTCGCGCGTGATGGTTCCGCGGGGGCCGTTCGCTCGCTCTCGGTCGCGACGCTCGCGCCCGTGGGATCGACCTGGATGCGCACGCTCGAAGCGTGGAGCCGCGACCTCCGACGTCGCACCGCGGGCACGCTCTCGCTGCGCATCTACCCCAACGGGGTGCAGGGCGACGAGGGCGAGGTGGTGCGCAAGATCCGCTCGGGCAGGCTCGACGGCGGCGCGCTCACGGCCGTGGGGCTCGGGCTCATTCACCGCCCCGTGCTGGTGCTCCAGGCGCCGGGGCTCTTCGCCGACGACGCGGCCCTCGACCGCACGCGCGACGCGCTCGCGGCGGACTTCGACGCGGCCTTCTCACAAGCAGGATTCTCGCTCGTGGGCTGGGGCGACGCGGGCACCGATCGCGTCTTCTCCGACCGCGCCGTACGCTCGCCCGACGACCTCGCGCGCACGCGCCTCTTCCTCTGGACCGACGACCTCCTCAGCCCGACGCTCTATGAGGAACTCCACGTCCGCGGCGTGCCGATGGGGCTCCCCGAGGTGCTCACGTCGCTCCAGACGCGCCTCGTCGACACGGTGATCGCGCCGCCCATCGCGGTGGCCTCGCTCCAGTGGGCGGCGTACGTCACGCACATGACCGACATGCGCATGGCGACGGAGATCGGCGCGCTCGTCTTCGGGCGCGCGCAGGTCGAGTCGCTCTCGCCCGATCAACGCGCGGCGCTGCGCGAGACGGCCTCGCAGTACTGCGGCCTCCTCGTGCGCAACGTCCGCCGCGACGACGACGGCGCCGTCGCGCCGATGCGCAACCGCGGCCTCACCGTCGACACCGTGACCGCGGCCGAGCGCGCCCGCTGGGACGCCGCCTTCGCGCGCACCCGCACGCGCCTCGCGGGCGTGCTCGCCGACGCGGCGTTCATTCAGCGCGTCCAGCAGCTCGCGCGTCCTTGACGGCGACGCGCGCGGGGCTCATTGGCTGCGTCTCTCCCCTCGCATGACCCACATCGTCGATCGCCACCAAGGAGCCCCCGGCGGCCCCACCGTCGTCGTCACAGGCGGCGTTCACGGCAACGAGCCCGCGGGCCTCACCGCGGCGCTCGAGGTCCTCTCGTCGTTGCGCGCGCGCAAGACCCCGTTGCGCGGTCGCGTGCTCGTCGTGACGGGCAACCGCGGCGCGCTCGGGCTCGGTCAGCGCTTCATCGAGCGCGACCTCAACCGACGCTGGGATCAGCCTGTCATCGACGCGCTCCGCGCGCGTCCCCTCGACGGACTCGCGCACGAGGACCGCGAGCAGCGCGAGCTCGTGGATCTCTTCTTCTCGCTCGAACGCGACGCGGTGGGGCCCATCGTGTTCATCGACCTGCACACGACCTCGGGCGCGTCGCCGCCCTTCGTGTGTCTCGCGGATACGCTCGGCAATCGCCACCTCGCAGACGCCCTCCCGATGCCGAAGATCCTGGGGCTCGAAGAGGTGCTCGACGCGTCGATGCTCGGCTACCTCACCGACCGCGGACACGTCGGGTTCGCCGTCGAGGGAGGCCGTCACGACGAGCCCGAGACGGTCACGCGACACGCGTCGTCGCTGTGGCTCCTGCTCGAACGCGCGGGCTCCATCGCGCGCGCCGACGTGCCCGATCGCGAGGCGCACAGGGCGACGGTGCGAGCGTCCGCGCGCGGCGTCGATCCCGTCGTGGAGATCGTGCACAGGCACGTCGTGGCGCGCGACGACGACTTCGTGATGGAGCCCGGTTGGAAGAGCTTTCAACCCGTGGCGAAGGGCGTGGTCGTGGCGCGCGATCGCGGCGGCCCCATCGCGACGCCGCACGCGGGCCTGATGCTCATGCCGAGGTATCAGCCGCAGGGGGAGGACGGGTACTTCATCGTGAGGCCCGTGCGACCCTTCTGGCTCGGTGTGTCTGCGGTGTTGCGGCGCGCGAGGGCCGACAGGCTGGTCGGGTTTCTCCCTGGTGTCACGAGCGTGCCCGGTGATCCCGAGCGGCTCATCGTCGGCGACGGGTGGAAGCCTCCGAAGCTCCGCGAGGTGATGCACCTCTTCGGCTATCGGCGCATGGAGCGGTCGGGTGTGGGGCATGTGTTCTCACGTCGACGAGAGAGCCGCCCGCGCCGCCCCTGAGCGCAGACAAATCGCGAGCGTGAGGCGTGCGGTCGTTGACCCGCGGGCGCGCGCGTTGGAATCATCGCCTCTCCCCGCGACGGACGAGCGATGCACCACGCGCCGCGCGGACGACGCACTCCGCGAGGAACGTTCCCCCATGTGCGGCATCGCCGGACTGATTCGCTTCGACGCCGACCTCGACCGCGACACGCTCGAAGCCTGCGCGCGTCGCATGGCCGACACGCTCCGCCCGCGCGGCCCCGACGCGGATGGCTACCACGTAGACCCTGCCGTGGGCCTCGCGCTCGCGCACCGCCGCCTCTCGATCGTCGACCTCTCGGCCGCGGGCGCGCAGCCCATGACCAGCCGCTCGGGTCGCCTCACGGTGGTCTTCAACGGCGAGATCTACAACCACGAGGCGATGCGCGCTGCGCTGCCCGGACGCGCGTGGCGCGGTCACTCCGACACCGAGGTGCTCCTCGAAGCGATCGACGCGTGGGGGCTCGAAGAGGCCCTCCGCCGCGCCGTGGGGATGTTCGCGCTCGCGCTCTGGGACGCTGACAAGCGCGCGCTCTCGTTCGCGCGCGACCGCATGGGCGAGAAGCCGCTCTACTACGGCCTCATCGACGGCGCGCTCGCCTTCGGCTCCGAGCTCAAGGCGCTGCGCGCCGCGATCGGCTGGCGCGGAACGATCGACCGCGTGGCCCTCGACGACCTCATGCGCCACGGCAACGTGCACGGCCCGCGGTCGATCTTCGACAACGTGCGCAAGCTCCCCGCGGGCACGACGCTCACGGTCCCGCTCGCCGACGCGAGGCGCGCGCTCTCGCTCACGCCGACGCGCTACTGGTCGCTCGTCGACGTGGCCGAGCACGGCGGACACGCGCCCGCCGACGATCGCGAGGCCACCGACGCGCTCGAAGGGCTGCTCTCTCAGGCCATCGACGGGCAGCGCGTGGCCGACGTGCCGGTGGGCGCGTTCCTCTCGGGCGGCGTGGACTCGTCGCTCGTGGTGGCGCTCATGCAGCGCGCGGGCGGGCGCGCGGTGAAGACCTTCTCGATCGGATTCCGTGAGCCCGAGTACAACGAGGCGCCGTACGCGAAGCGCGTGGCCGAGCACCTCGGCACCGAGCACACCGAGCTCTACGTGACGCTCGACGAGGCGCGCGACGTCATCCCCTCGCTCCCGGAGATGTTCTGTGAGCCCTTCGCGGACTCGTCGCAGCTCCCGACGTACCTCGTGGCGAAGCTCGCGCGGCAGCACGTGACGGTGAGCCTCTCGGGCGACGGCGGCGACGAGCTCTTCGGCGGCTACTCGCGGTATCCCTCCGTCGATCGCATGTGGCGCGCCCTCGACCCCATGCCCGAGATCGCGCGAAAGGGCTTCGCCGCAGGGCTCCGCGCGCTCCCTCCCTCGACGTGGAACGCGCTCGGCGCGGCGCTCCCCCAACGCGTTCGGCCGTCGCTGCTCGGCGACAAGCTGCACAAGCTCGCGGGCGTGGCGGGCTCGCGCAGCGCGCTCGACGTGTACGACATGATGCTCGCGCACCACCGCGACGCGTCGCCGCTCGTGCTCGGCGTCGAGACGCCCACGAAGGTCGGCGCGCACCCGCTGTGGACGCGCCCCGGCCGCGACCTCTACGACAACATGATGCTCGCCGACGCGCTGGGATACCTCCCCGACGTGATCATGGTGAAGGTCGATCGCGCGACGATGGCGGTGAGCCTCGAGGCGCGCGCGCCCTTCCTCGACCACCGCGTGGTGGAGTACGCGTTCGGCCTCCCGACGCGCTTCAAGGTGCGCAACGGGACGTCGAAATGGCTCCTGCGCGAGGTGCTCTATCGGCACGTCCCGCGGTCGCTCATCGAGCGGCCCAAGATGGGCTTCAACGTGCCCATCGACCAGTGGCTCCGCGGGCCGCTGCGCGCGTGGGCCGAGGATCTGCTGTCTCCGTCGCGCCTCGCGTCGCAGGGCTATCTCCACGTCGAGACGATCCGCAAGGCGTGGGACGACCACACCTCGGG
>JBPOHC010000850.1:0-12442 GCA_052035985.1 Myxococcota bacterium | reverse complement strand
CGGGGGCCTCTGACGGGGGGAGAGAGCCTGCGAAATGTGGAAAACCCTTGGAATTACAGATTTCGTCGCAGGCGTACCTCTGCGTGGTTTCGCGGGGCAGGCCGCGCGCGACGACAGAGCGCCTCATTCGTGTGACGGAATTGGTCATGTGCGGGTGACCGAAAGCGGCACGGCAAGACTTCGGGGTGAAGGCTCGTCGCGGCTCCGCAGCGGGCGCTTCCCGTGTACGCGCGGGCGACCGGGGGGCGACTGCTGGGGTGTGGGGCGGGCGGGTGAGTGAGGGGGGGCGCCGCTTCGCTACGACGTGAGCCCGACGGGGCAACTGACGCCGGTGCCGCCGAGGCCGCAGTAGCCGTCGGGGTTCTTCGAGAGGTACTGCTGGTGATAGTCCTCGGCGAAGTAGAAGGGCACGGAGCCGGTGATCTCGGTGGTGATGCGTCCGAAGCCTTTGGCCGAGAGGCTCTGCTGGTAGGCGAGCTTCGAGCGTTCGGCGGCCAGCCGCTGCGCCTCGGACACGCAGTAGATGGCCGAGCGGTACTGGGTTCCGACGTCGTTGCCCTGGCGCATCCCCTGGGTGGGGTCGTGGCTCTCCCAGAAGGTCTTGAGCACGGTCTCGAAGCTCACCTCGCGCGGGTCGAAGGCGACGCGGACGACCTCGGTGTGCCCGGTCTGTCCGCCGCAGACCTCGTGGTAGGTGGGGTTGCGGGTGTGTCCGCCCGCGTAGCCCGCGCTGGTGACCTTGACGCCGGGGAGCTTCCAGAAGCGCCGCTCAGCGCCCCAGAAGCAGCCCATGCCGAGGAGCACGGCCTCGAGGCCGTCGAAGGGCGGCCGCACGAGGGAGCCGAGCACGACGTGGCGCTCGGCGGGTTCGATGGCGAGATCACGTCCGGGCAGGGCCTCGGACGCAGAGGGAACGGTCATGGATCGGGGGTCTTTCCACCACATGGCGGAGCAACCTGCGACCGCACGGCGCGATCAGCAATGGCTCGCGCGAGAGGGGGCACGCGTTTTGTCGCAGGACGTGCCAGCACCTCGGCGATGGGCAGACGGAGTGATCAGGCGGCGCGTCCCGCGATGATTGGGGCCCTGCGCGAAGCCCGAAATGACCAACGGCCCGATCACGTGATCGAGCCGTTGTTCTTGGAGCCACCCATCGGGCTTGAACCGACGACCTGCGGTTTACGAAACCGCTGCTCTGCCACTGAGCTAGGGTGGCGAAGGGAGACGGACTTCTAACACAGTCACTCCACGGCGCAAGTACCTTGTGTGCGATCTCGGAGCGTATAGCGTGCCGCGCGAAATGATCGACCTGCGCTCCGATACCGTCACCCGCCCCACCCCCGAGATGCGACGCGCCATGGCCGATGCCGAGGTCGGCGACGACGTCTTCGACGAAGACCCTACCGTGCAGCGCCTTCAGCGCGAGGTCGCAGCCCTCGTCGGCAAGGAGGCCGCGCTCTTCGTCCCCTCGGGCACCATGGCCAATCAGATCGCCCTGCTCGTGCACACGAGGCCTGGCGATGAGGTCGTCGTCAGCGAAGGCGCCCACTGCGCCTGGTACGAGTCCGGCGCCGCCGCGGCCTGGGCCGGCGTGCAGTGCGTCTTCGCTGGGAGCGGCCCGATCTTCACGCCCGAGGCGCTCGATGAGGCCGTCAGACCGCGCGTGTATTACTACCCCCGCACGCGCCTCGTCGCCCTCGAGAACACCCATAACCGAGGCGGAGGAAAGGTCCTCCCGCAAGACGCCGTCGTCGCCGTGGCAGAGCGGGCGCGCGCGCATGAGCTCTCGCTGCACCTCGACGGCGCCAGGCTCTTCAACGCCTCCGTCGCTTCGGGGCGATCGCTCTCGGAGCTCGCCGCACCCTTCGACACCGTCTCCGTGTGCCTCTCGAAGGGACTCGGCGCGCCCGTCGGGTCGCTCCTCGCGGGCGACGCCGCGCGCATCACCGCCGCACATCGCTTTCGCAAGATGCTCGGCGGGGGAATGCGTCAGGTCGGCGTGCTCGCCGCGGCGGGACTCCACGCGCTGCACCACCACGTCGCGCGACTCGCCGACGATCACCGCAACGCGAAGACCTTCGCCGACAGGGTTTCGAAGAGCCGCTCGCTGCGCGTGCTCGCGCCCGACACCAACATCGTCATGGTCGACCTCGACGGAGACGCCTCCGCGAAGCCCGCGGAGTCGCTCGCAGCGCGCGCGAAAGAGAGGGGCGTGCTGCTCTCGGTGTTCGGTCCGAAGCGGCTCCGCGCGGTCACGCACCTCGACGTCTCCGAAGACGATTGCGCGCGCGCCGCGGACGCTCTCGTCGCGCTCGCGGACGGGTGATTCGAGATGTGGCGCGGCCTCCGATCTGTCGCCGTGATCTGCGCGCTCGGCGCGTGCGCGCCGACGCTTCCGCCCGCGTGGCATGACGCGATGGCCTCGGCCGATCGCGCGCACCACGCGGGCCGCGAGGCCGAAGCCGCCGCGGGCTACGACCAGGCCGCGCGCGAAGCTTCTCGCCCGCACGATCGCAATGAGGCCGAGTTCCGCGCCGCCATGTCGCTCGTGAGGACGGGTGATCGCGCGGGGGCGCTCGAACGGCTCGACCGTGTGGCGGCGTCGTCGCCCGACTTCGAACGCGGCGCGCGCGCTGCCTATGAGGCCGCGATGATACGTCGCGAGGGGAGCGACGAGGAGCGCGAGCGGGCTTCGCGTGACCTCGACGCGCTCGTGCGGACACGCTCGGAGACAGGGCCCGCGCGCGTCGCCGTCGGGCGGGTGCTCCACGCGCTCGATGAGGGAGAAGCCTCGATGGCGCGCTCGATCGCGTGGATCGACGAGGCCCTCGCGGACCCGAGGCTCACGGCCCTCTCGCTGCGCGCTTCGCTCAGAGCAGAGCGTGCGATCAGGCTCGCGCGCGCAGGGCGACGCGCGGACGCCGCGGCGGCGTGGAGATCTCTCTTCGTCGACATTCCACACCCGCAGAACAGCCGGTGGGACGACGGTCACATCGCGCTCGCCACGCTGCTGCGAGTGTCGGGTGATGCGCGCGGCGCCGTCGAGGCGCTCGATGAGATGCTCTCGGTCGCCGACCCATCGTGTACGGGCGGAACGTGCAACGCGCCGGAGCTTCAGGAGGGGGGCATTCTCCGAGGTGAGATCCTGCGCGATGACCTGCGCGAGCTCGCGCGCGCGGCCGAGGCGTTCCGGTGGACGTATGAGATGTTCCCCACGTCGAGGCTGAGGGACGACGCGCTCGAGGGCGAGGCCATCGCGCGCGAGCGCATCGCCGATGGGAGCGCGTGCGCGGTGTGGGTGCGTCTGGCGAGGGAGTTTCCCTGCACGCGCAGGGGGAGGCGGGGGAGGGAGCGCGCCGCGGCGTGCGGCCAGTCACCCGAGGCGCCCGCGTCGGACGCCTGCGAGTGACCGTCGAGCCTCAGGGCATGAACACTTCGAAGGGCCGCGTGGTGAGCGCGGTGGCGCCCGTCGCCAGGAGGTTGCCGAAGCCCGCCCAGCCCCAGCAGAGCGCGCGTCCCGTCGTGCGCTCGATGCCGCACGGAGAGCCGTACCCGCGCCCGACGTCGATCGTCGTGAAGCGCGGCGTGAGCGCCGCGAACGAGGCCTCGGTGAAGCTCGCGCGGCCGACCCCCACCTGACCGAACTCGTTGCGACCGCGGCAGTACGTGATCCCGTCCGCGCGGATCTCGCACTCGGTGTCGATGGGCTCGCTGAACACCTGCGTGCGACGGTTGCGCAGCACGCCCGAGAGTTCGGCGCGCGCCGACGCGCGGACAGGATACGTCCAGCCCCACCCCATCACCGTGCCGCTCATGAGCGCGCCGTAGCAGCGGTAGAGGTCGCACTGCACGTCGGTGAAGCTCGCCTGCGAGAGCGGCATCGCGATCGTCGCCGTGGGCGACTGCACGGGGTACGGCACCGAGCGGTTCGTGCGGAAGCCGTCGCCGAGCTCCAGCTCGATGTTGCGCCCCCAGCACCACACCGTGGAGTCGCGCAGCCGCGCGCAGGTGTGGTTGGCGCCCGCGTCGATCTGCACCGCCGTCGAGATGTTCATCACCGGCGCGGCGACGCCGTTGTTGATCATCGTCGAGTTGCCGAGCTCGCCGTAATAGTTGTAGCCCCAGCACCACACCGAGCCGTCAGCCCGGCGCGCGCACGTGTGATAGAAGCCCGACCGGAGCTCGACCACGGCGTTGAGGCCCGCCACCGCCACGGGGGTCGTGCGGTTGGTGAGGGTGTTGTCGCCGATCTGGTTCTGCGCGTTCGAACCCCAGCACACGACGGTGCCTCCGCGGCGCAGCGCGCAGGCGTGGAGCCACCCCACCGCGATCTGCGTCGCGTCGGTGAGACCCGTGACGGGCGCGGGCGTCGCGCGCTGCGTGGTGGTGCCGTCGCCGAGCTGTCCGGCCTGGTTGCCGTTGTTGTACGAGCCCCAGCAGAACACGCGCCCGTCGGCGTGCAGCGCGCAGTGCCAGCTCGACGACGCCATGAGCGCCGAGTTCGCCGCGGCGCCCGACTGCACGTCGGTGAGGTTCGTGAGGTCGGCGCCCATGTACCGCACCGCGCGCGGTGTGGCGACGAGCTCGGTGTCTCCGCCGGCCTCGCCGAAGGGGTTGGTGCCCCAGCAGAACACGCGCCGCTCGGTGCTCACCGCGCAGGTGTGGTGGTCATAGGCTGACACGCGCCGCTGCGGGCCCGTGAGTCCCATCACGGCCACGGGGGCCGTGCGGTCGGTGGTGGTGTTGTCTCCGAGCTGCGCCTGCGTGTTGTCGCCCCAGCAGAGGAGCGTGCCGTCGACGCGGATCGCGCACGCGTGGCGGAGGCCCGCGCGCACCGTCGAGACGCCCGTGAGACCCATCACCGTGACGGGCGCGTTGCGGAGGGTGACGCTGCCGTCGCCGAGCTGTCCGTCGGTGTTGAGGCCCCAGCACACGACGGTGCCGCCGCTGCGGCGCGCGCAGGCGAAGTTCTGGCCCGCGGTGATCTCTTCGGCGTCGGTGAGCCCGCGCACGGCGACGGGCGTCGCGCTGGTGAGCGAGGCGCCGTTGCCGAGCTGGCCCGAGGTGCCCGTGCCCCAGCACTGCACGGTGTTGTCGGCGAGGCGTGCGCACACGAAGCTCGCGCCCGCGGCGATCTCGACGGCGCCCATCGCGAGCGTCACGGCGGGCGCGAGCGCGGGCGCGGTGGAGGCCCTCGGGAGGCCGTCCCAGCAGTAGACCCTGCGGTCGGCGCCGAGGGCGCAGAAGTTCGCCTCGCGCGCCGCGAGCTGCGTCACCGAGGGGAGGCCCGACACGGCCCCCATCGCGGTGCCATAGCCCCAGCAGCGCACCACGCCGCCGGTGAGCCTCGCGCACGCGCGGTTGGCGCCCATCGCCACCTGCTCGACGCCCTCGAGGGCCGTGCCCGCGGGCTCGAGGATCTGCGCGGGCGCGCCGCGGTGTCCGTAGGCGCCGCCCGACGCGGTGAGCATCCCCTGCGCGAAGGACGTGTTGGCCGAGTGGAGGCCCCAGCAGTACGCGCGTCCGCTCGTGTACCGGACGCAGTTGTTGTAGGTGCCCGAGTCGATGGTGTCGACGCGCGCGCAGGCGCTGTCGAAGCAGCCCGTGGGGCACACGCGGTCGCAGCTCCCGCAGTGGTTGGGGTCGCGCGAGAGCTCGGCGCACTCGGCGCCGCACACGACCTGCGGGGCGCGGCACGTGAGCACGCAGCGGCCCGCCATGCACTGCTCTCCGGCGCCGCAGGCGTTGCCGCACGCGCCGCAGTTCATGAGGTTCGACGACGTGTCGACGCAGGCGCCGCCGCACACGACCTGGCCCGTGACGCAGACCACGCGGCACACGCCCGCGACGCAGCCGTTGCCCGCGGGGCAGCGGGTGCCGCACGCGCCGCAGTTCTCGGCGTCGGTCTGCGTGCTGGTGCATCCGCCCCCGCAGGTGACCTGTCCGGGCGAGCACGCCGCCACGCACACGCCCGCGCCGCAGAGCGACCCCGTGGCGCAGCGGTTTCCGCACGCGCCGCAGTTGGCCGGGTCGTACTGGAGCGACGCGCAGGTCCCGCCGCAGCGGGTGAAGCCCGAGGGGCACGGCGGGACGCAGCGCCCGGCGTCACACACGAGGCCCGTGGCGCAGGCCGTCCCGCACGCGCCGCAGTTGTTCTCGCTCGCGGTGACGTCGGTCTCGCAGCCGTTCTCCGCGCTGCGGTCGCAGTTGCCCCAGCCTGCCGCGCAGGTGCCGACGCCGCACATCCCGCTGACGCAGGCCGCGGTGCCGTGCGTGGGCGTGGGGCAGAGGTTTCCGCACGCGCCGCAGTTGCCGGTCTGCGCGCGCAGGTCGGTCTCGCAGCCGTTGGTCGTGTCGCCGTCGCAGTCGCCGAAGCCCGGCGCGCAGGTGTATCCGCAGCGTCCCGCGGCGCAGCTCGTGGCCGCGTTGGCGACGGGGGCGCACGCGCGACCGCAGCCGCCGCAGTTCTCAGCGCTCACGCGCGTGTCGACCTCGCAGCCGTTGCTCGCGGCGCCGTCGCAGTCGGCGTATCCCTCGGCGCAGGCGCTCACGGCGCACGCTCCCGCGCGGCACGCGGGCGTCGCGTTGGGGGTCGTGCAGGTGGTGTCGCAGGCGCCGCAGCTCGAGACGTTGCTCGTCACGTCGAGGCACGCGCCCGCGCAGCACTGTTGCCCCGTGGGGCAGCCGGTGACCGTGCACGCGGGGACGCAGACGTTGCCGCGGCAGAGGCGTCCGCTCGGGCACTGGTCGTCGGCGGCGCACTCGACGCAGGTGTGGAGCGTGGTGTCACAGCGCGCGCGAGGGGTTCCGCCGTCGCCCGAGGCCATGGCGCAGCCCTCGTCGTTGCGGCACCCGGCGACGCAGGTGTTGCTCGCGGGGTCGCAGTGCTGCGCCGCGGGGCATGTGTCGCTCGCGGGGAGGCACCCCACGCAGCGTCCGGTGATGCGGTCGCACACGGGGCCCATCGAGGAACCGACGCAGTCGGCGTCGCTCGCGCAGCCGCTCGGGCCGTCGTCGGCGGGCACGTCGGTGATGTCGCCCACGTCGGCGACGTCTTCGATGTTGATCACGTCGGGCGTGATCGGGACGTCAGGCGTGATCGGGACGTCGGGCGTGACGGGGACGTCGGGGGGCGCGTCGGCGCCGGTGTCGATCGTCGCGTCGGGGCGGCCGCCGATGACCGCCTCGCCGCTGCAACCCACGAGCGCCGCGAGCATCGTCGCCCGCAGAAAGGAATGGAGCCCAGGTCTCATCGCGAAGCACCTCCAGGGGATGCGCGCACGGTATCGCGAGCGCGGTCACGCTGGAACTGTTCAGTGTGCCAAGAGAGGGGCGGACTTCGGGGGGGCGCTTGTGGTCGTGGTTGTGTGTGCTTGCTGCCGCGTGTGGTCACGGCCTCGAGCGCGCACGCGCTCGGGCTTGTGGAGGGGCTTGTGGAGGGGGAAGGTCAGCTCGCGGAGGGGTTCATCACGCGGCCGAAGAAGAGCACGCCGCCCGTGGCCGATCGGATCACGAAGAAGAACGGGCGGTCGACGGTGAGCGTCGCGGGCGGCGGGAGGCTCGTAACCTCGCCGATCACGGCGGTCGCGGCGGCGGCTTCGGTTCCGTTCTCGTCGACGGCGATGAAGCCCTGGTGGATCACGTCGCGGAGGGAGATGCGTCGCGTGCCGTCGATGCCCGAGAAATCAGGGACGCCGCCGCGGAACTCCTCGGCCATTCCCATCGCGCCGAGGGCGGGCGCGAGCGAGGTCTGGCTGCGGAACGAGAAGCGCGGGAAGGCGAGCGTCACGATGTGATCCGACACGGCGCTCGCGACGGTCTCGACGCGCTCCGCCGTGAGGTCGCGCTCGATGGCCGCGAAGCGTCCGGCGTCGGGCACCACGACGAGCATCGAGAGGTCGCTGCCCTGGTAGGCGAGCGAGACGGCCTTCCACCCGTCGCCCTCGGCGTAGGGGAGCCGGGCCTGGATGTTCATCGTGGGCACGCGGACGGTCATCGCGTCGGTGACGTGAAAGTCTGCCGGGGCCGTGCGCGCGGGGTCGAAGCTCCTGCGCCACCCGGCGGAGAAGTGAACGGCGTTGGTGAGCACGAAGACCGTGTCGGCGGTGATGGTCCCCTGCGCGAGGAGGTCGACGATGCGCCCGCTCGTGCGCTCGCTCACCCAGGCGTTGATGGCGAGGCGCGAGGGATCAGGCGCCGTCGCGAAATCGGTGACGCGTACGCCCGCGCCGTACTGCTCCGCGAGCGTGTCGAGGAAGGGCGTCTGAAAGGGATATCCCCGCTGCGCCCAGAGCGCGTTGGCGAGCTTGATGCGCGCGGGCCTCGGGTTCTCTTCGGACGTGGGCTGCGTCGACTGCGCGGCGAAGGCGCGGTCGATGGCGTTGAATGCAGCGTGCACGCGGCTCTGCTCCATCGCGGCGGGGAGGCGCATGGCCGCACGCATGCGGGTCTCGGTCGCGGTGCGCGCGCCGATCCAGGTCATCGCGAGCGCGGTCGAGACGCTGTAGGGCGAGAGGACGAGGTTGCGCCCCTCGGTAGCGACGGCGCGGTGCAGGTCGAGGGCGAAGGTCGTGTTGCCGCGGAGCACCGCGGAGAGGTCCGTGGCGTCGGGCGCGGTGGTCACGCGCGCGTGCGTCGAGCGGACCTCGGAGGTCGTGGGGGGCGTCGCGGGGGCGTCGTCACCGCATCCCGCAGCGAACGCGGCCACGAGGGGGATGAGCTTCCAAGCGTTCGAGCTTCTCATGGCGTCTTCGATGCTCCTTCGCGGGAGTTCTCAGCGAGACGCGTACCACGCTCGAAATGCTGTGAAATAGAGGTCTTCGCGCTGCTCCGTGCGCTGCGTGTTGTGCTCCCAGAGCACGGTGTGCCACGCAGTGCCGCGGTCAGCCCGGTAGCGCGTGGGTCGCGAGCGCGCGACGGAGCCACGCCGGTGAGCGTCGCGCGGTGGTGAACGAGCCACGCCGCAGCGTCAGGCCACAGCGCACCGAGGCGCGCGTTCGGCGGAGCTCCTCGCGTTGAACCCGGGTTCTTCATCACGAGCACGGCGTGGCGGTCGCCGCAGGTTGAAAACCTGCGGCAACATGCGCCCTTGATGAACCGGGTGAAGTCGGCGTTCCGCCGACTCGCAGTTGTGAGCCCGCGAAGCGGGCTTTGATCGCGTCGCTCTCCGTGCATGTTGCCGCAGGTTTTCAACCTGCGGCAACCGCCACGCCGTGCTCGTGATGAAGAATCCGTGGTCATTCACCGGCCCCAAGGGGCTCCAGACGCACGAATCCGTGCCCGTCAGTCGGGAATCGAGCGCCCGCGCAACTTTCTGAGACAGCCTCTTCAACACGCAGCGCGCGGCGGCTTTCGCGACGGCGGAGCGCGAGTAGAGTCCTCAGGATGTTGCACCTACGCGCGTATCGAATCGTGGTCGTGTTGATGGCGTCGGGGCTCGCGTGTGACGGCGATCCCGCGTGGCTTTCAGCCGTCGGGCAGGCGTGCTTTCCCCGTGTGCGTATCGGGAGCGGCGTCTGCGCGCCTGGCGCGACGCCCCCCGTGACGAGCGGCTGCTTTCGACGCGACGAGATCTTCTCCGACGACGACAACGCCGACTGCGCCGGAGGGACGTGCCTCGTGAACTACTACGACGAAGCCGCCGACCGCGATGGCGCCGCGCGCGCGCAGCGCGTGTACTGCTCGTGCAGGTGCGGTGTCACGGTCGGGTTGGGCTCGCGGCTGGAGGCCAACTGCGCGTGTCCCGAAGGCACAGTTTGTCGTCGCTTTGACGGCGCGGGCTTCACCTACGCCCACTTCTGCGTGCGCCCGACGCCGTAGCCGCGGTCAGCCCGGGAGCGCGTGGGTCGTGAGCGCGCGACGGAGCCACGCCGCGGTCTCGGCGTCGACGACGGACGCGATCACGGGCTCGACGGTTCCGTTGGTCAAGCGCGCGTTGACGTGGTGCACGAGCACGGGCGGCGTGGCGACCGGATCGACGACCACCTCGACTTCGAAGGACGCGAGCTCGCTGTACGGGATGCGCGTGGGACGCGCGTCGCCGAAGGGGCGGTGACGGATCTCGAGCGCGTCGTGCGTGAAGCGCACTTCCGTTCGCGTGAGGAGCCGCGGCGCGATGCGGTCTGCGAGCACGCCCGCGATCACCGCGAGCGAGACGCCCGCGAGCGTCGCGAGTCCGCGCGCGTGTGTGAGGCCGTACTCGACGAGGAGCGCCGCGCCGGTCGCGCCGCCGACACTCGCGCCGCCCGCCGCGCCGAGGCCCTTGCGCGAAGGCATCACGGTGATCACCGAAGGACGCCGCGACGCCGGGGCGCGGTAGACCTCCGTCGCGTACGCGTCACCCCAGCGGACGGTGACGCCGCGCGGGACGTGGCTCTCGATCGACGCGTAGCTCACACCCGCGATGGTACCGCTTCACGAGCGCGGAGAGATGCTCGCGACGCCGAGGCGGCAGACCCACGCGTTCTCGTGCGCGTCGCCGGGGAGGTAGCGCTGCCAGAGCGCGTCGTAGGCGACCTCTTCGAAGCGGTCGAAGCCCGCGCGACGGACGCAGTCTTCGCCCGACTCCGCGTCGAAGTAGAACGCGCCGTAGTCGAAGACGACGCGCGCTCCGACGCCGCCCGCGCGGGCCATGAGCGCGAGGCTGCGATCGATGGACGCGCGGTCGAGGTACGAGACCACGCCCTCCCAGACGAAGAGGGCTCCCTCGTGGGGGCGAAAGCCCTTCGCGACGAGGGGCGCGAGCAGGGCCGCGTCGAGGTCGGGCGACGCGAGGTCGCATGCGACGTACGAGACGTTCGCGGGGATCGAGACGCCGGCCGCGGTGAGGAGCGCGCGCTTCGTGTCTAGGAGCTCCGCGAAGTCGACTTCGAACACGGTGGCGCCGTGGGCGGCGATCTCGGGGAGTCGCATCCCGCGGGCATCGAGCCCCGCGCCGAGGAGCACGATCTGGGTGAGTCCAGCGGAGAGCGCGTCGCGCGTGACGTCGTCGATGGCGCGCGTACGCAGACGGATTCCGTCGCGGAAGAAGGGGAGCGAGAGGAAGCGCGCGGTCCCCTCTGCGGCGTGCGCGCCAGCGGCGGCGAAGATGGCGGCGTAGGGGTCGACGAAGATGCGGTCGCTCTCGGGAAGGAGCGCCTCGTCGGCGCGGATCTGCGCGATGGACCAGGCCGTGTCGGACACGGTGAGCATGGCGAGGCGGGAGGATCGCATAAGCGAGGCCGCGTGCCGACTCTTGACGCGCGCGTGACGCGGGTGCGATGCGGTAGGAGATGGGCGAGCCAGAGCCGGTCGATGTGCTGCTGTTGACGCATTCGAGCGAGGAGACCGCCGCGATCATCAGCACGTTGTTTCGTGACGACGACAGGCGAGCCACGATCCTCCCCGAGGGGTGGCGCTACTACCGAAGCTATTGGGAGGGAGACCGGGCGTATTTCCCCTTCGCTGTCGCGGGCGTTCTGCAAGGGGCTACGACTTCCCCGGGCATGAAAGCTCGCCAGTTGGTGGCGCACTTGCGGCCTCGCTACGTGGTCAGTTGTGGTGCAGCAAACCCGACGAAGGGATCGCGCGTGGGCGACGTCGTCGTTGCAAGGAACCTCCCGCTCTTCGACGAAGGAGGAGATCCGGTCGATGAGTTGGCGTCGCCTTCGCGCGACAGGCAGTCTGTCCGGTCGCTGCTCGTGCCCATCGAGGAGTTCGTGAACGATGGACTTTGGGCTGAGATCGCGAGGAAGACCTCGGACATCCGCTCCTCCGCGTGTTTCGGCAAGATCGCGATGACCAGGGATCCTCTCTATGTTGTGGGGGAGAGCGCATACGTGGATTGCAGGGCCGTTGAGTATGAGCGGGGGCTCACCGAACTCGCGAACAGTTCGCTTGGCGTTCCATTCATCGTGGTGCGTGGGTTGGCCGGAGAGCTCGATGAGTACGCCGGGTTTTCCGACGAAGGCGCCGCTGTTCTCGCCGCGCGCTTCGCGCTGACCTTCCTCGCCGAGCAGTTCGAAAAGCCCTCATCGTCCGAAACCTCCTCCGCGCCGCCGGTCTCCCCGCTCGCCACGCTTCCAGGGCTCCGTGACGCCTTCCGCAACGCGTCGCTCGAGCACCTCCACATTCGCAACTTCAAGAGCGTCGAGGACCTCTCGCTCGACCTCGCGCACGGCTCCGAGCTCCCTGGACGCTGGACCTGCCTCGCGGGCGTCAACGGCGCGGGCAAGAGCGCCGTGCTCCAGGCCATCGCCCTCGCGCTCCTCGGGCCGCGCTTCGCCACCGAGCTCGGCGGCGCGTGGCTCCAGCGTCTGCGGCGCACCGTGGAGGGCGCGCGCACCAACGCGACCCTGCACGCGACCCTGCGCGTCGACGGTCGCGATCAGCGCTTCGTGCTCCCGATCACCGAGCGAGGCGCCGCGCTCGACGCGCTGCCCAACCCCATCGAGCGCCTCGCGAT
>JBPOHC010000866.1:0-3686 GCA_052035985.1 Myxococcota bacterium | reverse complement strand
CTCGAAATGGGCGTCGGGATCAACACGGGATCGCTCGTCGCGGGCAACCTCGGCAACGAGCGGCAGGTGGAGTTCACCGTGCTCGGCGACACCGTGAACGTCGCGAGCCGCGCGTGCGGCAAGGCCGGCGCGGGCGAGGTGGTGCTCACCGCCGCGGCGATCGAAGCGGCGCGCGTCGTCGCGGGAGAGTTCGGCGTGGGCGCCCCCGCGGCGAGGACGCTCGGGCCCGTGGCGCTCAAGGGGAAGGGTGAGGTCGAGCTCCACGCGCTCTCGCTCGAAGACGGCGCGTGGGACCGCTGGGGGTGAAGGGGCTTCAGGCGGGAGGCGCGGGCGGTGTAGGCGGTTCGGGCTGTGCGGGAGAGGCGCTCGCGGGGGTGCGGCGCCGCTCCAGCTCATCGAGGTACGAGAACAGCCCGGCGTCTGCTTTCGCGAGGCCCTCGGGGTCTCCCTCGAACTCGTCGGTGATCGCGGCGCGGAAGCGGTTGAGCTGACCGATCGTCACGCTGCGGATCGTCGCCACGCCCGTGCGGTCGACTGCGGGGACGTTCGCGCGCTTCTTCAAGAGCTCATCGAGGTCGAGGCCCGCCGTGACGAACGCGCGGGTCCAGTCGAAGAGCGTGTGCCCGCCGGGGAGCCGCACCTCGCGGAGCGCGCGAGAGTGCGCGGATAGCTCGGGCTCGCGCTTGACCGCCGAGGCGGCCTCGTCCGCGTGCGTGCGCTTGAGCTCAGCGAGCTCGGGGATGAACGTGTCGCGCATCGACGCGAGCGACGCCTTGAGCTCCGCGCTGATCATCGGCGAGCGGAGGCAGCCTTCGATCACGAACCAGATCGCGCCGCCGTGGGCGTCGTGTTCGACGTCCTTGAGCGCGAGCTCCTCGGCGAAGGGCTCACCGCTCGGCCCCGCGGCGGGGATCGACTCGATCTCGTCGAGGCGCATCGTCAGGCGAGGTCCGTAGACGCTTGCTGCGGCGACCGATGAGAACGTAGGGAGCCGCACGCGCACGAGGTCGCGGAGCCCCAGCACCAGATCGTTCAGCGTCAGGTAGAAAAACTTCATGGGCCCGATCGTAGGGAGGGACGTGCGAGCTCAGCAATGGCGAGGACCTTCGCGTCCCCGCAAGCGGTGTCCGGCGACGAGACAGTAGGGGTCGCGGTCTACCCGAAGGCGTCGTCAGTGATGCCTCGGGATGGATCGCGGTCTACCCGAGGGCGTCGTCGGTGAGGGGGCGGGTAGATCGCGGTCTACCCGAGGATGCCGTCGGTGACGGGTCGAGGTAGATCCGGGCCCGCGTTCGGAGGGCGTCGGTGAGGGGGCGAGGCGGGGGCGGTCTGCGTGGGGGCGTCGTCAGTGATGGGGAGCGGTAGATCAGGTTCCCGTCGTGGGCCTCGCGGGCGGAGGGATGCCGTACCTCGTAGCGAGCGCCTGGGCTTCGGCGCGAAGCGCTCGCGCGTCTTCGCTTCTGCCGAGCGCGTCGTGGCTGGCCGCCATGTGGTCGAACATCTTCAAGATGGGAACTCGCATCTCCGGTGTCGCGTCGGGATGGAACGCGATACGACGCGCGAGGTTGAGGCTCTCTTCCTCCTCCGTGTCGCTCATCTCGTCGGAGGCGCCATCTCCGAGAGAAATGCGAACAGCCGCACGTTCCACAATGAGGCCGAGCAGATTGAAGAGCGATCGGGGGGTCTCTCGTTCTGCGACCGCTTCGCGAGCGATCGGGAGGCCCAGCTCGCATTGTTCTTGAGCCCCACGCAGGTCACCCTGCTTGCGGAGGAGGCGGGCGGACTGGAGGTGCACATCGGTCAACAACGCGAGCTCGGTCTTCGGCGCGAAGCTCACCGCGGCGCGAAAATGATCGAGGGCGCTCTGCGCGTCGCCCTGCAACTTCTCGATCCACGCGAGGAGTTGAAGCCCGATGCTGATGAGGACAGGGGGGACCTCGGCTCCCCTGGGCAGCGAGAGAACCCGGAGGAGCATGCGCCTCGCGTCGTCGGGGCGGTTGGCTCGCACCAACGATCCAGAGGCGGACACCACCTGATTGAGCCCCTGGGGGAAGCGGGTCGCGCGTGAGAGCGCCTCCTCCGCTCGCCTCACGACCTGCTCGTCTTCAGCGCTCAGCGTGGCCTCGGCGTGGGGCGTGGGGATCGCCTTGAGCCACTCGTCCCACCCGTCAGGGGAGTGCTTCACCATGAGCTCTGCGACGAACTCACGGTACGACCATAGGTCGGGGGCGCGCTCATGCGCCTGCACCTTCGACGAGGGAGGCAGCACGAGGATCAACGCGCCGCGGTGCTGCCGGACGAACACCTCGCGCTGCTCGTTCGCGCGCATCAGGAACTCGCTCCGGGCCTCGCTCCACGCTGACTCTGGCGAGGTCTCATCGATGCGCTCGGTGATCGCCTCGACCCAGAGGCAGTCGGTGGTGCCCTCCTTCGCCGCGCTCACGAGCGCGATCAGCACGTCGCGCAGCTCGTCGGCCCGCTCTGGACGCCAGCGGCGAAAGCCCACGCCGACGCCGCGGAGCATGGCTTTCGTGCGCTCGGCCAGCGTGCGTGGCGCCTTGAGCCCGAGAGAGAACAAGAAACCGAGCCAGAAGCCCTGCGCCAGTTCGAACTGATCGTGCAGGAGCGCCCAGGTCGCCTCGTTCTCCTCGTCGAGGAGCGGCGACCCCTCTGCCTCCGCGCTCACGGGGCCTTCGTCGCCGCGGCCTTGCGCGCCTGCACCGCGGCGGCTTGCGCGAGCACGGCGTCACGGATCAGCGGGTGCACGTCGAACCACTCGTTGCCGTTGCGGTAGCAGAGCACCCGATGCGTATCGAGGAAGCGCGCCAACGACGGGATTTTCGCCTCGGAGGGCAGGCACGTCGTGTGGCTCCTCGCGATCTCGGCGAGCCACAGCGCGTCGTCGTCGGCGATGGGGAGTGCCTGGTTGCGTACGTGATTCACGGCGGCGTCGAGCACGTCGGTCGACGCGGGGAGGTCGCGCGTCCGGCGCACGACCTCGGCGAGCAGGCGCATCAGGTCGCGGAGGTGTCCGCCCGACGCGAGGATGAGCTCGTCGAGGCGCGCGCGACCTTCTTCTCCGGGGCCGAGGAGGTTCCACCAGTGCCCGCGCTGCTCGACCACGCGGCAGATCGCGTCGAGCGCGGCCTTGCGAGGATCGCCGAGGGCGTCGAGCGCGTCCGGCGCGGGGCGCTTCCGCACCTTCAGCGTCGGGATGATCTGAAGCCCGCCGTAGGGGAAGTAGTCGTCGATGTTGGCGTACTTGATCTTCAGGTAGGGGTGCACCGTGTAGACCGTGTGCACGCCGGGGAAGTGCAGCATGTCGGCGTGCGCCGTGAAGAGCTTCTCGACGGAGGTCTGCACCTTCACCGCGTCGTCGAGCGTCCCTTGGATGTGCTCCACCGAGTCGATGATGATGACGACCTGCTTGCTGCCTGCGAAGGTCTTCGCGAGGTCGCGGATGAACTCGTGGGCCTCTGCGACGAGGCCGTAGAGAGACCCGGCCCAGCGCGCGCGCGCTCGCTCGCGAAACGAGGGGTTGTCTTTGAGCACCAGCTTCGCGCCGATGCGCGCCTCGGCCTTCGCGCCCTCGACGTCCCCGCCCACCTTCGCGCCCGCGTTGAGGTCGGGCACGGTGCTCTCGGTGGGCGCGAAGAAGTTCTTGATCCGTTCGACGTAGCCCTCGC
>JBPOHC010000588.1:0-25971 GCA_052035985.1 Myxococcota bacterium | reverse complement strand
GTTGATCGTGGCTCACAACAGACGGCGGCCGTAAGGACGCCGGGGCGTTACGCGGTGATCGCCCCCGGCGTCGTTACCGCCGCCGGTCCTTTGACTCGATCGAGACTCGCAAACAACTGGCGGCCGTAAGGACGCCGGGGCGTTGCGCAGAGATCGCTCCCGGCGTCGTGACCGCAGCCGGTCCTTCGGGTCGATCGTTCGCGCGCCTGGCGCGTACGACGCTCGCTCTGGGACGGTAGCGCCAGGGGAGCGACGGCTGAGCTGCGGGCGTGGCGATTACGCGCGACGCCCGCGCTTCGATGCCATCCGTGTCAGCGCCCGAAGAGGAACAGCGCCATCGCGTTGTCTTCGTCGAGGAGGGCCGCGCGGTGCCTCGCGAGGATGGCGCGCGTCTCTTCGACGAGCGTGTGATCGCCGAGCATCTGCGCCGACTGGAGCCGCTCCGAGAGCGCGCGGAGCACGCCCTCGTGATCGGTCTCGATCCAGCGGTCTTCGGTCGAGAGCCACGCGCGGAGACGGGGCGCCTCCGCGGGCTTCACGAAGGCCGCGAGCGCTGCGGCGCGCCGCGGGGTGGGGCCATCTTCGGCGTGCCAGTCTCGAAGCTCCGCGAGCACCGCCGACGCGTCGCCGCGCGTGACCGCCGCCCTGAGCTGCGGGCGCTCGGGGAGGCCGTTGCCCTGCCAGAAGGCGTCGTCGGTGCCGGGCACCAGGCCGTGCGAGAGCAGGCGGTAGCCCGCGCAGCGATACTCCCACGACAAGCGCGACAGGCCGTCGATCTCGGCGGATTCATGATCGAGGAGCGCGCCGCACGCGCGAGGTCCGCCGCGCGCGAAGGCCAGATCCGCCTCGTTGTCGCGGAGGTTCACGACGACGCGCTCCTGCGGCGAGTCCAGGCTCTCCTCGGCGGTCGCGAGCGACGCGCGTACGGCGGCGAGCGTGCGCTGCGCGTCGTCCCAGGCGCCGGTCAACGTGTCGAAGCGCGCGGTGTCGAGGGCCGCGAGCAGCCCGTCGGTGCGGGCCTCGCCGCCGCGTCGCGCGGGGTCGAGTTCGAAGCGCGTGACGGCCGCGCGGAAGCCGTTGCTCCCCGCGTCGTAGACCCGCCACGAGATCCGTCGCGCGAGGCGATCGACGCCGGTGCGCGTCACCGCGGCGCGCGCCTCGGGGCCGCCCGACCACCCCTGCAACATCCGACACGACAGGTCGCCGGGGTGGGCCTCGACGAGTCCGTTCAGGCGTCGCCCCGCGGCCGCGTCGCCCGCACGCGCGAGCAGCGACGCTTCGAGGCAGAAGAGCGGCGTCGAGCGCGCGCGGGACTCCACCGACTCGTGTTGAAGCGCGAGCTCCGCGAGGCTGCGCGCGATCTCGGCGGCGCGGCGGAACTCCCCCGCGAGCAGGTGGACGTAGAGCGCGTCGTTGGCCGCGTCGCCGCCGCGCTCGCGGGGGTTGATCGTCGTGTGCGAGAGCGCGTCGCTCGCCTCGCGGAAGCGTCCGAGCGCGAAGGACACTCTCGCGGCGCGCGACCAGCTCTCGGGCGTGCCGCAGCGGGCCCACTCCTTCGCGGCGCGCTCATGGTCGCTCACGCCTTCGAAGAGCGACGCGCGCGCGAGGCACGGAGTCCCCGAGGCGCGGTGCACGACGTCGAGCGCATCCCACGTCGCGCGCGTGCGGTCGGCCTTGCACGAGAGCGTGAGCGCCGCGGACTCGAGCGCGCGCGATCGAAACATCGGCACGGCCGACGCGAGCACCGCGGACTCCACACGATCACCGCGACAGAGGCTCCTCGCGGGGTGCGTCTCGATGGGCCCCCTCCCCCGCTCGGCGGAGTTCAGGAGCGCGACGCCGAAGACGAGCGACGCGACGATCCAGTGCGTTTCGAAGAACATCGCGCCGAGCGCGCGGATGAGGGGCTTCGGCGTGGTCGACGCGGTGGGCCCTTCGAAGGCCACGAGCACGCGCCCTGCGACGCCGGGAGAGAGCTTCCACGCGGGCGCGGAGCCGCGGTAGCCCGCCCTCGCGTCGGCCTCGTGGAGCGCCTCGATGACGCCCGACACGCGCACGCGATCGCCCGCGTGTACGGCATTCACGGCGCGCACCTTCGCGGACTCGTCGCCGGTGATCTTCGCGAGGTCGACGGCGCCCTTCGCGGCGCGCGATCCGTGGGTGACCTCGATGGCGCCCTCGATGCGTACGCGCTGCTTGCCGACGACGAGCGTGAGGCCCGGCGTGACATCGCTCGCGATCACCGGGTCGGCCCCGTCGGTCTCGGGTCGCATCGCCACCGAGAGCGCGGCGTAGGGGGCGCCCTCGCGGTCGGAGGCGAGCGTCCCCGTGAGCACCGTGGCGATCGACTCGCCCGCGGGGACATCTTCACGCGACGGACCGAGCGCCCGGAGCATCCTGCGCGCGCGGAGGGAGCCGAACGCGGCCACCATGCGCGGACCGAGCGCGGCGCCGAGGAGCGCGGACGCGACCGCGAGGCACCACCACACGAGCGGACCGCGCGCCACGAGCCAGAGGAGCGAGTGCGACATGATCGCGCGATTCTAGGTCGATTCCGCCGCGCGCGTACCGTTCGTTGCGGACGCCTCGCGCTCTTCTCGGAGGACGCGGCGCACGTCCATGAGCCCGTGCTCGACCTGCGTGTGCGACGCGCGCAGCGGGCGGTGCGTGAGCTTCGCGGGCCAGGTCGCGAGGAGCGCCTCACGGTGGAGCGCGTTCTGCCGGTACTTCGCCTCGAGCGCGCGGCGCATCACGGCCCACTTGCGCGTCTCCCAGTCTGCGATCTGCTGCGGGGTCATGGGGCGTCCGCGGCGACCGCCCGCGCTCTTCGCCGCCGCGCCGTCGCCCTTCGAAAGCGCGCTCCCGCTCTGGAGCGAGAAGCTCTCGTAGTAGTCCGCGTCGACGGCGGAGAACTTCGACGCCTGAAAGAAGTGCTCCACCGAGGGCCACCGCAATCCGTCGAGATCGAAGGGGGCGATCGCGAAGTTCGAGAGCATCTGCCGCCAGTTCGCGATGCCCGAGAGCGCCGCGAAGGTCTCCGCCGGGAGCTTCGTGAGCTCGCCGACCCCCTCGCCCGGCGCGACGTCCTTCGACCGCGAGTGGAACATGAACACGGCGTCTTCAGAGAACAGGTCCATCGTGCGCCTTCCCCTCTCTTCGAGGGCGACGCTCAGAGCACGGCGCCGAGCCCTACGCAACCCACGCATGGACATACCTCGTCACATCGGTGCGGATTCGCCCGGTGTTTTCAACGGTGCGTCACGGACGCCCGCGTACGCGCAGCCTCCCATCGACGACGCTGAACCACGGCGCGCGGTCGCGGATCTCTCGCGCGCTGAGGTGTTGCAGTCGGCCCGTCTCGTCGCGCGCTTCGAAGGCGGGCGGGCACTCGGCGTCGAGCTCGTCGCTCCAGCGGTAGATCGTTCCGTGGAGCCATCCCTCGCGATCGAAGCGTGCCTCTCGCGGCTCGCTCGCGATGTTGCGTCCGCGCGAGGGGAAGCGCCTCGCGTCCGCTGCGAGTCGATACATGGTGACGGAGTCGTACGAGCAGTCGCTCTCCCAGAGAAGCACGCGCAGCGAGCCGTCGGGGTTCACATCGACGATGCCGCGATCGGTCGTCTCGGGCATTCGGATCACGCGCCACGTCTCGCCGTCGTCGTCGGTGAGCGCCAACCTCGACTCGGGCCCGACGTTACCGCTCGAGACGTTCACCACGATCCACGCGGCGCGCGTCCCGTTCGAAGCCGCGGCGACGTTCGGCTCCCGTTCGGTCTCCGTGCGCACGACGAGGGGCATCGCGCGCCACGCCTCGGCGCCGTCTTCGCGCTGTACCCCGAGCGCGCGCGGAGGACGCAGCACGAACACCGTCCCGCGGTCGTCGACGAGCGCGGTCGCGATGGCGCCGCGGTGGTCGAGCGCGCGCGTGAAGCTCCGTCCGCCGTCGCGGGTGACGTAGAGTCGGCTGCGGGTCCACACGGCCGCGACGCGTCCATCGCGCGACTCCGCTACGCCCACGAGGCCCCGCCGCGGAAGCGTCACGCGCGGCACGATCGGAGGGACGGGCTTCGTCACCACGGGCTTCGCGGGGCGCGTCACCGCTGCCACGACGGTGTGTCTCGGCGGAGGCGGCGGAGGCACCGCGACCAGCGCGAGGTCGGGGCCCGTGAGCAGCGTGTACTGCAACCACGCTGCGGGGAGCACCCGCGAACGGGGATGGAGCGCGTCGATCCATCGTGAGCGCATGAGACCGTGAGAGCAGCGCGCGTGCCGCCGACGAAGCGCGATCACCTCTTCAACTCAGCGCCGCACCTCAGCGTGGAGCGCCGCGAGCGCCGGAGCCACGCGCGTGGCGTGCGACGAGAGCGTCGCGAAATAGCGCGCGGACGTGATCCCCGCGTCGGGCATGAGCCGCTCGATGAGCTCGATCGCGTCGGCCTTGCGCGCGAGCTCACCACCGCCCACCACGCGCACCACCTCGACGATCGACGCGAGCATCACGTGCACGGCCTCGGCGTCGGAGCGGGCCTCGTCGTCGAGCGTCTGCGTCACGGGCTGCGACGCGCCGGGCTGCGGAAACCACCGCGCGAAGCGCCGCGTGAGCGCGTCGCGGTCTCGCTGGAGCGACTCGATGCGCGCGCGAGCTCCTTCGCCAACGAGCGTCACGGCCTCGGCGCCCATCTCACGCAGCGCGACGCGCTCGGCCTCGATGCCGTCGAGCGCTTCGAGGTCGCGAGCGCGCGCGAGGTCTTCGAGCTCGGTCACCACCTGGCCCACCGACGCTTCGAGCGACCGCGCGTCCGTGGGCGCGTCACCGGGCGTCGCGCGCCGGTGCAGCGGGAGCGCGGCGTCGAGCGATCCGTCGGCCATCGCGCGCAGCGTCTCGTCGTCGACGAAGTGATAGAAGGCCCGCTCGCCCCTCGCGCGCTGACGCGCCACGATGCCACGGAGCGCGCTGTTCTCGGCCCCGAGCGCCACCACGCTCACGCCGAGCGGAACATCGCCCGACGCCATCTCGCGCGCGGCCACGACGATCGCCTCGTCGACCGCGGCCTCTCCGTCGGTGACGAGCACCACCTGGGCGCGCGCGAGGTCGGCGTCGTCGGCGCGCGCCTTCGCCACGGTCTCGAAGGCCGCGAGGAGCGCGCCCTGGATGTCGGTTCCACCCGAGCGAACGGTCTCGCAGACGTCTTCGATGGCGCGCTTCGCGGCGTCGATCGAGTCGACCTTCACGATGGGCCCGACCTTGTCGTTGAAGAAGCCGTAGTACACCGCGCATCGCACGGTGTCTCCCGACGAGAGCCGCCGCATCAGCGTCGCGAGCTCGGCCACCAGCATCGCGTCGCGCACCCTCGCCCGCGGACCGATCATGCTCCCCGAGCCGTCGACGAGGAACACGCGCACCTCCGACACCATCACCACGCGCGTCGAGCGAACGACCTCCTCTCGCACGTAACGCCGCGCGAGGAGCCTCCCCGTCGCGAGCTGGAGCACCAGGAGCCGCGGGTCTTCGATGATCGCGTCGGGGATGTCTTCAACGGCCTCCGCTGCCACCAGCGCCAGCGCAGGTGCGGGATAGGGAACGCGACGCATGCGCACACGCTCGCTCACCACGCGCGTCGGTGAGAGCGCGCCGCCCGTCTCGAACGCGCCGTCGACCGCGAGCGACGCGAAGAGGAGGCTCCGCTCCGTCCCTTCGCCGAGGTAGCCGCGTTCCGCCCCGATGAGCTCGCGGTCTTCGTTCGTCGACGACGCGAGGCGCTGTCGACCGCGCTCGTAGGCGCGTCGCACGGCGGCGGTCACCTCGACCCCGAGCTGGTCGTCGGCGGATCGTTCGAGCGACGCCCTCCGCGCGCCGTCGCTGATGCCTCGCACGTCACCGAAGAGGTCGCGCGTGGCCCTCCGCGCGAGCCGCGCCAGCGCGGGATCTCGCGTCGTCTGTGACACGTGATCGAGGGCCGCCACGAGCGCACGCAGTCGCCCATCTTCACCGCGCGTTAGGGCCGCGCGCGCCTGGTACGCCAGGCCCACCTCGCCATCGACGCCCGCGGATTCGATGCGGTCGAGCCGCATGATCTCGGCCACGATCGCGCGCTGTCGAACACGAACGCCCTCGGAGTCGAGCGACAGCGCCGCCGACGCGTCGAGGAGCACCTGCCGCGCGGCCTCGAAGAACCGACGCCGTCGCGAGAGCACGTCGCACTCGGCGCGTCCCGCGGCGAGGAGGTGATCGACGGCGGCGAGTTCGAGCATCACCACGCGCTGCCGGGCCTCGACAGACTCGCGCGAGTCCTTCTCGGACTGGATCGGCGCGATGGGTGCGAGCGGCGCGACGAGCACCACGGGCGGGTTGGCCGAGGCGAGCTCCGCGAGGGTCTCGGACGCGTCGCCGACGCCCTGCGCGAGCGCGCGCGACGCCTGCGAGAGGAGCGCGTGCGAGCGCCGCAACCACGACGCGTGCGCGACGGGAGGCCGCTTGCGAACGGCCGCGAGTCGCTCGACGTTGACCACGTTCGAAGTGAGCTCCGCGAGGGCCGCGTCGAGGGCCGCGTGGGCTTCACCCTGCATGAGCGTGCCCACGGCGGCGCGGGTTCGAAACGCTTCGACGAGGTTGAGCGTCGCGGCGGTCGAGAGCTTCGGCTTCCATCCGAAGCGATCGAAGACCGGCGCGGCCATGCGGTAGAGCAGCGAGACGTCGCCCGCGGCCCCCACGCGCTCGATGCGTGCGTCGAGGTCGCGGAGGCGCTCGGCTCGGCGCGTGTCGTCGCTCACGACGAGAGGACGTCCTTCCACTTGAGGTCGGCGCGCGCCTCGCGGAGCCGCTTCAAGACCCCGCTCGACTCGTCTTCGAGGCGGTCGATGCGCGCCCTCAACTCATCGGCGAGCGGCGCCACCTCGGGGAAGACCTCTCCCACCACGCGCGCCTCCAGCGAGAAGCGGAGCAGCGCGCTCTCGTCGCGCGTGACGCGGTAGAAGCCCGACGCGCCGAGACGCTCGATGGCCTTGTCGAGCCCCTCGCGATCACCGCGAGAGAGCGCGTCGCGGCCCGCGTCGCCGAGGGGCTTGAAGAACGCTTCGAGCTGCGTCACCGAGCGGCCGATGCGCTCGACGTCGAGCTCGCCCATCGACACCCTGAGCTCCGGCGGAAGCGCGCTCACCGAGCGCGTGAGGGCGCCGAGCGCGGCCTCGGGCGAGCTCCCCGGCGTGATCCGCGGCTCCTTGATGCGCGACGCGGCCTCGACCATCGTGAACGCGAGCGACACGCGCTGCTCGCCCGCGCGCAGGGTCTTGTATCCGATCGCGTCGGGTCGCGGCGTGAACGCCTCGCGACGCATGCCCTCGCGCTTCACCAGCGCGCGCGCCGACATTTCGAGCAGCGCCTCGGGGCTGAGCACCTCGCCGAGACCGCCGCGCGCGAGCTCCTCGACGAGCCCGCCGATCTGCGCGACGAGGTCCATGCGGTCCTGCGCTTCGAGGCGTTCGAAGGCCGCATGGAGGAGCGGCGCGATGCGCGGACCGACCACGCGAGACTTGAGCCGCTGCGCGCGTCCGCCCATGTCGACGAAGCCCTCGCCGAGCGCATCGAGGTGGCGGATCGCGGGCGCGAGCGCCGTGAGCACGGCCCCGAGGCTCCCCGTCCCGACGCGTCCGAGGGCGTCACGGATGGCCTCGCGAAAGGCCGCGTCCATGATCTCTGCGACCTCGTCTTCGGCGCGCGCGAGGGCCTTCTCTCGCGACGACCGCTCGCTCGCGTGGGGAGGCGGGTCGGCGCCGAGGCGCTCCAACCGCTCCTGCGCGTCGACGATGGCGTCGAGCTCGCGCAGCACGTCCTTCGCGCGACGGGCGTGGTCATCGAGGCTCGCGCCCGCGGGCACCTCCGCGTCGAGGGCCGCGCCCATGCGCGTCGCCGCGAGGCTGGCCGCGTCGTCGAGCAGCGCCATCGCCCTGCCGCGCAGCCAACGCGCGATGGGACGCACCGAGCCCGCCGACCGTTCGAGTCCGAGCGAGAGGTCTTCGAGCGCCGCCGCGATCTCGATGGGATGTCCGCTCGCCGTTCCGCCGCCGGCCCCGGCGCCCGCGAGGAGGCCCTTTCGAAGCGCGCGCTCCACGAGCGACGACACCGTCTCTTCGAGGAGCTCACGAGCCTTCTCGGCGCCCGGCGCGCCGCTCTCGACGGCGATGGCGATCTGCTTCGTGGTCTCGATGAGCGCGACGGTGTCACCGCCGGGACGGGCCTTTTCGACCGCCTGGGCGAGCGGCGTGAGGTCGATCGACTCGACCGACGGACGCGGCAGCGCGACGGGCTTCGGGAGGTTCGCGAGGGCGCGGTCGAAGATCTCTCGCTCCGTGCGCATGATCGAGAGCTGACGGCGCTCGCGGGGGTCGGTCTCCCGCGCGAGGAGCGCCGCGACGTGCTCCGGCTTCGGCCCCGAGAGCAGGAGGCTCAACCGGAGCATTTCGAAGTCCTCGAAGCGCACTTCGAGGGGGCGCGACGGGTTCTTGATCTTGTCGAGCACACACGCAGCGCGGAGCACCTTGCCGAGCCTCACGGCGGTGCGCGTCGAGAGGTAGCGCGTGGGCACGAACGACGGATCGGCGCGCGTCGCCGCGGCGGTGTCGACCTCGACGGACTTCATGAGCGCTTCGAGGGTCTCGCAGAGCGACTCGTCCATCGCGACGCGCTCCGCGGCGGCCTGGAGCACGTCGAGGTCTTGGATGGTGAGCACGGCCTTCCACCCCGCGCCGCGGGCGCCGCCGAGCTGCGCGCGGAGCACCCTGCCCATCGAGTCGGGCGCGCCGAAGCCCTTCGGAACGAAGGACACGAACGCGATGCGATCGACGAAGGCGAGGAGCGTCTCGCGCGAGCTCTCGAGCACCTCGGCGAGGTAGCGGTTGGTGGTCATCAGGGCGCACTCGATGAGCCCCTCGGTGACCTTCGTCCCCTGCTTGAGCTCGCGCTCGTGGAGCACGTTGAGCGTCGTGCGCAGGAGCATGTCGCGCCCGTCGAGCACCTCGTCGAGAAAGGCGTGAACGGCGCCGAGCATCCCCTGGTCGGTGAAGTGCTCCGTGCGCCCCGTGGCCATGAGGGTCTTGAAATCGATGGGCCCCACGAGGTCGGTCTGCACGGTGCTCTCAGTGAACTGCCGCGCGAAGAGGCTCGGCCGCCCCGTCGACTCGTCGAGGATGCGCCCGAGCACCGCCGTCGCGACGCCGCTCTTGGCCGTGCCCGGCGGCCCCGTCATCAGCACGTGCTCGCGCGACAGGAGCGCGAGCGCCACCTGCGTGAGGAGGTCGTCGCGCTCGACGAACGTGCGCCCGAGCTCGGCGAAGAAGTCTCGAAAGCGCCCCGCGGCCACGTCGAACGAGACCGCCGAAGAGAGCGCCGCTGCGGGTTGTTCCTTCACGGCCGGAGCCTATCGAAAACGCCGCGCGCACGCGGAGAAAACTCGTCTCCGCGCTCATTCCAAAAGCGCTTCGTGCGGCCGCAGAGACCGGTGATACCTTCGCGCGCCGTGCGCAAGCTCATCACCACCTCCCTCATCACCTTCGTCGCCGCGTGCGCTCACCCCGCGACGCCCGTCGCCGTCGCACCCACGCCCTCGCTCACCTCCGCCCCCGACGCAGCCGCCGCTCCGCCCGCGCGCGTCGTCCGCCATCGCGAGCCCGCGACCGGACGCCCGCCCGAGTTCGACGCGAACGCGCGAACGCTCGACGTCGACCGCGACGGCGTCACCGACCTCGTGCTGCCGTGGCCCACGCTCCCCACGATCGGTGGCTTTCGCGGCGACTTCGCCGACGTGCCGCCCGCGGTCCTCGCGCACGGCCTCGCAGAAGGACGCTTCGCCCTCGATGACGACCTCACGCGCGCCGCGCTCCGAGGCGTGTGTCCGTCGCCGCTTCCCGCAGTCTCGCCGCACACCGCCGAGGGAACGCCGAGCGAGCAGGAGCAGAGCCTCCACGCGCAGGCGCTCTTTCTCGAAGGCTTCTGCCGGCGCGTGTGGGGCGCCTCCGTCGACGAGGCCGTCGAGCGCGTGAGAGCCTCCGCCACCGCCGCCTCGCCGGGCGTCTTCAGCACCGACACGGTGCGCGCGGTGACCGAGGCGCTGCGGAGCTTCCCCGTGCCGCAGGAGCTCGAAGCGACCACCGCGGAGCCCATCGCGCTCGTGCCCGACGCGCCCACCGACAACGCGAGCACCGCCGCGCCCACGCCCGCGACGGACCCTCGCTGCGCGCCGATCCTCCGTGCGAACGCGACGGTGATCGCGCGCGCGCGCAGCGCCGTCTCCGTGGTCGCAGAGAGCAACCGTCCGCGCGTCGAGGTGAGCAGCTTCCCGACCTGCGTGGCGACGCCGCGCGGCGTGTGGTCGGTGCAGTACAAGTCCTTCACCGTGGCCCGCGGCGACGAACCGTCGATCACGATGCGCGCCGAGGTCGTGTGGCGCCCCACCACGGGCGCCGCGGCCCGCCCCGCGCAGTTCACCATGCGCTCGAACTCGTACGCGTGGGAGATGATGAGCATCGCGGCGACGGGCGACTACGACGGCGATGGTGTGCCCGAGGTGTTCGTTCGCACCGACAGCGACGAGATGGAGGGCGCGGGCTCCCTCGCGATCAAGCTCTACACGGCGCGCGACGGCGCGGCGCGGCCCTACGCCAACGCCGAGCGCTTCGAACACGTCGTCGAGGTGACCGACGCAGACCGCGACGGACGCGACGACCTCGTGCTCCCCTCGCCCTGGACGATCACCGACTCGTGCGGCCTCGAAGGCATCACGCACAACGGCCCCCGCGTGCTCGCCCACGCCCTCGCCGACGGGACCTTCTCGACCACCGACGACATCGCCCGCGCCTGGGCCGTCCGCGGCTGCGTGCGCGAGATGCACCAGGAGGGCGACGCCTACGCCGACGTGATCGACGTGGCCTGCGCACGCATCCGCGGCGCCACCGCGGAGCAGGCCGTCGCGGCCCTCGCGCGCCGATGGACCAACGCCCCCCTCGTGTACTCGAACGAGCACGGAACGTCGCTCTGCCTCGCGCTCCCGAGCGTCGCGTCACAGGCCCTCATCGCGCCGCCCTTCGAGCCCGTGCGCGAGGGCAACGCGCCGACGCTCCCCGCGGCGCACTGACCACCACGCAAGACTCCCCAGCGATCAATCCGTGCAGATCGGGGGAGGTCTCCCCGAGAGCGCGGCGCGCACCTGTTCGGCCAGCGCCTCGGGCGAGAAGGGCTTCGCGAGCACGCGGGCCTCTCGTCGAACGGCAACGTAGTCCGAGAAGCCCGTGGTGAAGACCACCGGCGTACCGGGTCGCCTCGACGCGAAGGCCGTCGCGAGCTCCACGCCATCCATCCCGGGCAGGAGCACGTCGGTGAGCAGAAGATGAATGGGCCCGCGGGTCTCGCGCTCGATCGCGAGGGCCGCGGCGGCGTCCTTCGCGCATTGCACGCGGTAGCCGAGTCGCGTGAGCGAGCGCTCGACGAGGAGGCTCACCTGCGGGTCATCTTCGACGACGAGCACGACGTCTCCCGATCCCTCGCGACGCGGTGCCGTGAGCGGCGCGGGGAGCGACTCGGGCGACTCCTCGACGATCGGTAGAAACAGCTTGAAGCGCGTTCCGACCCCGGGCTCGCTCTCGACCGCGATGCTCCCCTTCGCCTGCCGCACGATGCCGTAGCACGTCGAGAGACCGAGGCCCGTCCCCTTGCCCGGCTCCTTCGTGGTGAAGAACGGTTCGAAGATGTGCCGCAGGGTGTCCGCGTCCATCCCGAGGCCCGTGTCGGCGACCGTGACGCAGCAGTGATCGCCGACCTGGAGCCGTCCGCTCAGCACCTCGACGTGGCCCTCGTCGAGGCGGACGCGCGTCGACGTGACGGTGAGCGTCCCGCCGTTCGGCATCGCGTCGCGGGCGTTCACCGCGAGGTTGATGAGCACCTGCTCGAACGCGATGGGGTCGATGCGAACGGTCTCTGGCGCTTCGCTGAGCGCGAGCGCGAGGTCCATCCTCGGGCCGACGAGCCGTTGCAGCAGCCGCTCGGTGTCCTGGATGACCTCGTTGATGTCGAGCACCCGCGGCGCGACGCTCTGACGCCGCGAGAACGCGAGGAGCTGCCCCGTGAGCGACGACGCCTTGCGCGCCGCCCCCATGATCTCTCCGAGGTCTGACATCGCCGCGGGAGACAGCTCACCGTCACCCGACATCAGGTCGCCGAAGCCGAGGATCGCCGTGAGCAGGTTGTTGAAGTCATGTGCGACGCCGCCCGCGAGGCGCCCGACCGCCTCCATCTTCTGCGCCTGACGGAGCTCGGCCTCGAGCTGGTGCCGACTCGTGAGGTCCTCGACGACGCCCACGAAGTGATCCGCGCGGAAGCGCTTCGCCGTGAGCAGCACGAAGACGTAGCGCCCGTCGACGCGGCGGAGGCGATACTCCCCGAGGAGGCGCTCGGTGCGACCCGCGTCGAAGGCCGCGCGCGCGCAGTCGAAGGGCAGCCGGTCGTCGGGGTGGAGGCGCTCGATCACCCAGTCGGGAAAGCGCCGCGCGGTCACCGTCGCGGGATCGACGCCGAGGATCTGCCCCCAGCGATCGCTGAGGTACACCGCGTCGCCGTCCTGCTCGAACACCCCGACACCCGAGGCCTCGACGGCCATCTCGAGGCGGCGGCGGTGCTCCGCCGAGGCGACGTCGGCGAGTCGGCGGGCCCTGCGCTCCTCGCTCGATCGCAGCTCGCGGCGCACCGTCACCGCGAGCCGGTGGAGCTGGCTCTTGAGGAGGTAGTCGCAGGCGCCCGCGCGCATCGCCGTGACCGCGCGCTCCTCGCCGAGCGCGCCCGAGACGAAGATGAACGGCACGTCGACGCGCTGCGCGAGCACGAGTTCGAACGCGCGGAGGCCGTCGAACGAGGGCATCTCGAAGTCCGAGAGCACCACGTCCCAGCGGCTCTCGAGCGCGTCTCGCAGCGCGCGCTCGGTGTCGACGCGCCTCGCTTCGACTTCGAAGCCTCCGCGGCGGAGCTCGCGCACGATGAGCTCGGCGTCATCCGCGTCGTCTTCGACGAGGAGCACCCGCAACGCGTCACCGCGATCGCTCATCGACGCTCCGGCGGCGGCAGATTCGTCAGCAGCCAGTACGTCCCGATGGTGCGCGTCACGCGGCAGAACGCTTCGAACTCCACGGGCTTCTGCACGAAGCCGTTGGCGCCGAGCTCGTAGGCCCGCTCGATGTCCGAGTCGTCGCGCGACGAGGTGAGCACGAGCACGAGGGTCGTGCGCGTCGAGGGGTCGGCGCGAATGGCGCGCAGGGTCTCGAGCCCGTCGAGCCTGGGCATCTTCAGGTCGAGCAGAATGAGCAGCGGGGTCACGGGCTCGCGACCGGCGTGGGGTCCGCGGCGAAAGAGGTAGTCGAGGGCCTCGACGCCGTCGCGCGCCACGACGATGGGGTTCGCGATGCCCGACTTCTCGAACGCGCGCAGCGTGAGCAGCTCGTCGTCGGGGTTGTCTTCGACGAGGAGGATCGTGACGTCGTTCATGCGCCCTCCGATCGCGTGGGGAGAACCAGGGTGAACGTCGCGCCGACATCGGGGACGCCGTCGCCGCGCACGCGCCCGCCGTGACGGTGCGCGATGCGTCGCACGGTCGCGAGGCCGATGCCGTCGCCGGGAAACTCCGATGCGGTGTGGAGCCGATGGAAGGGCGCGAAGAGCCGACCGGCGTACTTCGGGTCGAAGCCCGCGCCGTCGTCGCGCACCGTGATGACCGTCTCGTGCCCCGCGCGCTGGCCGTGGACCTCGATGCGCGCGCTGGGCTTTCGGCTCGTGTACTTCCACGCGTTGCCGAGGAGGTTGCGCATCGCCACGCCGAGGAGCGTCGCGTCGCCTTCGAGCACCAGATCGCCCTCGATCACGGTGGTGACGTCGCGCGCGGGCTCGATGCTGCGAAGCTCTTCGAAGAGGGCCTGCGACACGGCCCCGAGGTCGACCTCCGTGCGTCGGAGCTCGGCGCGACCGACGCGCGAGAGCTCGAGCAGGTCGTCGATGAGCGAGGTCATCCGCTCCGTCGCGGCGCGCACGCGGCGGAGGTAGTCCTTGCCGCGGGGACTCAGCCGCTCGGCCTCGTCTTCGAGCAGCGCCTGACTGAACCCGTCGATGGCGCGGAGCGGCGCGCGGAGGTCGTGCGAGACCGAGTACGCGAAGCCTTCGAGCTCGCGGTTCGAGGCCTCGAGGGCCTCCTTGGCGCGGCGCACCTCTTCGACCGCGCTGCGCGCCTCGGTGATGTCGAGCGAGATCCCGAGGAGGTAGCGCGGATCACCTTCGAGCCCTGCGATCGGCACCTTGAGCGTGTGGAGCCAGCGGCGCCCCGACGTGGTCTGCACCTGCTCCTCGGGGATGTCCACGGTCTCGCGCGCGGCGAGCGTGCGCCGATCTTTCTCCTGAAAGAACGCCGCGATGTCCGGGGGGAAAATATCGTAGTCGGTCTTGCCGATGATCGCGTGCCGGTCGAGGCCCGTGAGCCGCTCGCCCGCGGGGTTGAGGCGCACGTAGCTGAGATCGTTCGCGTCTTTCACGAAGACCATCAGCGGCAACGCGTCGAGGATCGCCTCCACGAACTCGTCGCTCCGGTCGATCGGTCGCCGCGCGGAATGCGGCTCGTCCTTGGCCATGACTCTCTCGCAGCGATCGAACTCGTCGCCCGCGACTCGCGTCCGCGGGTTCATCACTCGCGACGGAGCGGTTCATCCCGAACGCATCTTCGGCGTCGTGGGGCGAAGTGTCCGGGTGAAGCCCGATAGAGCCCCGAACCCTTGTACTAGTCAAGCCCTACATGAGTCTGTCGAAAGTGGCAAAAACACCCCTTGACCCTCGCGGATACCTCAGGCTGTAGGGGGCGCATTGCGGCGCTCTTCGAGCCACGCAATCCACGCGTCGAGGCCCGTGTCGCGCGTGGCCGAGACCTCGATGAGCCGCGGCGTCGGCATCACCTGCGAGAGCGCGTCGCGCACGGCATCGACCGACACATCGGGCAGATACGGCAGGAGGTCGACCTTCGTGAGCAGCACGAGGTCGGCGTTGCGGAACATCACGGGGTACTTCAGCGGCTTGTCGACGCCTTCGGTGACCGAGAGGGCCACGACGTTGGCGCGCTGCCCGAGGTCGTAGATCGCGGGGCACACGAGGTTCCCCACGTTCTCGATGAAGAAGAAGTCGCTGCGCATCGCGGCCTCGCCGACGGCCCCGTGGAGCGCGTGATGAACCATCGCGGCGTCGAGGTGACACGCGGTCCCCGTGGTGATCGCGGCCGAGGGAATCCCCGCGCGCCCCAGTCGATCGGCGTCGCGTGTCGTGGCGAGGTCTCCGCTCACCGCTGCGAGCCGACGGCGCCCACCGAACGCGCGCGCCGTGGCCTCGAGGAGCGCGGTCTTGCCCGAGCCCGGCGAGCCCATGAGGTTGATCGCCGTGACGCCCGCCTCGACGAAGTGCTCGCGCAGATGCGCCGCGTCGTGATCGTTCTTCGCGAGCAGCGAGGTGTGAACCTCGACCGCGACCAGGTTCGTGTCTCCGCAGCCGCACGTGTCACACATCGGGAACCTCCAGCTCGATCCGTTCGAGCACCATGTCGCCGCCCTTCGCGAGCCGCGCTTCGCCGCCGCACACGGCACAGCGCAGCGCCTCTCCGCGCGCGATCTCCGCGCCGCACGCGCGACACGTCCACAAGGCCGTTTCGAAGGCGATGACCAGCTCCGCCGAGGCGTGTCCGCGATCGGCGCGCGTCACTTCGAAGGCAGACCTGAAGAGCTCGGGCTCGAGCCCCGCGAGCTCGCCCACGCGAAGCCGCACGAGCCTCACCACGGGCGAGGTCTGCGACGCGACCGCGGCGTCGATCTGATCGAAGAGCGCTTCACAGAGCGAGAGTTCGTGCACGGAGCAATTCCCCCTCAGCAGATGCGCGGCATGGGCTCGCCGTCGCGTTCGAAGAGCCTCCGCCGACCGAAGCCCGTGTCGAGCAGGAGCGTTCCCTCGTGCTCCGCGGTGACCCTGCCGATGCACGCCGCGCGAGCGCCGAGCGGATGAGACCGCAGCGCCGCGAGCACAGCTTCGAGCGCCTCGGGCGCCACACCGAGAATGGCAGTCCCCTCGTTCGCGACACCCAGAGGATCGATCCCCAGGAGCTCGGCCGCAGCGCGCGCCGCGTCGCTCATGGGCAGCGCTCCCTCGTCGAGCACGACGCCCACGCGGGCCTTCTCGGCCATCTCCGAGAGCGCGCTCGTGACGCCGCCGCGCGTCGGGTCCTTCATCGCGTGAACGCCCTCTCCGCCAGCCTTGAGGGCCATTCGCACGAGCCCGTTGAGCGGCGCCACGTCGGAGCGGAGCGCCCCTTCGAGCCCGAGCTTGTGCCGCGCGCTGAGCACCGCGAGGCCGTGATCTGCGATGGTTCCGGTGATGACCACGGCGTCGCCCGCGCGAAGGCCGCTGTCGCGCACCACGCGATCGGTCACGCCGAGCCCGCTCGTCGAGAGGATGATGCCGTCGACCTCTCCGCGCCCCATGACCTTCGTGTCGCCCGTGAGGATCTTCGCGTCGGCCTCGCGACACGCCTCGCGCACCGACGCCTGCACGCGACGCAAAAGCTCTACGGAGAAGCCCTCTTCGACGATCACCGAGGCCGTGAGCGCGAGCACGTCGCACGCGCCCATCATCGCGAGGTCGTTGACCACGCCCGAGACCGAGAGCCGCCCGATGTCGCCGCCCGGAAAGAAGATCGGCTGCACGACGTGAGCGTCGGTGGTGACCACCAACCAACGATCCCCGAAGGGAATCGCCGCGCCGTCATCCATCGCGAGGAGCTCGGCCGACTCACCGTCTCGCTCGCCGAGAAAAACCGACTCGATGAGCGCGCGCATCGCGCGTCCGCCTGCGCCGTGCTTGAGCTGCACGAGCTCGTCGTCGAAGGGGAGCTTCATCACGCTGTCTCTCGCCTCACGCCGAGGCCGTTCTCCAACCAGATGCGACACGCGCCCTCGGAGCTCACCATGCACGCGCCCACGGGGCGCTCGGGGCGACACGCGGTGCCGAAGAGCGAGCAGTCGTCGGGCTGCGCGAGGCCCGACATGATCGCGCCGCAACGGCACAGATGCGCGTCGGCGCGAGGCTCCGTGGCGGGCGTCGAGGCGAGCTCACTCGCGAACCTCACGCGAGCGTCCCAGCGCGCGAACTCGGGGCGCAGCACGAGGTTTCCATCGGGGACGTGCGCGATCCCTCGCCACTCGCCGTCGCCCATTGCGAACACGCGGAACATCGCGTCGAGCGCGCGACGGTTGCCCTCTCGCGACACGCATCGCGGAAACGCGTTGACCACCTCGGGCCTCCCCTCGACCACGCGCTCGACCAGAACGGTGAGCGCCGAGAGGATGTCGAGCGGCTCGAATCCGCCCACCACCACCGGGCGCTTGTAGCGCTCGACGAAGGGCTCGAAGAGGCCGAAGCCCGTGATGGTCGCGGCGTGTCCCGCGGCGAGAAAGCCTTCGATCTTCGAGTCGGGCGTGCGCGCGACGACCTCCATCGCGGCGGGGACCCACTTGTGCGCCGAGAGCACGAAGAGGTTCTCGGGCGGATCATCGAGGAGCACCGCCGCCGTCGCGACCGCCGTCGTTTCGAAGCCCGTCGCGAAGAACACCACCGGGTCCTTCGAAGCCCTCGCGATGGCCGCCGCCTGCGTGGCCGCGTAGATCACCGACACGCGCGCGCCAGCGGCGCGGGCCTCGTCGAGCGAGAGCGACCACCCCGGCACGCGCAGCATGTCACCGTACGTCAGCACGTGAACGCCGCGCGACGCGAGCGCGATGCACGCGTCGATCTCCGGCGCGTCGGTCACGCACACCGGACACCCCGGGCCCATCTGCACACGGAGGTCTTTGGGAAAGCTCGCCCGAAGCCCGTAGCGCGCCATCGCCTGCTCGTGGCTTCCGCACACGTGCATGAGCGTCACGGGCCGCCCCGCGCGCGCGACGGCGTGTTCGAGCCGCGACTGCATCGCCCTGCCCTGCGCGACGTCACGAAACTGAAGCGGCCCTCCTGCGGTCACGTCGCGCCTCCGTCGACGGTCGGCGGAGAGAGACCTTCGAGGTCCTCCGCGGCCATCTCGGCGAAGAAGCGCAGCGTGCTCTCGATCTCCTCCTCGGGGATGCGACGGATCGCGAAGCCCACGTGAACGAGCACGTAATCGCCGACGGAGACGGGCTCATCGACGATCTGAAGCGCGACCTCGCGGCGCACGCCCCAGAAGTCGACGAGGCTCGACTCGCCGTGAATTTCGAGGATCTTGCCAGGCACTCCGAGACACATGGGCGACCTCTCTCTCACCGACCTCGCGCGAGCGCAACGGCGCCCGCGAGCGCCTGACCGAGCGCGATCCCGCCGTCGTTGCACGGAACCTCTCGCCCCATCACCACGCGATCCGCGCCGAGCGCCGCGAGAAAGCCGCGCTCCAGCCGACGGTTCTGAAACGATCCCCCGGTGAGCGCGACGCGCCGCACGCCCGCCGCGAGCCCGAGGGTCTCGATCGCCTCCGTCGTGGCCTCGACGACGGTCTGATGAAAGCGCGCGCTCACGACGCCCGCCGACACGCCCGCGAGGAGGTCCGTCACCGCGGCGCGAACCGTGGGACGCAGATCGATCTCGTTCTCCGCCGTGAGCTCGACGCCGACGCCCGCCGCGCGAGGGAGCGCGAAGGGATACGCGCGCACCGTGGCTCCATCGGCGACGTCTTCGAGCGCCATCGCGACCTGACCTTCGAAGCTCGCGCGACGCACGCCGAGTGTCAGCGCGCCGAGCGCGTCGAACCAGCGCCCCATTCCGCGCGCGCGGACCGTGTTCACGTTGCTCGCGATCATCCGTTCGACCGTGTCGAGCGCGCCATCGGGCAGGTCGTCGAAGAGCGAGAGCCTCGCCGCGACGTGCCTCGCCTCGTCGCCGAAGCTCTCTCGCAGCGCGCCCCAGGCCGTGCGCCAGACCTCACGAATCGCGCGCTCACCGCCCGCCATCGGAAGCGCGCGAAACGCACACGGACGCCGCCACGAGAGCCCGTCGACGTGAAGGATCTCCGCGCCCCACGTGGTCCCATCGGTGCCGTAGCCCGTTCCGTCGAAGACGACGCCGAGGAGGGGCTCGTCGAGGCCGTGCTCTGCCGCGGTGGCGAGCAAGTGCGCGACGTGATGCTGCACGCCCACTCGCATTCGCGCGGGGCGCTCCATCGCATAGCGCGTCGACGTGTACTCAGGGTGCAGGTCGTGAACGAGCACCTCCGCGCGCACGCCCGTGAGCGACTCGAAGGACTCGACGTCGCGACGAAAGGCTCCTTCGGCCGCGTGGCTCTCGAGGTCGCCGAGGTGCGCGGTGAGGTACGCGAGGTCGCCGATCACGAGGCACGCGGTGTTCTTGAGGTGTCCGCCGAGCGCGAGCACGGGCTCCTTCGCCGCGACGGGCAACCTGATCGCGCCGGGAACGAGCCCGCGACTGCGGCGCGTGACGCGCGACACCCCGCGCTCGCTCGCGATCACCGAGTCTTCGACGCGCCTCGCGATGGGTCGATCGTGGAGCAGAAACGCGTCGACGATCTCCCCGAGCATGCGAATCGCGTCGTCGTGCGTGACCGCGATGGGCTCTCCGCCGAGGTTGCCCGAGGTCATCACCACGGGACGCCCCACGCGCGCCATCAGCATGTGATGCAGCGGCGTATACGGGAGCATCACGCCGACGCGCGCGGAGCCTCCCGCGACACCGTCTGCGAGCGCTCCGCTGTGCGAGGGCGCCAGCACGATGGGACGCGTCACCGACGTGAGCACCCGCCGCGCCTCGTCGTCGAGCACGGCGAGCGACTCCGCCGACGCGAGGTCACGCACCATCACAGCGAAGGGCTTCTCATCGCGGCGCTTTCGACTCCGCAGCTCGCGTACAGCAGCCTCGCTCGTGGCGTCGCACGCGAGGTGAAACCCGCCGATCCCCTGCACGCCGATGATCTCTCCGCGCGCGATGCGTCGCGCAGCCTCGTCGAGCGCGTCCTCTCCCTCGATCGCAGCGCCGTCGGGCCTCGCGAGCCAGAGCTTCGGTCCGCACGCCGGGCACGCGATCGCCTGCGCGTGAAAGCGTCGATCGGAGACGTCGCGATACTCGCGCTCACACGCAGCACAGAACGCGAACGCCTCCATCGTCGTGTGCCCGCGATCGAAGGGAAGCGCCGTCGCGATCGAGTAGCGCGGACCACACGCGGTGCAGCTCGTGAACGCGTACCCGTGGTGTCGATCCGACGCGTCGTCGACGTCGCGGAGGCACTGCGCGCACACCGCGAGATCCGCTGGAATCGAGAGCTGCGACGCCCCCACGAGCTCGCTCGGCGCGATCACGAAGCCCTCGCGCGCCGCCACCGCCAGCGCGTCTTCGCCCGTGAGCTCCGTCTCGCGGACCATGCGCACGCCCGCCGTCGGAGCCTGTGTCACCGGGTCACGCGATCGAAGCGCGCGAGAGAGCGCAGTGAGCGCGTCGTGCGATCCCGACGCTTCGATGGTCACGCCGCGCGGCGTGTTGAGCACGCGACCTCGCAGCCCGAGCTCCGTCGCGACGCGGTAGACCCACGGACGGAAGCCGACGCCCTGCACCGTCCCCTCGACCTCGATGCGCACCGCCGACGCTTCGCTCGTCGCGCGCCACGTCGACACCTCGCGCGCGAGAAAGCGCAGCGCCGCGTCGAGGTGCGCCGCCGCGACCGGCGATAGCCCTTCGCCCAGTTCGAAGCGCTCGCCGCGGATCGCGAGCACCGAGGCCGCGCGCGGAGCCTCACAGCCGATCGACCCCATCGCCGCGAGCACGGCCGACGGAGACATCGCGTGCGTGGTCGCGCTCGGGTCTCGCACCGCCGTCACGGGCTCAAACGTGAATGGCGCCACGGCGTCGAGGCTCGCGTCGACGAAGACCACCCGCGCGCGGTCCGCGAGGTCGAGGGCGTGCTCGATCTGGAGCTGAAAGTCCGTGAGCAGCTCGACCTCTCGCGCGTCGAGTTCGTCACGTAAGAGATCACCGAGGCGCTCGATGAAGAGCGGTCCGAGCGCGTCGTCTCCGCGCGACGGATTGCCGACGGCCAGCACGAGGAGCGGCGCACGCGCGGCCGCCCTCCCGGCTGACGAGGGGCGTTGGGTCACAGGCTCTCGCCGTTGCGCACCAGCCGCTCGACGCAGGCTCCCGAGGCGTCGACGATTTCGACCGCGAGGGGCATCTTGCCGAGCGCGTGGGTGGCGCACGACAGGCACGGATCGAAGGCCCGAATGGCGACCTCGATGTGATTGAGCAGCCCCTCGGTGGGCGAGTGTCCATCGAGGTATTGCCGCGCGACCTGGCGGATCGCCTCGTTCATCGCCTGGTTGTTGTGCGTCGTCGACACGATGAGGTTGCACATCGTGATGAGGTCCTGCGAGTCGACCTCGTAGTGGTGGATCAGCGTGCCGCGCGGGGCCTCGATGATGCCGACGCCCTGAATGGCGCGCGGTCCGCTCGCCATGAGCTGATCGCCCTGGAGGTCGTCGTCGTGGAGGAGGCGCTCGATGCGCTCGGCCGCGTGGAGCATCTCGATCATGCGCGTCCAGTGGTACGCGAGGGGGCTGTGCACGAGCGTGCCCGGCGCCGTCGCGCGGAACTGCTGCCGCGCCTCTTCGGCGTAGGGCGTGTCGATGTGGTCGCAGTTCTGGATGCGCGCCAGCGGGCCGACCTTGTACCAGCCGCGATCGACGCCCATCGAGCCGATGAAGGGGAACTTCATGTAGCTCCAGGAGCGCACGTTCTCCTTGAGCTGCGAGCGGTACTGCTGGGGGTCGACGCCGTCGAAGAGGATGGCGCCGTCGGGGTCCCTCGCGCGCAGCACGCCGTCGTAGAGGTCGAGCTCGCCGTTCTTGCCCACGAGCGAGAGCACGTTCGAACGCACCGTGCCGAAGGCGTCGTAGAGGTCGCGGTGCTGCGCGTGGTGCTCCGCGATGAGCCGCACTGCCCCGCGCGACCACTCGATGACGTCCTTCATCGGCGCGAGGAGCTCGTCGCGCTCCTCGACGGAGACCGATTTGTTCACGCCGCCGGGGATGGCGCCCGTGCCGTGGACGCGCTTGCCCGCGGTGATTCGAATGACCTCCTGCCCGAACTTGCGGAGCATCACGCCCTGCTTCGCCACCTCGGGGTGCGCACCGATCACGCCCACGACGTTGCGCGTGGCGAGGTCGGAGCCGAAGCCGAAGAGCAGGTCGGGCGACGCGAGGTGATAGAAATGCAGCGCGTGCGACTGGAGGATCTGCCCGTAGTGCATGAGCCGCCGGACCTTCTCGGCGGTGCGCGTGAGGCGGCGCGCGCCCACCACGAGGTCGAGGGCCTTCGCGGCGGCGAGGTGGTGGCTCACGGGGCAGATGCCGCAGAGGCGCTGCACCATGACGGGCACCTCCCAATACGGGCGGCCCTGGATGAAGCGTTCGAAGCCGCGGAACTCCACGATGTGGAGCCGCACCTGATGAACCCTGTTCTGGTCGTCGAGGAGGATGGTGACCTTGCCGTGGCCCTCGACGCGCGACACGGGGTCGATCGCGACGCGGCGGAGCTTCTCGGGGTGGTCGGCTTTTTCGAGCGAGGAGGAGTTCATGATCGTGTCTCAGTCGTAGTGGATGAGACCGTGGCCGAGGTGCGGCGTGCGGCCGGCGATGATGTCCGAGAGGAACTGCCAGATGGTGTCCGCCGAGGGGGGACAGCCGGGCAGAAAGTAGTCGACCCGCACCACGTCGTGGAGCGGATGGACCTTGTCGAGCGGCAGCGGCAGCTCGGGGTCGTTGGGGATGAACCCGCGAGAGACGCCGAGGCCCGTGAGGTAGACCGTCTGGAGGCAGTCGCGCACGTCGAGGTGATTGCGCTGCGCGGGGAGTCCGCCGTTGATGGCGCACGCGCCCACGGCGACGAGCACCTTGCACTGGCGCCTGAACTCTCGGAGCACGTGCACGTTCTCGGCGTTGCAGAGGCCGCCCTCGACGAGGCCGATGTCGCAGGGCCCGCAGCTCTTGATGTCGGTGAGGGGCGAGCGATCGAGCTCGATGTGCTCGAGGAGCTCGAGGAGCCGCTCGTCGATGTCGAGGAACGACATGTGACAGCCGAAGCACCCCGCGAGCGAGGTGGTGGCGACGCGGAGCTTCTTCTTCTGGGGTGCCATGTCACCGCTCTCCGTTCGTGTCGGCCTCTTCGCGCACGTCGACCTCGCTGATCGGGTGCTGGTCGTATTTGCGCTGCCCGATGGGCACCCTGAAGCCCCTGCGCTTGCGAAGGATCACGCCCACGGGGCACACGCTCATGGCCTTGTCTTCGACGGCGAGGCCCGTGTCTGCGAGTCGCCCTGACTCGGCGTTGACGATGAGGTGCTTCTTGATCCCGCGGCCCGAGAGGGCGAAGACGTTCTTGCCGTCGACCTCGGCGCTCGCGCGCACGCAGAGCTCGCAGAGGATGCAGCGGTTGAAGTCGAGCAGCACGTCGGGGTGCGACGCGTCGAGCGGTCGATCGGGATAGATCGGGCTGTAGTGCGGCGTGTCGACGCCGAGCTCGTAGCCCACCGCCTGGAGCTTGCACGCGCCGCTCTGCTCGCACGACGGGCAGAAGTGGTTGCCCTCGGTGAAGAGGAACTGCACCAGGTTGCGGCGCATCTCCTGGATCTCGGGCGTGTTCGACTCGACCTCGTCGCCCTCGTGCGCGGGCGTGGTGCAGCTCGCGACGACGCGTCCGTTGACCTTCACGGCGCAGACGCGGCAGCTCCCGTGGGGCTGAAACTCCTTGTGGAAGCAGAGGTGCGGGATGTAGACGCCCGCCCCCGGCGCGGCTTGCAGAATGGTCTGACCGGGCTCGAAGTGAACGTCTCGCCCGTCGATGCTGAAGGTGGGTCGTGGGTCGTGGGTCATGACGTCTCCTGTCCGAGGTGCGCGTCGTCGTCTTCGCGGCCGGTGACCTCGCGGGCGGGCGCCAGGGCCTCGTCGAGGTCGAAGAGGGCTTGCACCTCGTGAAGCGAGATCTGCTTCTCGAAGCCGGGTCGGAACTTCTCGAGCGCGTCGAGCACGGGGTTGCACGCCGTCGCGCCGAGGCCGCAGTGGCTCGTGGCCTTCATGATCTTCGCGACGCGCGAGAGGTCCTTCACGTCGCGGCGCGTGCCGCGGCCCTCGACGAGGCGGTCCATCATCTGCTTCGTGAGCGTGGTGCCGACGCGGCAGGGCGTGCAGAAGCCGCAGCTCTCGTGGGCGAAGAAGCGCGCGAAGTTGCGCGTGACCTCCAGCATCTTGCGCGACTCGTCGAAGACCATGAAGGCCCCGGCGCTCGGCACGTCTTCGAAGGCGATGCGTCGCGAGAATTCATTGCGCGCGAGGAGCACGCCCGAGGGACCGCCGACCTGCACGGCCTGGGTGTTCTTCGCGCCCGCGTCGTCGAGCACCTGACGGATCGTGACGCCGAAGGGGTACTCGTACACGCCCGGACGCTCCACGTCGCCCGAGACCGAGAGCACCTTGGTGCCCGACGATTTCGCGGTGCCGCGCGCCTTCCACCAGGCGCCGCCGTGCTTCGCGATGAGGGCCCCCGCGGCGAGCGTCTCGACGTTGTTCACGATCGTGGGCTTGCCGAGGTAGCCGTGCGTCACGGGGTACGGCGGACGGTTCCGGGGAATGCCCCGCTTGCCTTCGAGCGACTCGAGCAGGGCCGACTCCTCGCCGCACACGTACGCGCCCGCGCCGATGTGGAGCTCGATGTCGAACTCGACGCTGCGCGTCGCGCGCAGGCCGTCACCGAGCAGGCCGTCGGATCGGCGCCGGGCGAGCAATGCGAGGAACGGCTCGACGAGGAACGGATACTCCGCGCGCAGGTAGACGATGCCCTTCCGCGCGCCGATCGCGATCCCGGCGACCGTCATGCCCTCGACGAGGAGGTCTCCGTGATGGGCGATGAGCTCGCGATCCTTGAACGTGCCGGGCTCCCCCTCGTCAGCGTTGCAGACGACGTAGCGCTCCGGACCGGTCGCCGCGGCGCAGGCCGCCCACTTCATGCCCGTCGGGAAGCCGGCTCCGCCACGCCCTCGGAGGCCCGAGCGCGTGACCGCGTCGATGACGGCGGCCGGGCCCGCCGCGATCGCGGCGTCGATGGCCTCGCCCGGCGCGAGCGCGGTCGAGAGCAAGAGGTCCTTCCGCTCGACGTGCGAGTCGATGGTGAAGAGGTTGTCGGGCCAGGTCTCGACGGGCGATCCGCCTCGGATGAGGGAGGTGATGGCGCCGATCCGAGCGGGCGTGAGGCGCGCGATGGCGTTGCCGTTCACGAGAAGGGCGGGGCCCTGATCGCAGAGGCCCGTGCAGCTCGTCGCCCCGATCGAGACGCGACCGTCACGGCTCGTCTCACCGAGCCGGATCTGGAAGGCGTCGAGCATCCGCTGGCGGAGCTCGTGACCGCCCGCCAGCTCGTCCGTGATGTTGTCACTGAAGAGCACGCGGTAGCGGCCGCGCGGCTCGCCGTCGAGGAAGGCGTAGAAGCCCACGACGCCCTCGACGCGACCACGTGGGATGCCCAGCGTCCGCGCGATCTCGGTGATCACCGGCGGCGCGACATGGCCCGCCTCGGCCATGACGTCGCGGAGGATCTGGAGGAGGCGCGTCGCGTCCCCATGATGCCGTGCGACGATGGCACCCACCATCTCGCTCGTCGTTCTCGTTCCAGCTACGGCCATGACGCCGTCTCCTCGTCAAAAGGTCTAATCAGTAGGTCTCGATGTGCAAGCGGCCGCTACGAAACATCTCTTCCCTGAGCCCGTCCCAATCGCTGCCGGCCTTCGCACAGACGTCTCTGAATGCATCGAGCACGCCAGCCTCCATTCGCTTGTGCCCGCACACGTACACGAAGGTGTCTTCCTCGCGGAGCCAGGCCGCGACATCGGGGCCGCGGGCGCGGAT
>JBPOHC010000578.1:0-1860 GCA_052035985.1 Myxococcota bacterium | reverse complement strand
AGATACGCTTGTTTCGCCGCGAAGTCAGCGCGGATCGTGTCTCACGAACTTCCGCACCCCGACACCTCCACCGCACCCGCGTCGCGCTCCTCATGCGACGCGAGGACGGCTCCCTTCGCGTCGCCCTCGTCGACGAGAGCACCGGCTCCGAGTTCGGGAGCATCGAGCTCACCGAGCGGTCACTCGATGCGATGCAACGCGTCGTCGAGGCCGCCCTGCGCGTGCGCAAGGAGCTCGCGCTGCGCTACCCGGACAAGCCGCTCCTCTACGAGTCCGTGGGGTCGTCGGTTCGATCGCAGCTCGCGGTGCGCGAGGATGGTGCCCGCTTCAAGCGGTATCAGGAGCACGTCCCCGGCAAGGGCTACAGGTGGACGCGCTGGGAGCGCACCCTCTCCGAGCCGTACTTCACGCAGAGTTCGGACGGCACCGATTGGGGCACGCCGGGGAGCGGCTACATCCCCGCGCAGGCCAGCTTCGGCGACGTGCGCCTCCCTTCCGACGAGAAGATGTCGCGCGAGGCCGCGGAGGTGAGGGCGAGGGTGCATCCACGCTTCGAATATACGACGTGGTATCGCACCGGAGAGGGCGCCCACGCGACGTTCTCTTTCGGGGGCCTGTCCTTCTCGTTCCGCGGCGACCAGCACGGCAACATCACGCGCACGAACTCCATCGGCAGACCGAAACAGCATGAATGGGATGCCGCAGAACTGATCTTCCGCGAGTGGTTCGACGCGCTCCCCGAGGAGTTCCACGCCGCCCGGCGCGAGGCGCTGGCCTCGCCCAACATCGACGCTCACTTCGAGCGCAAGATCGCGGAACTGGAGGCGGCGGGGATCAACCCGAGCGTCGAGACCTTCGTGCCGTCGTCGCGACGTCGCTGACGAGAAGTTGTCGTCGCCGTCGACCGCGGGCGATGCTCGCGCCATGAAAGACCTCACCTGCCTCCTCGGGCCCAGCCGCCATCACATGATGGCCTTCGCCTTCAAGTACGACGCCATGATGCGCCGCTTCGTCCCGGTGACGCGCACGCTCACCGTGTTCGAGCGCGGCGTGAACGACGACGTTCCGCACCCCTTCGTCGGCGCAGGCTACCGCACGCCCCGAGTTCCCAACCACTCCGTCCACATCACCGACTGCTACACGGGCGGCGCGTGGTCGTGGGAGCACGACACGCAGTTCCTCCGCGCTCGCATCGAGCCCGGCCGCGTGATGCGTGTGTTCGATGCAGCGTGGGGAACGCCCGACACGCCGACGTTCGACGTCTACGGCGGCGACGTGACGCCGGTCTCGGAGTCGATCTCCGAGTTCCGCTCCGTCTTCTTCAAGTCGCTCCTGCACGGCGGCGAGGCATTCCTCCTCCCGCAGAACCACACCACGGACTGCGCGCTGTACCTCGGCCCGACGCGCCTCGACTTCCCGAGCGATGGCGGCTGGCTCGCGCGAGAGGAGTGCTACGTGCCGTCGGGTCAGGAGGTCGCCAAGAGCCACGGGCGCCCCAACACGATGCGCTTCAGCTTCGACGCGAACGTCGGCGGCGTGCGCCTGCCCGACAACGCGGCGGCGCCCGCGGACGGCTCCTTCGCCGTGCTCGACCTCGACGTGCGCGTCAACATCGCGCACGGCAAGATCCGAGACGGGCGGTTCATGTTCCTCGAAGAGAGCGACGCCGCGGCTGCGGCGGAGTGGCGGGCGGCCGCCGCGCGCCTCACCTGAAGCGTGCCGCATCGCCGCGCGTCTCACCGCGCATGGCGATCATCACCAGCTACACGGTCTCCGTTTTCCCTGGCGCGGCCCCTGAGTCGACCTCCTCATTCGTCACCACCATCACGCTCGCCATGTTCGGCGATCACCCGAGGCCGT
>JBPOHC010000527.1:0-2203 GCA_052035985.1 Myxococcota bacterium | reverse complement strand
CTTCTGGAGCACGGACATCATCAGGTTGGCGCCGATCAGTACGGCATCGGTGAGGTCGGCGCGGACCATCCTCACCTCACGCGCCACGATGCGATGTAGCCGCGCGCCGCTGAGGTCGCAGCCGCTGAGGTCGGCGCTGTTGAGGGTCGACCGCGAGAGATCGGCGCCCGCGAGGCACGCGCCTCGGAGGTTGGCTCCGTCGAGGTTCGTGTCGGCGAGGTCACAGTCGCGCAACGAACTCCCCTGTACGAGGCGGAGATTCTCGAGGCGCGCCCCACGGAACGTCGCCCCGTCGGCGCGTACCCCGAGGAACAACGCCGACGTGAGGTCAGCACCGCTGAAGTCGGTCCCGGTGACAGGTCCTTCAAGGAACGTGCATTTCGCGAGGTTGGCGCCCGCGAGCTTGAGTCCCGAGAGGTCGACGCGGAGCAGGATGAGCTCAGGGGCCTGAAGCTCCGGCAATTCTACGTTCGAAAGAATGGTTTCTGTGAGGTCTGCGCCCGTCAGCACCACACGGCGCCCCGTCGCACCCGTGAGGTCAGCCTTCGCGAAAACGACTTCGGTCAGGTTCGCTCCGTCGATCACAACCCGGTGGAGTTTCGCGGCACCGAGGTTGGCGCCGGTGAGGTTGGCACCCGTGAGGGTCGCGCCCGTGAGGTCGGCGCGGGCGAGCACGGCATCGGAGAGGTCGGCGCCGTCGAGGCGCGCGTTCTCGAGGCAACAGCACTCCATCATCGCGCCACGAAGGTCGGCGCCGCGGAGGTCCATGTCGGACAGGTCGACGCCCGTGAGGTCGGTGCCGACGAGGCTGCGTCCGGCGGCGAAAGCTTCGGCGACGGCGTCACGCTCGGACTGGCTCGATGCGCCCCAGCGTCGGCCCGCGTCGGGCATGTGGTGCGCGAAGCGGCGGTATACGTCCTTCAGCTTTGTTTCCGCCTCCGTGAGTTGCTGGACGACGGCGGGGTCGTCGGGATGTGGGCTGAATTGATCGGCCGCGCCGTGGGCCTCCGCCAGCGCGTACATCTCTCGGAGGTTCGCGAGTTCCTGCTGCGCCGAGAAGCGAGGAGGACCGCCCTGCTTCTGCTCCTCGGTGGGGGGCTCGATGCCGAAGCGTTTCTGGAACTCCTCGGCCTCGGCCTCGGCCTTCGCGCGTGCATCCTGAGCCTCCTGCACCTGACGCTCCACATCGGCGTCGAGTTTCGCGAGGAATGCGGGGAGTTGTTCGAGCGTCGGTGGCGGTGTGTCGAAGTCGATGGGCGGTGGTTCAGGCTCGGGGGCTTCGAAGCCATTCTCCGCCATGGCCGCGCGCATCTTCGCGCGCTCCGCATCGTAGCGCCGACGGAGGTTTGCCTGGAGCAACCCTTCGGTCGCAATCAGGTCGTCCATCTCGGTCTTCTCGGGCCGCGGAGCGGGTGCGCCGGACGGCGGAGGAGGGAGCAGTTCGTCGTCGCGGAGCGCATAGAGGTGCGACACTTCGCGGTCGAGGCGGCGGCGCAAGACATCGTGGTAGTGCTCCACGGGTCGGGGTTCGCCGTGGCGCTCACACGCGATCATGATCTGGAGCACATCGTCGGCGTCATCTTCGGTGACGCGCGCGATCGCCCGGTACACGAGGATACCGCGTTCCGCGTGAGGAAAGAGGTGCACCGTGTCGAGGCGCGTCGAGAGCTCGGAGAGTACCTCACCGTCCGCCGTGCGGCGGTTGATGAAGCAACGCGCGACGAGGCCCGGCAGGCGGCCTCGAAGCGTCGGCTTCGTTGGGTGCATGTTCTCGAGCAGGAACTCTTCGTCTCCGCGAAAGTACCCCTCGATCTGCTGGTCGGCGGCCGTCACGTTGAAGATCGACCAGTCCATATCGCCCGCGAAGCCTGGGAATCGCGTCTTGAGCCACTCATTGTCGTAGTTTCCCACCTTGGCGAAGCGCTGCGGCCACGTGAAATCGTAGCCGCCGAAGCCCGCGGGCATCGGGGTGTCATCGATCGTCCGCACAGGGGCGCTGGGGTCTTCGATGTTGGGCAGTTGGTGGACGACGCCTTGGGGAGTCTCCGCCGGCGCGAAGCCCCTTCCAAGGGGGTTGGACGCGAAGCCTTCGCCGCCAAACGCGCGTGCCCATGTGAGAGGCATTTCGGTGAAGGGGGCGGGCTGTGTCATCGCACTGCGGCGCCACTCGCGGTCACCGACAACGCGCAGCGACTTGTCGATC
>JBPOHC010000359.1:0-3321 GCA_052035985.1 Myxococcota bacterium | reverse complement strand
GTGGAGCCTCATGCGGCGGACTTGTACCGCGTTCGCGCTCGCGCGCGGAGCTCCCGAGACGTCGTCGTCGCATCGCGCGCGTAAAACCCCTTCGAGACAGCGCTTGCGCACATCGAACGACAGCGCGTAGACGCTCGCTCCGCTCGCGTCGGGCAAGGCACTCCGACTGCCCCGCCGCGATCAAACTGAACGCGTTGAACTCAAGCCCCGCGCCTTCGCCCTCGGCACCACCTCTCCGGGCTACGGCATCCGCCTACGCCCTCCGGTGGTGCCTCTCTTCTCGCCTGCTCCCTGGAGCGCAGACTGACCTCGGGCGAGCCGGAGCCCGAAGTAGACGTCGGCGTAGCGTGGATCGTTCGCGTCGCGCGTTGCGGCGCGCACGAGCCTCGCGAGGTTGAACCAGGAGCCACCACGAAGGACCCGTCTCGAACCCGACTCAGCACCGCGCGGATCAACTGCGGGAGCCGCGTCGTACGGAGCGTGCCAGTCAGAGCACCACTCCCACACGTTCCCCAGCATGTCGTACAGGCCCCAAGGGTTCGCGGACTTCTGCCCGACGACGCGCGTCCCCGCCTTCGTGTGCGCGTGTTGCTTCGACGGCCAATCACTCGAATCCTCGCCGTCCGCGAGGTCGAACGAGGCGCCGCTGTTGCCGCCGTACCACGCGATCGTGTCCAGCAAGGGAGCGTTGTTTTCACCGAGGATCTGGAGATCACCGACCCACGTCGCGGTCTTCGTCCCCGCGCGACACCCGTGCTCCCACTCCGCCTCCGTCGGCAACCCCACGTTGAGACCTCGCACCAGCCCGTTCAGCTTCTTCAAGAACTCCATCGAGTCGTCCCAGCTCACGCTCTCCACCGGGCGATCCGCGCTCTTGAAGCGGCTCGGGTTCGCGCCCATCACCGCGGACCACAACGCCTGCGTCACCGGCGTCTCGCCGAGCCAGTAACCGCGCGTCAGCACAACCTCGTGCTGGAGCTCGCTCCAATCGCGTTCCTCGTCGCCGTACCGCCCTGCCTCCCCTTCGGGCGACCCCATCACGAAGCGCCCCGGTGGGATCCACCGCATCCGGTGCTCGACGCCGTTCACGCAGAACGCCGCGTACACGCCGAAGCGATCCTCGCCCCACGCGCTCGCCCACGCGGGCGCACCGCCGCCTTCGAGCGGCCCCGCGCTCACGCGACGCTCCGAAGGAGGAGCCGCGTCGACGCCGATCGACGGCACCCGATGACTTGACGAGAGCTACTTCGCGCCGCCGCGTGTTGAAACACGCGGCAACATGCGCCCGCGATACGCCGCGTGAAGTCGGCGCCTCGCCGACTACATCCCGTGAGCCCGCTGCGGGCTTCGAGCGCGTCGCGATCGCGCGTGTTGCCGCGTGTTTCAACACGCGGCGACAGCGACGCGACAATCGTCGTGAACAATCCAGGATCAACACGCGGCCGGAGAGCGCCGATCCCTTCCTCCAAAGCCATTTCGCGCGCGACCTCAACGCCCTGGAGGTGGAACCCCGGCGAGGTTTCGACTGCGCGTCCGCGACAGCTACTCCCCCGCCGGGGCCCGCTCGGGTTTCGCCGACGCGACGTGCCGTCGGACGCAGCGGAGGTCTGGTCAGATGCGGACGCTTCCGCGCCGCGTCTGCGCTCGGGCGAGCCGGAGCCCGATGTTGTCGTTGGCGTTGCGTGGATCGTTCGCGTTGCGCGTTGCGGCGCGCACGTTCCTCGCGTTGTTGTTCCAGGAGCCACCACGAAGGACCCGTTTCGTACCCGTTCGACCTCCACCGCGAGGCGCAGACTACCGCAGCGCCGCGTCACGCGTCGACCGTCGCCCGACGCGCGAGCTCCGCCCGCCGCCACGCAGCGGCGTCGGCGTGGGCGGTCGTCGACAGCACCGCGTCGAAGCGCGACTGAAGCGCCGCCGCGTCGACGACACCCGCCGCGAAGAGCCCCTCGGCCGCCCGACGTCCCTCGGCGTACCGACGTCGCCGACGGAGCGACAGCCGCAGCGCCCCGCGCGTGATGCGAAACCCGAGGAAGCTCACCCCGTCGTCGCTGCGTCCGACGCGCGCGTCGGGCTTCACCTCGAGCGCGCGCTCACGGAGCAGAAACTCGCGCACCTCCGCGAGCGTGCGCCGCGCTTCGTCGCGGTCGTCGCACCACCAGACGACGTCGTCCATGTAGCGCACCATCGCGCGCACGCGCAGCCCTTCGAGGAGGTGGCGATCGAGCGCGTCGAGGTACGTGTTCGCGAAGTGCTGCGAGGTCAGCGCGCCGATCGGGAGGCCGCGCCCGGCACCGTCGGGCGTCGTCGCGAGGACGCGATCGCAGAGCGAGAGCAGCCCGCGGTCCTTGAAGCGCCGCGAGAGGATCGCGCGGAGCATCGCGTGGTCGACGCTCGCGAAGAACGCGCGCACGTCGACCTTCACGAACCAGGGTTGACGACGGAGGAGCTTCTGCGCGCGGAGCACCGCGGCGAGCGTTCCTCGGCCGACGCGGCACGCGAAGGTGTCGTCGACGAGCGCGCGATCGAGCACGGGTCCCATGTGCGCCATCATCGCGTGGTGGAGCACGCGGTCACGAAAGCACGGCGCGAGGATCCGCCGCGGCTTCGGGTCGAACACACGAAAGCAGCGCCACGCGCCCTCGGGCGATTTCGCCGTCAGGATGTCTGCGCGCAGCGACGAGAGCTGCGCGTCGAGCGACGCGGAGAAGCGCTGGACGTCGGCGTTGTGTCGGTGCCCCCGCGCGGCGCGCCAGAAGGCCGTGACGAGGGTGTCGAAGTCGGCGACGTCGTCGAGGCTGACGCGGCTACGTCGGGGCATCGATCGGCTGCGCCGTCGGCGCGGTCGGCGAGGCGCGCAGCACGTCGAGGAAGGCGCTCCCGTGCTTCTCGACGCGCGCCGGGCCGACGCCCTCGATGGCGGCGAGCTCGGCGGCGCTGCGCACGCCGCGACGGACCATCTCGGCGATCTGCTCGTTGGTGAACACCGCGTAGGGCGGGGCGCCGTCGCGCTCGGCGATGGTCTTGCGGAGCTCGCGGAGCCTCGCGAACACGGCGAACTGCGCCTCGGTGAGGATCTCGCGGTAATCGACGCGGGCTTTCTTCGCGTCTGCGCGGGAGGCGTCGTCGGAGCGAGCGCCGTCGATCCAGGTGACGCACACGGCCCACACGCTCCCGCCGCTCTCGGTCACGAGGTGGCGATCGACGCTCACGACGCGGTGGGAGGCGAGGAAACGGTTGAGCTCCTCTTCGGCCTCCGCGCCGCCGTGGATGGGGACCGTCGCGAAGTGGAGCCTCATGCGGCGGACTTGTACCGCGTTC
>JBPOHC010000413.1:0-3547 GCA_052035985.1 Myxococcota bacterium | reverse complement strand
GAGCGCCGGTGTGCGCGTCCCACATGCGACGCGATCCGTCGCGGCCCATCGTGAGGAGCTTCGAAGCGTCTTCAGAGAAGGCGATTTCGATCACGTCGGTGTCGGTCGCGGAGACCGTCGCGACGGGTGCGCGCATCGAGCGAGGGTTCCAGATGCGCACCGTGCGATCGTCGGAGGCCGTCGCGAGCGCGTCGCCGTCCCTCGTCGCCGCGAGCGCGCGAATCGACCCGTCAGGCGCGCGCACGAACTCCACGCGAGACGCCGCCGCGGTCGCCGTCGCGAGCGCTTCGACGATCGTGGGCGAGGTCTTCTGCGTGGGTCGCATCGGGATCGACGAGGCTTCGAGCGCCGCCGCGACGGCGTCACGCTCGAGCCCCGGGAGTCGTGAGAGGCGCATCGCGCGCGCCGCCTGCTCGACGGCGCCGAGCTCCACGGCGAGGCCGCGCGCGCCGCGCTCGACGTCCCACGAACGCATCGCGGTGAGGGCCGCGACCATGCCGAGGGAGATGGCCGCGAGGCCGGTGACGACGACGGCTCCAGAGGTGCGAGGAGGCGCTGCGGGGCTCATTGGGGTTTCGGTCACTTCTTCACTCGCATCGGTGGGTTGGATGCAGAGCGCGTGGCGTCGGGGTGTGGGGTCGAACTCGGTGGGGGTCAACCTTGATGCGTCACCCGATGAAAGCGCTCACAACCCCTTGAGAACACATCACTCATGGCGGAGCGCCGTGATCGGGTCGAGGGCTGCAGCGCGGCGCGCGGGGAAGAACCCGAACACCACTCCGATGCCGCTCGACGTGCCGAGGGCGATGATCGCCGCGATGGGTTGAAAGCTGACGTTCCAGTCCATCGCCTTGCCGAGCGCCATGCCCGCGCCGACGCCGAGCGCGAGCCCCGCGATGCCTCCGATGGCAGACAGCGTGACGGCCTCGACGAGGAACTGCGCGAGGATGTCTCCCGAGGTCGCGCCCACCGCGAGGCGGATGCCGATCTCGCGCGTCCGCTCGGTCACCGACACGAGCATGATGTTCATCACGCCGATGCCGCCCACGAGCAGCGCGATGCACGCGATCGAGAGGAGCAGCGTCGAGAGCGTGCTGCGCGTGCGCTCGAAGGTCTCCATCATCTCTTGGAGATTTCGCACGGAGAAGTCGTTCTCCTCGCTCTCCTGGAGCCTGTGGCGCTGGCGCACGAGCGCGGTCACCTGGGCCTGCGTGCGGCGCACCTGCATGGGCGTGCGCACGCTCACCATGATCTGATCGACCTCGCGGCCCGTCGACCCGCGCAGCCTCGCGCGCACCGACGTGATCGGCATGATGATCGTGTCGTCGTAGTCCTGACCGAAGCTCCCTTGCCCCTTGGGCGCGAGGAGCCCGATCACCTGACAGGGCAGCTTGCCGATGCGAATGGTCTGCCCCACGGGGTCGGCTCGGCCGAAGAGCGACTGGCGCACCGTCTCGCCGATGAGGCACACCTTCGCAGCGGAGCGCAGGTCGGTGTCGATGAACGCCCTCCCGCGCGCGATGGGCCAGTCTCTCGCGGCGAGGTAGTCGGGCGTGGTGCCCGTGATGCGCGTCGCGACGTTGCGCGCGCCGTAGACCACCTGCGCGCTCGTGCCGAGCGTGGGCGCCACCGCGAGCACCGCGGTGACCTCTCGCGCGATGGCCCGCGCGTCGTCTTCGGTGAGGGCCGCGCGCGCGCCGGAATCACCTCGCACGCCCGACGAGACGCTGGCGCCGGGCCACACCCAGATGAGGTTCACGCCGACGGCGGTCATCTGCTTCTCGATGCTCTCCTTGGCGCCCTCGCCGATCGCGGTCATCGCTACGACGGCCGCGACGCCGATGAGAATGCCGAGCACCGTGAGCGACGCGCGGAGCTTGTTTCGCGCGAGCGAGAGCACCGCGAGGCGGAGGGCCATCCACCACATCTCAGCGCCCTCCCTGCGGCGTCTCGACGGGCGCGACGCCGGCCTGGCGGGGGTGCGCGATGGGCGTGTCGCTCGCGATGAGGCCGTCTCTCACGATGATCTGACGGCTCGCGCAGGCGGCCACGTCGGGCTCGTGCGTGACCATCACGATGGTGAGCCCCTGCTCGCGGTGGAGGCCCTGGAGCAGCGCGAGGATCTCTTCGGTCGTGGCCGTGTCGAGGTTGCCCGTAGGCTCGTCGGCGAGGAGCACCCGCGGCGACGTGACGAGCGCGCGCGCGATGGCGACGCGCTGCTGCTGACCGCCCGAGAGCTGGTTGGGCGTGTTGTTGAGCTTCGAACCGAGGCCCACGAGGTCGAGTGCCTTCGCGGCCCGCGCGCGGCGCTCTTTCGTTGGGAGGCCGCGGTAGGCTAAGGGAAGCTCGACGTTCTCGAGCGCCGACGTGCGCGCCAGGAGATTGAAGCCCTGGAACACGAAGCCGAGGAGCCTGTTTCGCACGTGCGATCGCGCGTCGGCGTCGAGGTTCGACACGTCGTGACCGGCGAGGAGGTAGCGCCCCGCGCTCGGTCGGTCGAGGCAGCCGATGACGTTCATCAGCGTGCTCTTGCCGCTGCCCGAGGGGCCGCCGATGGCGACGTACTCGCCGTGCTCGATGCGCAGCGAGACGCCGCGGAGCGCGCGGAACACCACCTCGCCCGTGAGGTAGTTCTTCTCGATGCCCTCCATCTCGATGACGGGCCCGCTCATCGCGTCACCTCGGCCTGCGACCGCCGCCGCTGCCGAAGGCCGCCGCGGAGGCGCGACCCGACGCGGGGGTCGTGTCGATCTCGTCGACGATGACCTGAGAGCGCTCGCTCAGGCCCTCGCCCGACACCTCGGTGAGCGCCTCGTCGATGAGGCCGATGCGCACGCGGACCCTGCGCGGAGCGCCGTTTTCGAGCACGTACACGGCGCCGCGACGCACGGGCGCTTCGGTGCCTCCGTCGCCGCGGTCGTCGTCGCGCGAGCGCCTCGGACGAACGCCCGCGTCGGCGCCCTCGGAGAGCGCGCCAGGCTCGTAGCGCAGGGCAGCGTTGGGCACGCGGAGCACGTTCTGGTGGCGGTTCGACGTGACCGTGATCGTCGCGGTCATGCCGGGGCGGAGCTTGAGCGCGGGGTTGTTGACGGTGATCACCGCGGGGTAGGTCACCACGCCCGACGTGGTGGTCGAGCCGAAGCGCACCTCGGCGACCTCGCCGCGAAAGACCTCGCCCTGAAAGGCGTCGACGCGCGCCTCGGCCTGGAGGTGCTCGTGGAGCTTGGCGATGTCGGCCTCGTCGATGTTCGCCATGATCCGCATGCGCGTGAGGTCGCCCGCGAGGAGGAACAGCACCGGCGCCTGAAAGCTCGCGGCCACCGTCTGCCCCTCGTCGATGGAGCGCTGGATCACCACCCCGTCGATGGGCGCGAGGATGCGGGTGTTGTTGAGGTCGGTCTGCGCGCGGAGGAGGGCGGCCTGGGCGCTGGCGATGGCGGCGCGCGCGACGGCGACGTCGGCGAGGGCCACCTCGTGCGAGCCGCGGGCGGTGTCCACGTCCGAGGGGGCGTTGAGGTCGCGCGAACGGAGCTCCTGCGCGCGGGTG
>JBPOHC010000294.1:0-1876 GCA_052035985.1 Myxococcota bacterium | reverse complement strand
ACAACCAGCAGCTCATCGAGCCCATCGCCCACGCCGACGCCGTGGGCATCGACCTGCACAAGACGGGGTGGTCTCCGTACTGTTGCAGCTACTTTCTCGTGCGCGACTACGCGCGCATGGTCGACCTCCTCAGCCGACCGATGCCCGCGTACCTGCAAGACCGCACGCCCTACAACCCCTTCAAGTTCACGCTCGAGTGCTCGCGCCCCGGCTCCACCGCGCTCGCGGGCTGGGCCACGCTCCGGCTCTTCGGGCGCATCGGCTTTCAGGTGATGCTCGGTCGGCTCATCGAGGTCGGCCTCTCGCTCCGCGCGCTGCTCGCGCAGGAGAAGCACTTCGTCTGCGTGAACCCCGACAACCACGGCTTCGTCACGCTCTTCCGCGTGTACCCGCGCCACGTCGACGCCAAGCGGCAGTACGAGCGCGAGCTCACCGACCCGCGCGCGCGCGACGAGCTCCACGCGTACAACCAGCTCCAGACGCGCGTCGCGAACAAGCTCTTCGCGATGCTCCGCGACCCCGAGCACCGCGTCGCGGGGTGGGAGAACCCGCCGTACACGTCGTTCACCTCGGGCTTCCGTCCGACGGACTATCGCCTCGCCGATCAGGGCGACGACGACCTCATCGCGGCGCTCAAGGCGTACCCCATGTCGCCCAACTCCAACGAGCTCTCGATGCTCATCATCCGGAGCTACGCGTCGAAGGCCCTCGACCTCGTCGTCGAAGAGATGCTCGCCGAGACCGACGCCGCGCCGGGAGAGAGGCCATCGGCCTACGACTGGTTCGGCGAGCGCAAGCGCGTGCCGAGGGAGTTCCTCGTGGCGGGCGAGGCGTCGACGGACGGCGCCGAGGCGCTGCGCAGGGTGCCGCTCTGCGCGCACTTCGACGACGCGCAGTGCGAGGCGCTGCTCGCGGGGTCGGGCGTCGTCACGATGGAGCCCGGCGACGTGGTCTTTCGCGAGGGCGACAAGGCCGACAAGGTCTACGTCATCGTGAGCGGCAAGGTGCTCGTGTACCGCGCCTCGCGCGCGGGCGACGTGGCAGTCGCCACGGTCACCGGCGGGAACTTCTTCGGCGAGATGGCGCTCTTCGACGGCGGCCTCCGCGGCGCGTCGGTGCGATGCCTGGAGCCGTGCGAGTTCCTCGTGCTCGACGGCGAGCGCTTCCTCGCGCAGCTCCTCGGGTGAGCCTCGCGGAGCGCCTCGCGCTCGACGACGCCGCGAGCGCGTCGGGCAGGTCACGCATCTCAGCGCGATCTCCCGGCGTCCTCACGGCCATCTCAGCGCGACCTCCCGGCGTCCTCACGGCCATCTCAGCGCGACCTCCCGGCGTCCTCACGGCCATCTCAGCGCGATCTCCCGGCGTCCTCACGGCCGCCAGTTGTTTGCGAGCCTCGATCGAGTCAAGGGACCGGCGGCGGTCACGACGCCGGGGGCGATCTCAGCGCGATCTCCCGGCGTCCTCACGGCCGCCAGTTGTTTGCTCCACCACAGCGCTCTGGAATCGGCGCTACGGCCTCGGGATGAGCAGCGTCAGCGCCGCGCGCTTCGCGTCGATCTCATGGAGCGCGTAGCCCGTGTCCCACAGGGAGACGATCGCCGCGAGCGCGTCGGGCAGGTCGCGCAAGAGCGCCCCCTCGGGAACCACCTTCGCCAGCGCCCGAGCGTCTCCACCGAAGCTCGGGAGCAGCGCGCTGGTCTCGCCGTCGGGCACGCGCGTCCCCGCGTCCGCGAGGAGCTTCCACCACCGTGACGCGCTCCAGAGACGCGCCATCGACGGGGCCTCGTAGTTGAGCCTCGCGCGCTGCGCGTTCACCGCCGTCTGCACCTCCGTCGCAGCCTCGATGCAGCGCGCGCGTAGATCGAGTGCGTCGCAC
>JBPOHC010000867.1:0-9088 GCA_052035985.1 Myxococcota bacterium | reverse complement strand
CTGGCTCGCGACGCCGACGATGCGGATCAACCTCTCCAAGGCGTCGTCGCTCGCGCTGCGGCGAGCGTAGACCGACGGCGTCGCGTGATCGATCGTTCGGACACGTACGAGGTCACGAACGCTGTGGGTTGAAGCTGTGGTGCATGGGTCGCGACGCGACTCGTACGGGGCCGTACGAAGGTCGCGCCGCGGTGCAGGCTGGAGGGGGAGTGTCAGGCGTCGGAGACGGAGAGCGCGGACACTTCGAAGCCCGCGCCGTCGATGGCGTCGCGGAGGGCGGCCTCGGTGACGGCGCCGTCGTCGAAGGTCACGGTGGCGCGTCCGACCTTGACCTCGCGCGAGGCCACGCCGGGGAGCTTCGTGAGCACGCGCTCGACGGAGGCCACGCAGCCGCCGCAGTGCATGCCGGTGATGTCGACGGTCGCGCGCTTCATGACGCCACCTGCTTCGCGGGCGCCACGCGCTCGACCCAGCGGACGATGTCGGCGAGCACCTCGGCTCGATTGGTCTCGTTCAGCATCTCGTGCCTTCCTCCTTCGTAGACCTTCCAGGTGATGTCGCGGAGGCCCGCGTCGCTCCACTCTCGAACGAGCTTGTGGAGGCCCTTGAGGGCGCCGTTGACCGGGTCGTCGCTGCCCGCGAGCACGTACACCGGGAGAGCCTTCGGCACCTTCGAGAGGTTCGTCGGGTCGGCCAGCGTGGGGAGCGCGTCGAGCAGGTCGATCCAGAGCTGCGTGCTCACGTCGAAGCCGCACCACGGGTCTGCGATGTACTTGTCGACCTGCGCGGGGTCGCGGCTCAGCCAGTCGTACTCGGTGCGCGCGGGCTTGAACTTGCGGTTGAACTCTCCGAACGAGAGCGTCGTGAGGAGCTTGCTCGGCGACCGCGCGCCCACGCGGAACCGCTCGACGCGCGCGATCACGCGGCCGATGGGGGCCAGCGGGTTGCTCACGCCGCTCGTCGAGCCCGACACCGCGACGCCGGCGTAGTCACCGCCGCGCTCGAACATCACCTGCTGCGCCATGAACGCGCCCATGCTGTGCGCGAAGAGCACGCGCGGGAGCCCGGGGTGCTCGCTCGCCGCGCGGTCGCCCACGGCGTAGATGTCGTCGATCACCGCGCGCCAGCCGTTGCGCTCTGCGAAGAAGCCGCGGCGTGAGGCGTCGCCCGCGGTGCGCCCGTGGCCGCGGTGGTCGTGCGCGTAGACCGCGAAGCCCACGGCGGTGAGCGCCTCGGCGAGGGGCACGTAGCGACCCGCGTGCTCGGCCATCCCGTGGCTGATCTGCACCACGCCGCGCGGGGTCACCGACGCGTCGGGGAGCCATGCGTACACGAAGACGCGCTCGCCGTCGCGGTCGAGCGTGAAGGTTGAGTCGCGCATGGCGGCGGACACTACCCCCCTTTGCCCGCTCGCGTGGAGGGGGAACGAACTGATATACGCGCCGCGCGATGACCGACAGCTCACGCCTCCTGTTCGCGCTCGTGCTCGGTGTCTCGGCGACCGCCGCGCTGCTCGCGGGGCTCGTTCCGCTGGTGACGCCGAGGGGGGCAGGGGCGGGTCGCTTCGACCGCGCGGGGGCGGGGCTCTGGCTGGCGCTCCTCGGCGCGTGGCTGGCGTTTGCGGTGTCGCTCTCGGGCGCGCGTTCGCTGCGTCCGTGGGACGTCGGGGCGGCCTTCGCGGTCGCGACGCTGCTCACGTCGGCGGTCGGTCTCGTGGCCCGTCCCGTGGCCGCCGTGCGCGACGGCGCGCTGATGCTCTCGGCGCTGCGGCTCGTGGGCCTCGTGCGGCTGCTGGCGTGGCGCGACGGATGGCTCCCTGAGTCGTATGCGGCGGTGACCGCGGGCGTCGACGCGGCGCTCTCGATCGCGGCGATCGCGCTGTGCTTCGTGGGCGGCGTGCGCGCGCGTCGGGTGTGGGGAGGGGTGTCGCTCGCGACGCTCGGCGGAGCGCTGGCGTGGCAGCTCTCGGCGGTGCGTCCGCTGCCGGCGTTCGAGGCCCTGTACGATGGGTTTCTGTTACCGCTCTTCGGCGTGGCGGCGGTGCGGGTGATCGTCGGGGAGGGCTACGCGTCGCCTTCGGCGCCGAGCAGCGACTCGACCTCGCGGAGCAGCGCGTCGGAGAGCTCTTCGGAGAGCGCCTCGGCGTCGTCGCACTCGCGCTCGATGCTCTTGCGGTAGAAGACCACCTCGGAGGGGACCGCCCCGCTCCCGTCGCTGCGCACGAAGCGGAGCACGTGCCTCGGGTCGTGGCCCGCGCGCACCTCGTCGGTCGTGGGGTACGCCGTCGACCGCAGCGGAACGCCTGCCAGCAAGGTCTTCGCGCGCTTGGGCAGGGTCGAGAGCGCCGCCGCGGCGATCTCCGTGAGCTCCGCGTCGGTGAACGCGTCGCCGCCCATGTCGTCGTCGGCGGCCATGTCGAGCGAGAGCGTCTCGAGCCACGCGCGGTCGCGCGCCGTCGCGTCGTTGAGCGCGTCGGCCGCGAAGCCCAGGCCGTGCCACGCGTCGGCGTCGGCGGCGTCGTCGGCCACCAGCGCTTCGAAGCGCTCTCGCGACGCGGCGGCGTCGCCCACCGCGAGGTAGAGGTGCGCGAACTCGCGCGCGATGGGCGGCGGGATCTCGGCTTCGCCGGCCGGCGGCGCTTCGGCGAGCGTCTCGCGCGCCGCGTCGAGGCGTCCGAGGCCGACCTCGATGCCGGCCTTGAGGGCGAGCGCGTCGAGGAAGACCTCCTCCTCGTCGGCGAGCTCTACGGCCTGCGTCGCGAGCGAGAGGGCCTCCTCCACGCGGCCGGGCTCCGTGGCGAGGATCTCTGCCGTCCAGAGCGCGGGCATGGCCCACTCGGGGTCTGCGTCCTGCGCCTCGCGGAGCGTCTCGAGCGCGCGCGCGGCGTCGCCGTTCTCGCGGTGACACGCGGCCAGGACGAGCAGCGCGTCGGGGCGCGAGGCGGCGTCGTCGAGGAGGCGCTCGCCGATGGCGCGAGCCTCGTCGATCTCACCGTCTTCGAGCAGGTCCCACGCGCGTTCGAGGAGTTCTTCGGGCTTGTTCATGACTCGCGACGCCATTATCAGATCGGCGCCGCGAGGACCATCACCACGCGCAGCTTCGACCGCGCGATCGGGTGCGTCACGGCCCCTCAGGCACGTCGTCGGGCGATTCGTCGTCGCCCGCGTCTCGCGCGCCGCGCCGCGAGATCTCGTAGCGCACGGTGATCCCTCGCGCGGCGGCGTCGCGGTCGTCGCGTCCGGCGCGCGCGACGAAGCGAACCGCGATGGCGTTCCCCGCGGCGATCTCGTCGCGGTGGTCTCGCTCGATGACGCTGAGGAACCTCATGCCGGTGAGGCGCAGGTTGTCGGCCAGGCACGCCTCGCCGTCGCGGCCGAGGTCGCTCTCGATGCCTCCCTCGGTCGTGGCGAGGGGCATGACGAAGCCGTCGCTCGAGCGCGTCCGACCGCGGCTGTCGTAGCGCATCGTGACGAAGGTCCCCCGCGGCGCGCGGGCCCGGCACGACTCGATGCCCGCGGCCAGCATGCGCGCGGCGTCGTTGAGGTTCATGCGCTCCACGGGCGACGCCTCGGCGCCTTCGAGCTCGAGGTCGACGACGCGCACCTCGGGTGCGAAGGCCGCGAGCGCGTGGGGCGACCGCGTGCGCGCGAGGAGCGCTCGGATGTAGCGCGGGTGCAGCGCGAGGTTCATCCCTGCGGCGCCCGCGGTCGCGGTGGTCACGCCGATGACCTTTCCGCGCGGGTCGAAGAGGGGCCCGCCCGAGGACCCGGGCGCGATGGCCGCTTCGATCTGGAGGAAGGTCGTCCCCTCGGCCTCGCGCACCGCGCTGATGAGCCCGTCGGTGAGCGTGTACGAGAGCCCGAGGGGGCTGCCGATGGCCGTCGCGCGGGTGCCCACCGCGACGGTGTCGTCTTGCGTGACGGGCGCCGCTGCGAGGCCGCGCGCGTCGACGCGGAGGAGCGCGAGGTCGTGCGATCGATCGACCGCGAGGAGCGTCACGGGCGTGAACTCGCGCCCGTCATGGAGCGTCACGCGGACGCTCTCTGCGCCGTGGATGACGTGCTCGTTGGTGACCACGAGGCCGTCGCCGTCGACGATGAAGCCGCTGCCCGACACCATCGGCGCGCTGATGCCCGTGAAGCGCGCGAGGATCGAGGACGCGTCGGCGCGACCGCGGGCGGCGACGATCACCACGGAGTCGGCGCGCAGCCTGAGGATCTCCTGCGGGGTGAGGTCGCGGTCCGTGGGAATGGGCGCGTCGTCGACGACGTCGGCGGCGATCGTCGCCGCGTCGCGGGCGACGCCTGCGTCGCTGCTGAGCGCGCCCGCGTCGGAGACGCCCGCGTCGATCGTGACGCCCGAGAGCTTCGCGCCCGCGGTGCGCATGCCGTCACGCAGTCCGTCGGGGGCCGTGCCGTGCGCGCTCGGAAAGAGCCAGTCGCCGCGTCGCTGGAGCGCGGCTCCGAGTGACGTTGGCGCCGCGAGCGGGAGCGCGACGACGATCGCGAGGTTCCAGAGGAGCGTGACCTGCGCGGCGACGCCCTTCGCCGAGGGATCGATGCCTCGGTACGCGCGCGTGATGGCGCGGTCGATGAGCAGCGGCGCGACGAGCGCGACGATCACACCGGCGACCGCCACGGCGGGCGACGGGAGACCGAGCTTGTCGGTCAGCAACGCGCCGAGGGCGATGACAGACACGGTCGCGAGGGGCAGCGCGAGCAGCCACAGGAGCCACCCCGAAGCGTTCGACTCACGATCCGATGACGCGGTCTTTTTGTTGACCATCGGGGCGCAATGGGTCCCACGCGGACACCGCCCGCGCAAGTGGAACCGGGCGGCCCTGCGGTCAGGCCGCGGTGACCTTCCACGAGGCGGCGGTCGGGTCGAAGAGCGCGAGGGTCTCTCCGAGCGTCGCGTCGGCGGGCGCCGAGAGCTGCAGCCCGCGGAGCCCTCCGTCGGGGTGGAGCCACCACACCGAGGCGAGCGCGTTGACGCCGCCGTTCGCTTCAAAGCAGACGCGCAGCCGCGCGGAGCCGTCTTCCGCGTGCGAGAGGTCGACCTTCGCCGTCGAGAGGTCGTCGATGCCGAAGCGCTCGGCGATGAAGGTCTCGACGCGCCTCCGCAGCGCGCGGTGCCGCGAGACGCCGTCGGCGTCCTGGCGGGCGAGCGCGAGGCGCCACACGCCGTCGGTGTTCGCGAGGCTCACGCGCGTGAAGAGGGCGATGTCCTTCGAAGCGTCTCCCGCGAGGGCGAAGCGCGGGGGCAGGGTGAGCGAGCCGCCGAAGTCGTCGAGGCGCACCTCACCGACCGTGGGAACGAGCGGCGCGCGCAGCACCTCGACGCGCCCGGGAGCCGTGAGCGCGGCGAGGGCGGCCCGCACGCGGCTGAGGCAGTGCTTCGGATGCTCCGCGTCGAGGGCGGGGTCGTCGAAGCGTCGCTGCGCCTCGGCGGCGGTCTCGCCCACGGCGTCTCCGATCGCGCGCTCGCGGCCCGAGCTCGTGCGGTCGGTGGCGGTCACCCGGAACTCCACCACGCCGTGCGCCGTGGGGACGAGGAGGTGACCCATGACGGCCTCCATGCCCGGTCGGTACGCGCTGCGGTGAATGATCTGAAGCGCCGACGCGGAGGAGAGCGAGACGGGGCGCACGTCGATGACGGGGCTCCACGAGGGGTCGGTCACGCGCGGATCGGGGGCGCTCTTCGAGAGCTTGCCCTGCTTCACGAGCGCGTCGAGGTTGCGCTCGGTGGCGTGAAAAATCGCGCGCGCGGCCGCGTCGACGTCGCGCGCGAGGAGGGCGTCGCGCTCGGGCGCGAGGTCGATGGCGAGGTCGCCGAAATGGACGAGCCACTGGAGGCCCGCGCGGTCTTCGGTGAAGGCCACGGCCTCGCGCTCGGAGGCGCGCACGACGGCGCCCTTCGGCAGCGTGAACGAGACGCCGCAGGCACCGGACTCCAACGCTTCGAGCAGCTTCATGGCGACGACGAGTAGCGCAACGGGGGAGGCGCTGTCGACGGCGCCCGCTACGTGGGGATCTCCATCGAGATCTCGGGCGCGTCGTGGGCGTCGGGGTCCTCCCACGCGACGACGGGCGGGGGCGCGGGTGCGTGCGCGTGCGCTTCGGCGCGGGCCTCGGCGGGCGCTCCTTCGGTCGGCACCGCGAAGGACTCCGAGGTGCGGGCGGCCTCGAGGCCCTCGGTCTCGTCGACGTCGCGGATGTCCTTCGCGAACCAGGCGTCTTCGAGCCAGCGGACGAGGCGGTCGGTCTCGACGAGGTTCTTGTACTCGTCGGAGGTGATCGCCCGCGCGGGGTCCTTCGATCGGTCGCCGAAGCAGCGCGCGGCGTCGTCGGGCAGGTCGGTGTCCTTGATCTGCTGGCCGAGAAAGACCGTGCGGAAGAGCGCCCTCGCGAGGCACACGCGCGGCGCGTGGCGGAAGAAGCGCCCGCGGAGCATGCGGGAGCTCTGCGCGCTGGCCTCGCCGTTCATGCCGTGGATGAGCATGTTCGCGATGAAGGTGGGGCGGCGCACGTACTCGATCCAGCCCCAGTGGCGCTCGCCGATGCCCTTGCGCTGGGGGTTGCGGAACACCTCGAAGCGCGCGTCGATGTCGTTGTAGTAGGCCTCGCGCGACTCGGCCGGGGCCGAGTGCGTCATGCGCGTGTGGATGTCGTCGACGGTGAGCAGGTCGAGGAGCGCGAGGAGGCCGCCCGTGTGCTCGATGTTGGCCTCCTCGGTCGACTGCATCACGCCCATCGAGAGAAGGAGCATCTCGTCGAGGGGGTTGCCCTTCGCGTTCTCGCAGAGGTGGCGGAGCGCGAGGGTGACGGCGGAGGTGCAGGGGTTGTTGGCCGAGAAGATCCCGTCGAGGTAGCCGCGGTCGCCGGTTCCGCCGTAGACGGGGAGAAAGAGGGGCATGGCGGCGGTGCTCATGGCGACCTCGGAGAGCCGCACGTCACGGTCGCGCGCGAGGTCGGCCTGGCCGTCGGGGTCCGAGGCGCCGAAGTTGCGGTAGGCGCGGGGCTTCCACGCCGTCGTGTCGAACGTGAGGATGACCACGTGCTTGTCGAGCTGGCCGAGGGTCCAGTCGCCGAAGCCCTCGTCCATGATGCGCGCGAAGTCCGCGGAGGGCGCGAGGGGCTGGAGCCCGAGGATGGTGTTTCGAATCGACCAGATGTCCTTGAGGGCGCCGCCCACGTGGAGCGGGAACTTCGCGATCTCCCACAGGAGGCCGCGGATCTTGTTGCGCCGCAGGTTCGGGGCCGAGGCGAGCTCGAGGGCGAGCTCCCGCGTGGCGCCGAGGGGCAGGAGGAGCTGCGCGATGTGCTGCGTGTTGGCCGCGAGGGCGGCGGCGTAGCGGTTCGAGAACTCCTCGCACGCGCGCACGATCTCGAGGGTCGTCTTCGCGGCGCGCCCTGCCTCCAGGTCGCGCCTGCGCTGCGAGAGCTCCTTGGCGAAGAAGAGCCCCATGAGGCCGCCGTCGGAGGTGCCCGCGAAGAGGTCGACCTGCTCCAGAAAGCTCTTGCCCTCCTTGAGGAAATTCTCCTCAAGGCGCTCGATCACGCGGATCTCCATGAGCGGCCCCGGGCCGCCGTCGAGGCTCAGGATCTTCAGCACGGTCTTCAGTTCCTCCGGTGCGTCACGGCACCCTCATCGCGTCGCGCATCGAGGCTCAACTCGAAGGGTTCGCGTCGCTCACGGCGCGGGGCACCGTGACGACGAACTCGGCCCACTGGCCCTCTTCAGACTCGACGGTGAGCGAGCCGCCGTGGCCCTGCGCCACGATGTCGTGGCTGATCGAGAGGCCGAGGCCCGTGCCCTCGCCCGCGGGCTTGGTCGTGAAGAACGGGTGAAAGATCTTCTCGCGCAGCTCCGGCGAGATGCCGAGGCCGTTGTCCCACACGCGGATCTCGACGCGGTCGCCGAGGTCGCGCGTGGTCACCCGCACGGTGGGCTTGAACTCGGCCCCCGAGCGCTTCTGCCGCGCCATCACCGAGTAGCACGCGTTGTTCACGAGGTTCACGATCACGCGGCCGAGGTCCTGCGCGATGACCGGCACCGGGGGCATCGCGGCGAGCTCACCCTCCAGCGAAATCGTCGAGCGGGGGTTCTGGTTCTTGAAGCTCTGCCACGCGAGCGTGCGGTGCTCCGCGACGAGGCGCGCGAGGTCCGCCGGGGTGCGCTCTCCGCCGCTGGCGCGGGCGTGCTCGAGCATTCCCCCGACGATGCGGTCGGCGCGGCGCCCGTGCTCCGAGATCTTCTTCGCGGTCTCGCGCAGCTCGTCGATGAGCTCGTCGACGGACGAAGCCACGGCCGCGCCGAGCTTCGAGCGCGCGGGGGCGAGCTCGCTCTCGAGGTCTTCGGTGAGGCTCACCACGCCGTCGGCGAAGTTGTTCACGAAGTTGAGCGGGTTCTTGATCTCGTGCGCGATGCCCGACGTCAGCGCGCCGAGCGAGGCGAGCTTCTCCTGCGTGATGAGCTGCCGCTGCATGGCGCGCATCTGACGGATCACCCGCGAGAGCTCCTCGTTGCTGGCGTGGAGGGCCGCGGTGCGCTCCCGCACGCGGCTGTCGAGCGTGTCGTAGAGGCGCGCGTTCTCGAGCGAGATGGCGGCCTGCGCGGCGAGCAGGTCGAGCACCTCGCAGCGCTCCGCGGTGAACGCGTCGGCCACGAGGTTGTTCTCGAGGTACACCACGCCCACGAGCTCCTTGCTGCGGATCACGGGCATGCAGAGCACCGAGCGCGGCTGCTTCGCGGTGACGTAGGCATCGCCGCGGAACTGCCCCGCGCGCGACGCGTCGCCGAGCACGATGCGCTCCCGCGTCCGCTCGACGTAGCGCACCACGTCGGTGGCGAGGTCGTCGTGGTCTTGATAGCTCCCCGGCGTGGTGACGGGCTCCGCGTTGCCCGCGCCGGAGTCGAGCTGCACGACGCTCGGCGCGTCGCCGAGGAGGATGAGGTGCCCGCGCTGCGCCCCGGCCGCTTCGAGCATCGTGACCATCAGCGTGCGCAGGAGCTTCGACAGCACGATCTCGCTGGAGAGCGCCTGCGACGCGCGCAGCGCCGCCGTGAGGTCGAGCGACGCGCTCGT
>JBPOHC010001052.1:0-16233 GCA_052035985.1 Myxococcota bacterium | reverse complement strand
CGCGGGAGCTGCTGCCCGAGCGCGCGGGTGTGCGGCTCGACGTGCTGCGCCGCGACGCAGACCTGCTTCGCCAACGCGTGCGTGACGCCCGGCGCGGCCTGTCGCACGAGCGCCGAGTGCGGCGCGGGAGGCTACTGCGAGCCCTCGCTCGGAGGATCCGTGGATGCGGGCGTCGACGGAGGAAGCGACGGAGGGAGCGCCGACGCGGGCCGCGTGTGCACGACCCCGCTGCCTCCGCCGGGACGCTGCCTCACGCTGCCGACGCGATGCCCCGCGGGCGACGCGGGCGTGAGCGACGCGGGGTCGTGCATCTCGCGCTGTGAGTATCGTCCGCCCGTCGGGAGGCTCAGCGCCGAGGCCGCGTGGAGCTGGGGACAGCCGCGGACGCCGGAGCGCTTCCCCGAGCACATCGACGTGTGGTCGACGCCCGCGGTGGGGAGGCTCTACGACGCCAACTGCGACGGCCGCGTCGACACGCTCGATCCGCCCGACGTGGTCTTCGTGTCGGGGCGCGCCATTCACGCGACCACGGGCCTCGGCACCTGCTGCCAGTGCAACGGCACCACGCCCACGGCGTGTCACACGGGCGTGCTCCGCGTCGTCGACGGACGCACCGGCGCGGACCTCCTCGCGCTCGACCGCGCGTCACCGACGAACGTGGGCTTCGCAGGCGTCTCCGTGGCGCTCGGCGACCTCGACAACGACCGCGACATGGACGTCGCCGCCGTCACGGGCGACGGCTACGTCGTCGTGCTCGACGGCGCGGGGCGGCTCCTCATGACCAGCGATCGCCCGATTCCGGGCTCCGACGCGGCGGCCTTCGGGTGGGGCGGCGGGCTCTCGATCGCCGACATGGACCGCGACGGCTACGCCGAGATCGCCTACGGCGCCACGGTGTTCAGCACCGCGGGCGGAAGGCTCCTCCTGCGCTACACGGGCGCGGGCGCGTCGGGCGGCGGCAACGTCTCGCAGTCGCTCACGACCTTCGCCGATGTGGATGGTGCAGCGAACCTCAACCTCGAGCTCGTCGCCGGTCGCGCCGCGTATCGCGCAGATGGCACCGAGCTCTGGCGACGCATGGACCTGCCCGACGGATTCCCCGCGGTGGCCGATCTCGACGGCGACGGTCGCGCGGAGGTCGTGCTCGTCGGCAACGGCCAGGCTTACGTGCTCGACGGCGCGACGGGCACCACGCGCCTCGGACCGCTGATGCTCCCTGGCACCGGCGCGGGCGGCGCGCCCACGGTGGCGGACTTCGACGGCGATCGTCGCCCCGAGATCGGCGTGGCGCAGGCCAACTACTACGCGGTGCTCGAGCCCGACCTCGCGCGCGGGACCTTCACCGTGCTCTGGCGGGCCGAGAACCACGACCTCTCGAGCTCGGTCACCGGCTCGACGGTCTTCGACTTCGAAGGCGACGGCGCGGCGGAGGTGATCTACGCCGACGAGTGCTTCGTGTGGGTCTTCGACGGGCGCACCGGGGCCGTGCGGTGGACGGGGCTCACCACGTCGTTCACGGGCACCGAGGCGTCGATCGTCGCCGACGTCGACGGCGACGGACACGCGGAGATCGTCGTGGTCTCGAACGGCGCAGACCCCGGTCCGATGGGGTGGCGCTGCAACATGGCCCCGTGGAACGAGCCCGACGCCACGAGCGGACGCATCGCGTGGACGCCTCCGACGGGCGCGCCCGCGTACCGCGGCGTGCGGGTGTTTCGCGACGTGGCGCGGAGCTGGGTGGGCACGCGGCCGCTCTGGAATCAGCACGCGTACCACGTCACCAACATCTGCCTCGCGAGCGACGACGCGTGCACGGGGACCTCGTACGACGGACAGATCCCGCGCCTCGAACGGCGCAACTGGACGCTCCCGTGGCTCAACAACTTCCGACAGAACGTGCAGCAGTCGGGGCTCTTCAACGCGCCCGACGCGACGGTCTCGCTCGCCGTCACCTGCGCCCTCCCGCCGATGCTCATCGCCACGGTGCGCAACCTCGGCGAGGCCACGCTCCCGGCGGGCGTGCGCGTGGAGTTCCTCGGGCGCGGCGCCGACGGCGGACAGGTCGTGCTCGGCACGGCGAACACGAACGTCACGCTCTTTCCCGGCGCGGCGCAGGAGCTTCGAATCAGCACGCCGATGGGCACCGACCCCGAGGCCACCTATCAAGCGCGCATCGTCGTAGACCCCGCGCGACCGACCTTCCGCGAGTGCCGCGACGACAACAACGCTTCGGAGCCCGCGCGCGCCCCGTGCCCCGGCTGAACCGCCCAGCGCCTCGAAACGCCCCAACGAAGCCCGCGTGTCGAAACGGAAACATCCGTTGACTCACGCGTGCGCGGCTCCGATATAAGGGCGCGTGAGAACGTTCATCGCAGCAGTGCAGATCGTCGTTCTGACCCTGCTCGCGCTCGGAGGGTGCAAGAGCAACCGCGCGGGTGCGCCCGGCGCGACGGGCTCAGCGCAGTCTCCGACCGAGCGACCGCCGCTCACGCTGGAGGTCGTGTTTTCGAGCGAGAAGAAGGCATGGGCTGAGGAGGCGATCCCCCGCTTCAACGCGTCGCACGCGACGCTGAGCGACGGCCGCGAGGTGCGCGTCCACGTGGTCTACACGGGCTCCGTCGAGCCCATCGCGGACATCGTCGCGGGACGCAACCGCGCGCACGTCTTCTCGCCCGCGTCGAGCCTCGTGATCCCGCTCCTCAACGACGCGTGGACGGCGGCGCACGGACCGGGCTCGCAGCCCATCGTGACGACGGGCGAGCAGCTCGTGCTGTCTCCCGTGGTGATCGCGATGTGGCGACCGATGGCCGAGGCCCTCGGCTGGCCCGCGCGTCGCCTCGGGTGGAGCGAGATCGCCGCCCTCGCGCAGGAGCCGCAGGGCTGGCGCGCGCACGGTCACCCCGAGTGGGGCGACTTTCGCTTCGGCCACACGCACCCGTCGTATTCGAACTCAGGGCTCATCTCGGTGCTCGCGGAGAACTACGCCGCCGTGAGCAAGGTGCGAGACCTCACCGCGGAGGACGTCGCGTCGCCGGGCGCCACGGCCTTCGTGCGCAACATCGAGTCGTCGGTGGTGCACTACGGCCGCTCGACGGGCTTCTTCTTCGACACGATGGCGCAGCACGGCCCGGGCTACCTCTCGGCCGCCGTGCTCTACGAGAACCTCGTCGTCACCGCGGGGAACTCTCCCAACGCCGCGTCGATGCCCTTTCCGCTCGTGAGCCTCTACCCCCGCGAGGGGACCATGTGGGCCGATCACCCGTACCTCGTGCTCAGCGCGCCGTGGGTGACCGCCGCGGAGCGCGACGCCGCCGCGAAGTTCAGGGCCTTCCTCCTCTCGCGACCCATTCAAGAGCGGGCGATGACGGGCTTCGGGTTCCGCCCTGCGAACACCGACATCGCCCTCGGCGCGCCCATCGACGCGGCGCACGGCGCCGACCCCCACGAGCCGCAGACGCTCCTCGCCACGCCCGACGGACGCACCCTCGCCGCCACGCTCGAGAGCTGGAGGCAGACCAAGCGCGCCGTCCGCGTGATGCTCGTCTTCGACCGCTCGGGCAGCATGGCGGGCGCCCCCCTCGAAGGCGCGCGCGCGGGCCTCACGCAGTTCCTCGGATCGCTCCAGAGCACCGACCTCGCGCAGCTCCTCACCTTCTCGAACGACATCGACACGCCCACCTCACCGACCGCTCCGAGCGCGCTCGTACCCCGCGTGCGGGGCGTCTTCGCCGACGGCGGAACGGCCCTCTATGACGCCGTCGACCGCGCGCGCACCCTCGTCGAATCCGCTGCGCGGCAAGACCGCTCGCACATCCACGCCATCGTGGTGCTCACCGACGGCGAAGACCGCAACTCGAGGCTGAACCTCCCGACGCTCCTGTCGCACCTCGCCACGGCCGAGAGCGGGAGCCCCGTGCGGATCTTCACCATCGGCTACGGCCCCGAGGCCAACGAGGCCGTGCTCCGTCAGATCGCCACGCGCACGGGCGGGGCCTACTACCACGGCGACGTCGGGAACATCCGCGCGGTGTACGACGAGATCGGGTCGTTCTTTTGAGCGCCGCGAACGACAGGGCGGGGCGGCTCCTCACGGCGGCGCTCACGCGGCCGATGAACCTCGTCGTGCCGGGCTCGGGCCTCGTGTTCGCGCTCCTCGGCGCGCCGTGGTGGGTCTTTCCCCTCGCGCTGATTCCCTATGCGCTCATGGTGTTCTTCTCGGTGCGCGACCCGAAGTTCATCGCGCGCGCGCTCGGCGACGCCACCGCCACGCCGTCGCTCGCCGCCGTGGGGTCGCGCGCCGTGACCAACCGCGACCTCCTCGCCATCCTCGAGCGCGTCGCCGACAGCGAGTCGCGCCTCGTCGATCAGGTGAACGAGGCGTCGCCCTCGCTCAAGCCCCTCCTCGCGACCTCGCTCGAGCAGGTGCGCTCGGCGGCGAAGCTCGGGCACGAGCTCGCGCGCAAGATCGAAGACATCGACTCGTCGCTCGCGCGCACCGACGTGGCCCACGCGCGCGCCGAGGCGGGCAAGCGCAGGGAGTGGGCGCGCAAGGCCACCGACGACGCGGGGCGGCAGGAGTTCCTCGACGCGGCGACGGCGCTCGACGAGTCGGCGGCGCACGCGGAGTCGCTGCGAGCGCTGCGGCAGAAGACCTTCGCGCAGCTCGATCACCTCGCGGTCTCGCTCGAAAATGCGCTGGTGCGCTCGGTCCGTATCCGCGTAGCGTCGAACGACGACGAGGGCGCGAGGGCGGTCTCCGAGGCGTTACGCATCGACGTCGACAACCTGCGCGAGACGCTGGCCGTGTTCGAAGAGCCCGCGCTCAACGCCCGCAGGGCAAAGGGGAGCTGAACCCATGCGACAGAACCTCACGATCGCAATCCTGGCGCTGTTCCTCTTCGCGGGCGGACTGCTCGTCTATCTCAACAAGCGGGGCGGCGGATCATCGACCGATCAGCCCCCCGCCACGGCGGCCGCCGCCGATGGGGGACGCGCCGCGCCCGCCAACGTCACCACCATCTCGCTCCTCTACAGCAGCGAGAAGGAGGAGTGGCTCCGCGAGGCGACGCAGGGCTTCATGGCCGCCCACCCCGAGGTGCGCGTCGAGCTCGAGAGCATGGGCAGCCTCGAGGCCGTGCGCGCCCTCCTCGCGAACGAGAAGCGCCCCACGATGTGGAGCCCCGGCGACTCCCTCGTGGTCAACCTCATGACCTCGCAGTGGCAGCTCGCGCGCAGCGTCGATCCGCTCGTGCGCGACGGCTCTCGCTGGCCGCGCCCGATGCTCCTCACGCCGCTCGTGTTCGCCATCTGGGAGTCGCGGGCGCGCGTCCTCCTCGGCACGGAGCCCTCGCTCCGCTGGCAGCGCATCCGCGACGCGGTGGCCTCTCGCGACGGATGGCGCGGCCTCGGCGGCGACCCCGGCTGGGCCTTCGTGAAGTTCGGTCACACCGACCCCGCGCGCTCGAACTCGGGCCTCCAGGCCCTCGTGCTCATGGGCTACGGCTTCTACGACCGACAGAACAACCTCGGCGTCACCGACGTGACCGCGCAGCCCTTTCAAGACTTCGTGCGCTCCATCGAGACGGGCCGCCAGGGGCAGGACTTCGCCGCGTCGAGCAGCGGGGCCTTCATGCAGAACCTCGTGCGCCAGGGGCCGAGCCTCTACGACGTCGCGGTCACCTACGAGGCCCTCGCCATCTCCGACATCCCGCGCGCCCAGGGCCGCTGGGAGCCGCTGCGGGTCTACTACCCCAACATCAACATCTGGAGCGATCACCCGCTCTGCCTCTTTCACACCGACTGGGTGACGCCCGCGCAGGCCGCCGCGTCGTCGCTCTTCGCCGACTACCTCATGTCGCCCGACGTGCAGCGCGCGGCCCTTCGGCGCGGGTTCAGGCCCGGCAACCTCGACGTCCCGGTGCTCACCCAGGAGCCCGACAACCCCTTCAACCGCTTCCGCGACATGGGCATCCGATCGGACGTTCCGCGCGTCGCGCAGCCGCCCGATGGCGCCGTGCTCCAGGCGCTCCTGCAGACCTTTCAGCGCAACACCGGCCACTGACCTCGCGCCCCTCTCCGCGAGGGATCTTCACACCATCGACGAGAGCCGTTGAACGCCGTCACAGCGTTCGATAGCGTTCGGCGCACGATGGAGTTTCACAACCTGACGCCCTTCGACGCGCTCGCCTACAGCGCCGTCAACGCGCACGACGAGGAGCACCACGTCGTCGCGATCAAGGTCGCGTGGCGGCTCACGCCCGGTCGCGGCGGAGGCGTCACGCACGCGTGCGAGCTCCTCTTCGACGACGCGTTCGCGCCGCTCGCGCTGGCCGACGTCTTCGAAGGCGCGCTCAACGCGTCGAGCGTCCGCGCGGAGAGCGACATCGCGCCCTTCAAGCCTCGCTGCGACGTGCTCGTCCGCGCGACGGCGTGGGCGCCCGGAGGCCGTCACGCGACGCGCTGGCCCGTGCGACTGCGCGTCATCGCGCCCGACGTTCCGCCCGTCGGGAGCGACGACGACGCGCCGCGCGGAGTGCTCGTCGACAAGGCCCTCGAGGTCTGCGGCCCTCGATGGTTCGAACGCGCGCTCGGGGGTTGGAGCCTCACCGAATCAGGTCCCACCGACCGCGTTCCGATCCGTTGGGAGCGGGCCTTCGGCGGACGCAGCACCGTGGCCGATCCGAATGATCCCGCGAAGCCGCTGCTCGACGAGGTGTGCTTCACCAACCCCCTCGGTCGCGGTTGGATCGAGGCGCGCCATGAAGAGGCGCTCCAGCGCGCGGGCCTCGCGATGCCCGAGCGCATCGACGCGCCGCAGGTGGAGCACCCCGACGCGAGGGTCACCGACGTGGTGATCGCGCATCACCCGCCGCACGCCGTCGAAGCGCCCAAGATGGCCGAGCTCGCGAAGGACTACGTCTTCAAGCCCGCGGGCCTCGGGTGCGTGGGTCGCCCGTGGACGCCGCGGCTCCAGCGCGCGGGAACCTACGACGACGCGTGGCTCGCCGAGCGGCACCCCTTTCTGCCCGACGACTTCTCGTTCTCATACTGGAACGCGGCGCCCGACGACCAGCAGATCGCGCACCCGGGCCTCGGGCTCCGCGTCGAGCTCACGAACCTCTGCGAGGCGGTGCGAGATGAGGGCGGGGTGATGTGCTTCGAACTGCCGCCGCACAGGGCCTTCGTGATGGCCTGGATGGCGGGGCTCCCAGTGCCCGTGCCCGCGGTGATCGACACGATCACGGTCGACGCCGAGGCGATGGTGGTGACCTGCGTGTGGCGCGCGCTGCTCTCTCGCGCGCTCGGTGTGACGAAGCTCGAGGCGCGCTACGAGACCGACCCCGGCGCGCCGCTCCTCAAGCTGGAGGTGGCCGGTGGCTGAGAACGTACTCTCCCGCAAGCAGACGCTCTGGATGTCGGTGTCCGTCGCGCCCGACGTCTGCAAGACGCCCATGGGCGGCAGCACGCCGCCGGTGCCCTACCCCGTGGTCTCGAAGCTCGAGACCGCGAAGGACGCGAGCCCCAACGTCCACGCCAACGACGCGCTCGTGCAGAAGCACGACAAGACCATCATGCCCACGACGGAGGGCGACGAGCCCGGCACCGCGAAGGGCGTCAAGAGCGGCACCGTCGGTCAACAGAGCTGGTCGCAGGAGCACAGCCCCAACGTCAACGTGAACGACAAGCCCGTCGTGCGTCACGACGACAAGACCGAGATGAACGGCGACAAGAAGGGGCAAGACAAGGCCGACAAGGCCGCGCGCCACAAGTGTCGCAAGGAGCAGGTCGAGGAGGGCAAGAAGAGCGACGATCCCGAGACCCGCAAGGCCGCCGAGCGCTTCGACAAGAACATCAAGGGCGCCGAGATGGGGCGCCTCTCGAACGACGTCTATGACCCCGAGAAGGGCGGTCCCACGGGGTGGAAGAACATCAGCAACGACCCCGAGGCCCTCGCGCGCCACGGCATCTCGCCCGACCAGCTCACGGGCCCCGGCGCGTACCGCGCGCAGGCGTATGAGCCCGATCCGGCGGTGTTCGGCAACGACTCCTCGATGCGTCCCACGGTGGCGTTTCAGGGCACCACGGGGCTCTTCAACGGAGACATGGGCGCCAACCTCGGGCAGGGCACGGGCTGGGGCTCGCAGTACTACAACCAGGCCGTCGGCATCGGGAACAGCGTCCACGCGGCGGGCGGTCAGGTCGACTTCACGGGTCACTCGCTCGGCGGCGGCCTCGCGTCGGCGGCCTCGCAAGCCAGCGGGCTCCCGGGGACGACCTTCAACGCCGCGGGGCTCAACTCCAGCACGGTCCCCAACGCGCGCGGCGACGGCAGTCAGATCGACGCGTACCGGGTCGACAACGAGATCCTCACGGGCGCGCAGGAGCAGGGGTGGAAGTCGACCGTGGCCTTCGGGCTCTCGAAGGTGCTCCTCGGCGCGGCGATGCCCAACGCTGTGGGCAAGAAGATCGACCTGCCCGGCGAGAGCTGGAGCCCCCTCACGCGCCACAAGATGGGCGAGGTGCAGAAGGGCCTCGAGAAGAAGAAGAAGGAAGACCAGGACAAGATCGCCGCCAAGACCGGCAAGAAGTGTTGAGCCCACGATGACCCTTCCCCCGGAACGCTTCTTCCTCGACGACGCGCTCGAGCTCGCCCGCGCCATTCAGCGCGCCGACCTCGACGCCGTGCGACGCCTCGCGCCCTCGGTCGACCTCCGCGCCCGCGGCGCCGAAGACGCGACGCTCACGATCTACGCCTTTCACGAGGCCCTCACGCGCGAGCCCGCGCGCCTCGCCGTGCTCTCGGCCGTGGTGGCCTGCGACCCCGAGAGCGTGCAGGTGCGCCACCCCGAGGCGGGCACCGCGCTCGAGCTCGCGCTCGTCGCGACGAGCCCCGTGTTCATCACCGCGCTCCTCGACGGCGGCGTCTCGCCCGACGTCACCCTCGGCGACACGGGGACGCCCGCGCTCTGCTTCGCGCCTCGCGACGTGTGCGTCGAGAACCTCGGCGTTCTCCTCGACCGCGGCGCCGAGCTCGAAGCGAGAGACTTCAGAGGGAGCACGGCGCTCATGCGCGCGCTCTACGAGCTCCAGCTCGACGCGGTGGAGTACCTGCTTCAGCGCGGCGCCGACGTGCGTGTGATCGATCGCTCGGGCGTGTCGTTCCTCTACGCGCTCTCGCGGGTGATCGAGCGACAGCCCGATGACTCCGAGCTTCGACGCCGCATGGAGGCCGTGCGCGACCGCTACGCGTGGGAGGGCATGTGGCCTCCCGCGACGCCCGAGGTCGAGCGCGAGCGCATGAGGGAGCGTGGCGAGGTGCCCATCGTCCCGTCGGGGCACAGCCGCTAGAGGAGAGACCAACATGGCAGTCGGCAACACCATCGGACGCATCGTCGGTCAGTCTCCCGCGAGCACGTCGCCGCCCAACATGGCGAACCCCATCGCGCAGCTCTTTCAGGGCCTCCAGCAGCTCCTCCCGATGTGGCAGCAGCTCCAGGGGCTCATCCAGCAGCTCGGTGGCGGTGGTGGAGGTGGCGGCGGTAGTCCATCCCCGTCGCCCGCTCCATCGGGCTCGCCGTCGACCACGGGCGCACCCGCGACGTCGCCTTCACCCGCGGGCGGCGACACGTTCCGTTCGACGGCGGATCTTCAAGCGCGGCTCACCGATCTCGGTCAGCGCGTTCGCGTGCGCGCCGACGCGATGGAGGGACCCGCGCGCCCCGATCAGCGCTTCACGCGCGAGCTCACCAACGAGATGCTGCGACAGGCGATGATCGCGTCGGGGCCTCGCGGGAGCGCCGTGCATCAGCTCACGCTCGACGCCACCGAGGCGCGCGTCGCAGACCTCGCCGCGCAGGCCCCCTCGCCCGCGCAGGCCGCGCAGGCCCTCGGCAACGCGGCCACGATGGCGAACGGACGCGGCGCGGGAGCGCCCGTGATGCAGATGCTCCAGAAGCTGATGGGGATGTTTCAGCAGGCGCTCAGCCTGATGCAGGGGCTCCAGAAGCGCACCAACGGAGCCCAGATCAAGAAGTGATGCGCGCGCTCTGAGGCGCCGTCAGTTGAGGTCGATGACCTTCGCGTCGACGTCGACGTGGCTGCTGTCGCCCTCGCCCTGGATCGCGAGCTTGACGCCCTTGAGGAGGATGTTGCCCTCGGCGTCCATCGAGAACTTCGACTTGCCGCAGGTGACCTCGAAGCGCGTGCCCGCGTTGATGGTGTACTGCTGACCGACCTGCGCGGACTTGTTCTGCGCGATGGTCTCCATCGCAGACTTGAGCACCTCGGCGATGCGGTTGCCGTCGACCGTCGACGAGTCGTTCTGCTGCACGTGCGAGACGCGGTTCTTCTCGATGGTGTTGTACTCCTCGCCCTGCACGAGCTTCGTGCGGTGACGGTTCACCGTGAGGGTCTGGTCGTTCTTCACCAGCGTGTCGTGGTCGCGCTGCGCCTGCGTGAACATCTGCTCGAGGCCCGCCTTGTCCTCGAAGCGGATCTCGTTGTAGCCGCCGTTCTGCGGCGAGGTCCACGACTTCACCGTGGTGCGCGTCTTGTTCTCGGGGAGCTCGTAGGGCGCGGTGTTCTCGCCGTTGAACACGCACGCGGTGACCATCGGTCGATCGGGGTCGCCTTCGAGGAAGTTCACGACGGCCTCCATCCCGATGCGCGGGATGAACACGAAGCCCCAGTTGCCGCCCGACATCGTCTGCGCGACGCGGATCCAGCACGAGCTCCGCTCGTCTTCGCGGCCCTGCCGATCCCAGTGGAACTGCACCTTCACGCGGCCGTGCTCGTCGGTGTGAATCTCTTCGCCCGAGGGGCCCACGACCCTCGCGGTCTGCGGTCCCTCGACGAGGGGACGCGGCGTGACGCGCTCGGGCCTGAAGGGCACCGACGCGGGGTTCTCGTCGATGCGGTGCCCCTCGACGCGGTTGCCGTAGCGTCCGAGGCCCTTCGATCCGTCGGGCGCGCGCAGGCCCGCGTCTTCGAGCATCTCCGCGAAGCGCGGGCTCTTGAGCACGTCTTCGGGCACGATCGACCAGTCGTAGCCGCGGTGCTCCACCGACGTGACGAGGTATCGGCGATCGAGCTCGGGGCGCTCGTGACCCGTGATGGCGAAGCTCCGCCCGGGGATCATCCCCGTCACCACGCCGCGCCCGTGGCTGCGGTGAACGCGGGTCTGGTGCTCCTCGGCGCGCACCTTCGCGAGCCTCGCGGTGTTGTGCGTGCGATACGAGCGAGCGCCGCGGTCGTAGCCCGTGATCGTGGCGCGCGCGGGGTACTCGTAGAGCGCCCGCGCGCCCGCGCCGTGCTTGCCCGTCATGTCGAGCGACGCGCGGGGACGCGTGAAGTCGAAGTCCCTCACCATCACGGCCGAGGGGCGCAGCGCGTGGCGCTCGTCGAACCACTGAAAGCCCTCTGACGCCGCGATGTCGACGCGCGCGTCGAGCACCGGAATCGCGCCGCCCGCGAGCGTCGGGACCTCGGGCCACACGTGGTCGTCGGCGGCGATCACGAGCGCGTCGGCGCCCTCTCCGTCGTGCGCGAAGTAGAACGGGATGCCCTCGTCTTCGAGGAGCCTGCGCACGAAGTCGAGGTCGCTCTCCTGGTACTGCACGCAGTACTCGCGCGGCGGGAGCGCGTCGAGCGCGGCGTCGACGCGGAGCTCGCCGGAGCCCTGGTACACGCCCGCGTCGGCGAGCACGGCGCGCACGATCTGGAGCGTGTTCTGCGACTGAAAGATGCGGCAGTCGGTTCGCTGCGAGAGCACCCAGAGCGAGGGCACCACGTCGACGCGCACGAGCCTGTGCTGCGCGGTGGTGCCGAGCTCCTCGACCTCTGCGACGACGCCGCGGAGCTCGCGCGCGAGTCCGCCGCGGTGGGTCTCGAGCTTCGCGGGCTTGCCGAGCAGACCGTCGAGGCCGCCGCCGCCCGACTCCATGAGCAGCACGACGCGCGCGTGAAAGAGGTCTGACATCGCCTCTCTCGCCTCGATGGCCGCGACGGACCACGCGTCGGGGCCGACCTTGTCGGCGGTGAAGCTCCATCGCACCTCGGGCAGGGTCGTCGTCGGCACGGCACTCATCGCTTCGTCCCTCATTTCAGGTTGAAGCGCGATGCTACCAACACTCAAGAGTCAGATGAATCTCATCGCGCGGTCAGAAGGCTGGCGGCCAGTAGTGTGACCACCCCCGCCACCGCGGCGACGAGCCACCACACGACCGGCGGCTCGAGGAGCGACATCGTCGGGGGCTCGGGCGGCGGCGGCGTGTACGCGGGCGCAGGCCGCGGCGGCGGCAGCGGCGAGGGCATCACGGGGACGGGCAGCGTCGAGGGGTTGTGGTCGTCGAAGAACGCGGGCGCGGGCAGCGGCGGATTGGCGAACCGCGCGGTCGGAGGCGCCATCGTCGCCACCCGAGGCGCGACGGGCGGCGCGTCGACGGGGAGCAGAAAGGCGTCGGAGATCACAGACGGCACCGACGCGAGGGGCGGAGCGGGCGGCGCGCTCGCGGCGGGCGGCGTGCGCGGCGGCGTCGGGGGAGCGAGCGTCGCGGGCCGTAGCTCGCGCGTCGACGTGAGCGGGAGCAACGTCTGCGCGTCGTCGCGGGAGGGACCGAGGAGCGCAGCGATGGCGAAGCCGAGCGCCTCGGGCGCGGTCTCCTCCTTGGTGATGACCGATTGGAGCTCGTGGAGCGCGTGACGCTCGATGGTCTCGTCTGCGCGCGTGCCGAGCGCGGGCGTGACGTCGTGCGCGTCTGAGGTCGTCTCGTCCGCGGCGGGTCCCTTCGGCGACGGGACGTGCAGCGTCGTCGACTCGTCATCGAAGAGCGCGCGCGCAGCCTTCGGGAGCGCCGCGACCTTCGTCTCGAAGGGGTTCGACGCGCGCCGGGTGACCTCGTGCGAATCGCCCCGCGTGACCCTCGTCACGTCGACGACGGCGCCCGACTCACGCGCCTGTGCGGACACGTCGACGACGAGCACCGTGGCCTCGTGGGAGCTCGACGCGAAGCTCCGCGACGAGGTCGCGAGCGGCGCAGAGAGCACCGCGATGGGAGATGAAGGCGCGACCGCAGCGGGCGATGCAGCAACCGCCACGGTCGGCGGCGGCGCGGCAACAGCAACGGGCGGTGGCGCGGCAACCGCGACGGGCGGCGGTGGCGCGGCAACCGCAACCGGTGGAGCGGCGACAGCGACGGGCGGCGGTGGTGCGGCGGCGGCAACGGGCGGAGGGGGCGCAGCGACTGCGACGGGGCGCTTCGCGGGTGGTGTTGGCGGAGGGGTCGGTCCGCTGCGATCGAGGGTCGATGAGACCGCGACGATGCGCGCGCGCTCGGGCGCAGCGGGGGCTGACGGCGCAGCGGGAGACGTCGGCGCGGCGGGGGCCTCTCGCGTGGTCGAGCGGAGCTCTCGCGGCGACCAGATGCCCTGACGGATCATCTCTCGCACGCGCGCCATGCTCGGAGGGCGCATCGAGGCGTCGACCGCGAGGCAGCTCGAAACGATCTTCCAGAGCGAGGGGTCGACGTCGGGCCGCGCGCTCGCGAGGTTCGCCGAGAGCGTCTCGGGATCGACGCGGCCCGTGACGACGACGCCCGCTAGGAGCTCCGCGAGGAGCGCGCCCGCGCCGTGGATGTCGTCGGCCACGGAAGGTCGATCGGGATCGGCGCCCGCGGGGATCGGCGCGGAGCCAGACTCTCCCACCATGAGGAGACCGATGTCGCCGAGGGTCGCGACGAGCTGCACCTCGCCGCGCCGCTCGAGGTACACGCTCGACACGAGCGAGGAGCCGTGAACGAGCGGGACGTCCGCGCGATGCGCCGCCGCGAGGTACTGCGTCACCTGGTCGAAGATCCCGCGCGCGTCGCGGAAGCTCACGGCGACGTCGCGAGCCCGATGGTCCGCGAGCCACGCGCGGAGGCTCTGCCCAGAAGGGAGCGCAGAGACGACGTAGGGGTCTCCCTGATGCATCCCAGCGTCGAAGACGGGGACGCCGTGGGGGTGCCCGAAGTCTCGCAGGGCCGAGAGCGTCGCGTCGCGCTCCGCTGCGCTGAGTCTGGGCCGCGCTGAGAGCAGCGTGAGGTGCACGGCCACGCCGCCGTCGTCCGCGCGCCATCGCTCGCCCACGAGCGCGCTCTCGACGGGAGAGAGCAGACGGAAGCGTCCGGCGATCTCGTTCCCGGGGCTCAAGCGCGGCGCGTTCGCGGGGCCCGACATTGGGCGGTCAGTAGACCGCAACGCCCTTCATTTGTCGACGTTTTGAAGCGTCCAAGGCCTCGCGGGTCGCTCGCTCCGACCGCGCCCGTCGCGGCGCACGCCCGCTCGCAGCAGGGATCAACCCGCGCCTCACTCCTCGGAGACCCGAGTGCCTCGCGCGGCCCATCGCGGTTCCGGCGTATCGTCGCCGCCCCTTCGATGCCCCACACGCCCGACACTCACCGCTCTCGTCACGCGCGATGGCTCTCGTGTCTGCTCGCGATGTCGAGCGCGTGCGCCGATGGCAACGTCATCTCCGCGTCGCCCGATGACGCGAGCCTCGACGCGACGAGTGACACCACGAAGCCCGACGACGCGAGAACGCCCGACGTGCGAGACGCGACGGTCGACACCGTTGAAGCGTCCATCGACGCGACGGACGCCACGATCGACGCGACGACCGACACCGTTGAAGCGAGCGTCGACGCCGTCACCGATCAGGGGAGCGACGCGGCCGATGCGCGTGACGCGGGCTTCGCGCCCGTGCGCTGTGATCCGTCGCCGACGCCCTCGTGCGCGGCCGCTCACGAGCTGCCGATCCCCACGCACTATGACGCGACGGCGCGCGGGTTCCGCTTCATGGCGACGGATGTTCCGCCGCGCTTCGCGAGCGCTCCGCTCGGTACCGCGCCGTATCGCGCGGGCGCCTGCTACCCCGTGTACGCAGGGAGCTTTCTGCCCGCCGTCGACCGCTACTACGCCGACACCTTCGCGGTGTACCGCCCCGACGACGGCGCCGCGCGCGCGTGGGCCGACGCTCGCTGCGCCGAGGCCGGGCTCCCCGTGCGTCACCTTCGCCCGCCAGCCCCCGACGGCAGCGCGTCTGCGGCGCCGCGATCGGGCGCGTGCGAGGTTCAGGTCGTTCACGCGCGGGTGATCGACGGTTCGCTCGCGACGATCGTCCTCCCGCCGGGATGGAGCGCGTCGGCGCCGACGGGCACCTACGCGGTCGTCGCGAACGGCTTCTACGACTCGAACGAGAACACCTTTCTCGACGGGCAGCACGGCGCGTTCATCACGCGACTCGTCGCCGAGAGCGCCTCCGCGGGTCGTCGCGGCGCCATCGGCGTGCTCTGGAACGGCGGCGGCTCCGACGCGAGCCGCACGCTGAGCGACGGCGCGCTCCGTCAGTTCGCATCGGTGATGCGCGTGCTCGCGAACGACTACCGCGCCGATCCGCGCTGGGTGGTCATGTTCGGGGGCTCGCGCGGCGGCGGAACCACCCTCGCGATGGCGTCGAATCCCAACCGCGCGCCGTACCGCGTCGTGCTCGCTGCGGCCGTCGCCCCGCCCACGCGCATCGGCGATCACGCGGCGCTCATGAGCCCGACGTATCCGGGGCTCCTCCACGCCGCGGGGTGGTCCGTGGGCCTCGCCGACGCGTGGCGCACCGGGTGGACCTACCCCTCGTGCGGACGCCCCGAGCTCCTGGGTCTCACGGGTTCGCGCGCGATGCTTCATGTGCTCACGGGCACGAGCGACACGACCGGGGCCAACGACCGACACAGCCCCCACTCGACGCGCTACATCGACGGCCTCGTCGCCGCAGGGACGCAGGTTCACTTCCAGGTGAGCGCGAGCGATTTCATCATCCCCCATGCGCTTCAGATGAGGTACGGCCGCGCGCTCCTCGAGCGGGCCGTTCCCCTCGACGCGCGCGTGCTCGTCCGCTCGGGACACGCGGGACTCACCGAACCGGGACACACCGCGCCGACCTTCGACGAGGTCGTGCGCTCGGCGGTGCTTCGCATCGTGGCGCCGGGCTTCGACCGCGAGGCCCCCGTGCCCTCGCTCATCACGCCGGGCGTCTCGTACTACCGCGTCGATCGCGCGAGCGGCGCGATGCGTCCCTTCGCGCCCACGGGCGGGTTTCCGTTCTCGATCGACATGCCGTTTCGAACGGCGCGGGGCGAGCGCGTTCCCCTCGTGGCGGCGGGAGAACCCGGCGAGTCGTGGCGCGTGACCTTCCGCGTCGCAGGC
>JBPOHC010000239.1:0-35601 GCA_052035985.1 Myxococcota bacterium | reverse complement strand
GGCCGCAGCGCGTGACCGCGAGGCCGACGATCCAGAGCGCGCAGACGGCCGTGGTGGTCACGCCCGAGGGCGAAGACATCCACGTCGACACGCACGGGCGCGTGAAGGTGCGCTTCCATTGGGATCGTGCGCAGGGCGTCTCGGACGAGCACCGCACGTCGTGGATCCGCGTGACGCAGCCGTGGGCGGGCGCGCAGTGGGGCTTCTCGTTCGTGCCTCGCAAGGGCATGGAGGTCGTCGTTCAGTTTCTCGAAGGCGACCCCGATCGACCGCTCATCACGGGGAGCGTCTACAACGGCGCCAACCGCACGTCGTACCCGCTCGACGAGGCGCGCAACCGCACGCGTAGCTGGATCAGGACGCGCTCGACGCCGGGCGACGATTCGGGGCGCTACAACGAGCTCCGCTTCGACGACCTGCGCGACCACGAGGAGGTCGCGCTCCGCGCGCAGCGAGACCTCAACGAGCAGGTGCTCCACGACCACGCGACGAGCGTCGGGCGGCAGGAGACGAACACCATCGGCGGCAACCAGAAGAACTCCGTGGGCGGCAATCGCACGTCGACCGTGGCGCGCAACGAGAAGCTCACGGTGCAGCAGGGCCGCGAGCTCACCGTCGCGCACAACGACGCCGTCGTGATCGGCGAGAGCCAGACGACGATCGTGAACATGGGCGCGGGCGCGCATTGGGAGTCGGCGCCGCCTCCAGGCGCAGCGCTCAAGGTCCGCGGCGAGTGGAACGTCGAGGTCACCGAGCGGATCGTGCTGAAGGTCGGCGCCAGCTCGCTCACGATCGAGCCCGAGGGGATCACGCTCTCGACCGACGAACTCTTTGCGAACAGTCGGAACCTGACCGTTACCGTCGCCAACGACGCGTCGATTTCTGCCGCGACGATCGCCCTGACAGCAGCGCAGCGTGTCGAGGTGCTGGGCGACGAGATCGACGTGGTCGGGCACAAGAACCTCGTGCTCGGTTCGAAGGGCCCCGTCGCCGTGATGGGTACGCCCGTGCAGTTGAACGGGCCGGGACTCTTCGCCGGAAGGGTCACGGAGGCCGCGCCTGACGCGATTCTCACCGGCGCCGCGCTGGTGGTCATCGGCGGACCGAGCTTCGACTTCCCCGTGTCGCGACGCGCGTCGGACGGCGCGCTGCTCGTGGGGCGGAACATCGTGATCCGCGCCAACGCGACGCCCGACGGGAACTTTCAGAACCATGTGATGCGCGACCTCGGGATCATGGCCTCGACGCCCCACGGCCTCGCGCGCCTCCGCAACATCGACAACAACCCGCACGGGCACACCGTGACGATCCGCGAATACGTCGCCGCCGACGCCAACGCGCGCGATTCGAACGGTCACCCCTTCGGTTGGAACAACTCCGTCACGCATCCCCAGGGGAACAACTTCACGATCCTCGGAGACCGCGACCATCCCGTTCCGAACACGGGGTCGCCGAGCGAGATCGCCTACAACCCCAACGCCATTCTCGGCGCAGCGAACGCGCCAGAGCCCTACGATGCGACCCTCTTTCACGAGCTCGGACACGCGGAGCACAACGCCTACGGCGTGAACCGCCAGGGCGACGAGCTCGGTCGCGGGTGGGACAACCGTGAGGAGCTGCAGACGATCGACAGCGGGATCAATCAGTCCGGCAGAGGCAACGACATCCCTGGGGTGCCGACGTCGCCGTCCGAGAACGACTACCTCGGCGACCGTGAGTATCCGTACCGTCGCACCGACCACCAGCAGGGCTTCGCGCGCCCCGACGGAACGCGCATCTGACGGCCGCGAGAGACGAGACGATGTCATGAGAGAACGCTTCGACGGATTCGAACTCGACTGGACCCTCGGCGCGATCTCGGGCCCTACGCCCGCGATGCGCCTCGACTACGCCATCACCGCCCACGAGGAGCTCTACGTCGCCGATCGCCTCTGGGACTACACCCGCCAGGGCGCGCGCATCGCCGATCCGCACGGCGTCTACCGCTTCGTGCGAGACGGCAGCCTGCGGCTCCTCTTCGGGCAGGCGCCGTGGCCGAGCAACCTCTCGATCCGCGTGGTCTACACGCCGCTCTACTCTCGCGTTCGCGCGGGTGAGACGAGGCGCGGAGAGGTGCTGCTCCCAACCCCCATCGACGAGTATTCGAGCCTCGCGAGAGACCTCCGCGCGCCGTCGGTGACCGAGCACGTCGCGCGGGCGACGCTCATCCTCGAGTACCGCTTGCGACGCACGATGCACGAAGACCCGCTCCCGCCCATCGAGGAGCGCGCCGAGGACGTCGGCTACATCGTGCATGACCCGTCGCGCGCGATCTCGACGACGCAGACCGCGCCCTTCGAAGTGCGCCGCCGCACGAGCTACGTCGCCCGCGTCGCGCTCCCTGGCGAGCCCGGTCCAGGGCCCTATCCGCTCTGACTTCAGCGCGAGAGCGCCGCGATCAACACGGCCGCGATCGCGATGACGACGCCGACCATCATCGCGGGCGACACGCTGCGTGCGTGAGGCCCCTCCTCGCGCACGAGCGGTGCGGTCGGAGACGCTTCGATGCGAGCCGCGGGGCTCAGCGCTTGCGGCGTTGAAGGTCGAAACGGCGCGACGCGGACGGTCTCTTCATCGGGCGCTTCGACAGGCGCGAAGCGGGCGTTCACGCGCGTCGACTCGTCGGGCTTCGCGACCGCGGACTCGTCGCGAAACGCGCTCGCGGAGAGGGTCTCCGTGCGCTCGACGACGGCCTCGGGGAGCGTCCACGAAGGCATCACGTCGGTGGCGGCGGCCTCTTCGTGCGGCACGGTGGAGGTCGAGAAGGCGCGCTCCATGAAGCCCGCGGGCGCCTCGACGCGCTTCATGCGAGCGTCGGTGGCCCACGGGTTTTCGCTCGTCGTAGGCGGCGCGGGCGGTGCGACGGGCGCTGCGCGCGCAGCGGGGTGATGCAGCCTCGGCGGCGCCTCGAAGCGCGGCGTCGGAGGGGCGTGCGGAGGGGCTTCAACGGAGGGCGCTGGGGGATCGGGGCGCGGGGCCTTCCACGCGAGGGTGAGCGCGTCGAGGAGGGCTGTCACGGTGGCGGGACGCTGGCGCGGGTGCGGCGCCGTCGCGCGTTCGAGCGTCTGCCACACGGCGTCGGGCACGTCGTCGCGTCGGCGCGAAGGGCGGACGTTCGCGCGCTGCGGCTCGGAGAGCGAGGCGACGTCGAGCATCGACCAAAGGATGCGCGCGAGCGAGAACACGTCGGCGGTGACGTCGGGCGCGATCTGCGCGCTCCGCTCGGGGGCGATGAAGGCGCGATGCTGTAGCCGATGCGCCGCGTCGAGAAAGGGCGTGAGACCAAAATCAAGCACCAGCGCTGGCGGAGCGCCGCCCGATGGGATCACCACCACGTCGGGGTGCAGGTCGCCGTGCACGACGGGCGGCGTCGCCGCGTGCGCTGCGATCAACGGCGCAGCGACGGATCGAAACAGCGCTTCGATCTCAGTGATAGACAACGGCCCCGACGCAGCGACGCGATCGGTGAGGTGCCTCCGCAGCGTGACGCCTTCGAAGGGCGCTTGCGCGACGTAGGGGACCTCGTCGCAGACGCCGTGTGACGCGATCGAGAGCACGCCCGGGTGTCGCACCGCGCGCATCGCGCGGAGGTGATCGAGGAGCGCGGAGGGCAACGCGCCGCCCTCGACGCGCGCGAGCGTCTTGAGCGTGAAGAGGCGCGCTGGAACGTCGGGGTCGCGCGCCCGCCACGTCGGTCCGTTGCCGACGCCTTCGAGGGGCGCGAGGAGCTCGTATCGATCGTCGAGGACGAGGCCGGGCGTGAGTTCCATCGTGTCGGAGTCGAGCGCGAGGTCGACGCGAAGGTTCGCGCGCTCCGCTCGATTTCACGGATCTTCCGTGATGCGTCGAAGCAGCGTCAAGCGCGACGGCCGCGGCCGCGGCGGCGACGCGCAGATCGACCGCGCGGCCCTCACGGGACGCTTCGCAGGTCGGTGCGGCGGCGATCGGCGCTCGGCGCGCGCTCCTCGGGCGCCGCGAAGCCGTACGCGTCGAGCAGCGCGGTGATGTGGGCGCGCAGCGCGGCGAGCGTCTCCGCGTCGTCGGCGGAGAGCGTCACCTCGAGCTCGCGCTGCGTGCTGTCGGTGCACACGTCGAACATCACCCGCCGACCGCCGCCGGGCAGCACGTGCCACACGTCGTCCACGCCGTCACCCGGGAGCCCGCCGTACCAGTGCTCGGCGCGGATCACGCCGGTGCCGTCAGAGGCGATCCACGCGTCGTCGTCGCGGGCGTTGTAGCAGCGGCCGTGCGCGAACGCGTCGAAGGCCGTAGGCCCCGCGGGGAGCGCGACCTCGGGCCGGAGCGAGCCGTACGCCGCGAGGGCAGCGCGCGTCCCCCAGTCGTGCTCGCGCGTGGCGGGCGCGACCGGCGCGACGAGACGCGTCGAAGCGCCCCACGGCGCGCGGTCAACGGCGCGAGCGCGGAGCGACGCGTAGACCTCGACGGAAGGCGGGCGAGGCTCCGAGGGCGCGACGCGCGCAAGCGACAGGGCCTCCATCACCTCGCGCTCCACCTCCGGGGGCGCGAACAGGTGGATGCGCGGATCGCCGCTCAGCACGCGCTCGGGCGCGTAGTCGGTCCACCCGGTGTCGTGACCGTACTGGTATCCGAGGGTGACCGCGCCGGGCTCCACCGAGAGCCCGGTCTCGCCGTCTTGACGCCGATCCCACGACCACGCGCGCCGCGGGATCCGCGCGTGGTCGAGCGAGGGGAACCCCTGCGCGGCGGAGAGCCCGTGCCCCGGCCGCAGCGCGCCCAGCATCCGCGCTCGGAGCGTCTCCCGCACGTGCAGCGGTGCCCTCGCGCCGAGCGGCCCGTGCACGAACACCTCGTCGGGCAGCACGTGCGTCGGAGGGGCGCGAACGTACTCCTGCGCGATGAGCCCGTGGCCGTCGAGGCGGAGGGTCCAGGGCTCGGCCTCGCTCCTGGCTCGCTCGATGACGTACACCAGGGTCTCCGGCCGCACCCGCGCGGGGTCGTACGACCGCCAGAACGCCAGGCGCGTCGCGTCGCGCGCGCAGCTCAAGGCCGCGACGTCGAGCCGCGCGGCGACGGCCGCGATGAGTTCGAAGGCTACCCTGACGTCGTCGATGAAGAGCAGGTGCGGGCGGGCGAAGGCTTCGGCGAGGGTGAAGCGTCGCTCGCGCGGCGTCCTCGCGTCCGACTCCACCACCACGAGTCCGTCGTCGGTGAGGGTGGCGGCGTGGGCGTACGCCCTCACGCCGAGGTTGGTGGTCCAGTCCCAGCAGGCGCTCATGCAGCCGACTGTGATCGCCGACGGCGCCGCGACGGTCAAGCGCGGCGATCGGTGGGGCGTCGGCCTCGCAGCGTTCCGGCGTAGCATCCTCGACGACCGCCCCCCACGTCTGGAGCGCCATGACCGCTGACCCCTACGACCTCGGCATCGACCCCGCGCACACCTACGACGAAGAGCATTGGCGCCCGAGCGCGGACTACCCCGAGGTCACCACGCACCGCCTCCGCCGCGTCGGCGATCGCCTCGAGGTGCTCACCACGCCGCCCGGATACGTCGGGTCGCCGTACACCCGTCACGCGCGCATCGTCGCGGTCTGGCGCCACGTGCAGCGCGCGGAGCTTCGCTTCGAAGACGCTGAGGTCGCGGTGCATTTCGACCTCGTGAGCCGGAGGCTCGTCGAGCTCCCGGGCGAGTTTCGCGTGACCGTCCCGCTCGCGCGCGACCCGCGTGATCCGAGGGTCTGGGTGTCGCTCCTCGCGGCGCTCGCGGCCGAGGGACCGTCGCTCTACCCTGCGCTCGGCCCGCAGGAGTTCTCGCAAGCGCCCCTGGAGTCGGCGCCCTGGACCGCGCGGCCCGACGGTCGCTCGGCGACGCTGCGCTGGCCTGCGGGCTACGGCTTCTCGCGGGACGAGAGCGCGGCCGTCGAGCGGGTCGACTGCTGGTGCGCCGCGTCGGTGGTGCCGCTCCTGTGCGTCGCGCTGCTTCGTCCGCGCGACCCCGAGCGGCCTGCGAGCGCCGTGGTGACGGGGTACTTCAACCCGGGCCTCGCCGCCGTCGACTCCGCGGTCGGGCGCCTCCGCGCGGTGCTCGCGGGTTGATCGCGGGTTGATCGCGCAGCGTCTCGCGCTCGTTCATGCTCGGCCTCGGCGACGCCGAGCGCGCGACCGGGCGGTCCGGGCGCGGCGCGGCGCAACGGCTACGACGGCGTGCGAGGCACGCGAGGATCATCGATGAATCTGCACGACGTGATGACGACGTACTTTCAAGGCGAGAAGACCGAGGCGCTGGTGTTCATCCTCCCGCTCGGGCTCTTGAGCCTCGTGTTCGGGGGGTGGCTCCTGAGCGACGGCGGGGGCGGGTTCGCGCGCGGCGTGGCGATCCCGTTCCTCGTGCTGGCCTCGTGATGACCGCGGTCGGCGGCTCCGTGGGCTTTCGAACGCCCGCGCAGGTCGAGACGCTCCAGGCGTCGTTCGCCCGCGCGCCCGAAGCGACGCGCATCGCGGAGGTCGCGCGGATGGAGAAGGTCAACCGCGCGTGGCCGGTGTACCTCGTCGCGTGGGCCCTCTTCGGCGTCGCGGGTCTCGCGCTCCGCTTCGGCGCGCGAGGAGATTTCTCGCAGGGCCTCGGCATCGCGCTCGTCTTCTTCAGCGGCGTCGGGCTGCTCATCGACGGCTTCGCGGAGCGCCGCGCGCGCCCCTACACCGCGGCGCTCACCGCAGCCGACAGTCGCGAGGCGGCGAGGTAGCGCCTCGCTCCACCGCGAGGGCGAGAACCCTCCGCGACCACCGTGACGTCGAGACGGCGCGCGTGCGAGCATGCGGGTCCGCGCGACGGAGCGCGGAGGGAGCGGAGCGCGATGGACGATGAGCATGACTGGGTGGACCTCGGCGCCGTCGAGGAGCTTTCGAAGCGGGCGCTTCAGGCCGTCAGCGCGCGGCGGACGAAGCTCGCGCTCGCCTTCAAAGATGGGCGCTTCGGGGCCATCTCGGGCGCGTGCAACCACGTCGGCGGACCGCTCGGCGAGGGGCGCCTCGCGGGCGACTACGTCGTGTGCCCGTGGCACTACTGGACCTTTCACTTCGAAACCGGCCTCGGCGAGCCGGGCTACGAAGACGACGCCGTGCCTGCCTACAAGCTCAAGGTCGAAGGGGGCAGACTCCTCGTCGACCTCAACAGCGCGACGGCGCGGCTGAAGAAGCCGCACGCGGCGCATCCCCTCGCGCGCCCGCCGCGGCGCGAGGACGGCCCCGTGCGCATCGTGGGCCTGTCGACCACGGCGATGACCTCTGGCAATCCGCGCTTCAGCACCTCCGACGCGCTGCTCGAGGAGGCCCTCCGACACGGCGCCGCGCGGGGCTTCGAGACGCGGCTCATCCGCCTGCGCGACCTGAACTTTCGCGCGTGCGAGGGCTTCTACTCGAAGTCAGCGCGGGCGTGCACGTGGCCCTGCTCGATCACGCAGATGGACCCGAGCGATCAGCTCGATCAGGTGTACGAGGCGCTGGTGCACTGGGCCGACGTGTACCTCATCGCGACGCCCATCCGATGGGGCGCCGCGAGCAGCCTCTACTTCAAGATGGTCGAGCGGATGAACTGCATCCAGAACCAGGAGACCATCGCGAGCAAGCACCTGCTGAAGAACAAGGCCGCGGGCTTCATCATCACCGGCGGCCAGGACAACGTGCAGGGCACGGCGGGGCAGATGTTGGGCTTCTTCGCAGAGCTCGGGGTGCAGTTCCCGCAGTTCCCGTACATCGCGCACTCGCGGGGTTGGAGCGCCGAGGACATGGAGAACAACGCCCGCATCGTGGCCGAGAGCGACGCGCTCCGCGAAGGCGCGCGGGCCCTCGTCGACCGCTGCGCCGAGATGGCCGCGCTGATGATCCACGGCCAGCTCCCCGAGCACGCGCCGGTCCGGGGCGGTCGCAAGGCGCATCGCCTCCCGCGCGCCGAGTGAGGCGCCGCGGGTGTCGGTCACCGCAGCGCGGCGGAGATCATCTCGCGCAGCGGGCGTCGACCGAAGTCTCCTCCGCGCACCATGTCATCGAGGGCTGACTGCATCGTCGACAGCACCTGCTCGTAGCAGCGCGTCACGACGGCGTCGTCGTCTGCGGACGACGCGTCGAGCTCGGGCCACGAGATCGGCTCGAGCACCCTCACCCGCATCTTGAGCGGCGGCGGAAGGTGCGGGATGGGCCCCACCCACAGGCCCCACGGGAGGCCCAGCATCACGGGGATCACCTCCATGCGGGTGAGGCGCTTCCACCCCGAGGCGCGCGCGAGGTCGCTGCCGTCGGTGATGACGTGAAAGCCCTCGTGCGCACCCACCGACACCACCGGGACGATCGGCGCTCCGGCCCGAAGCGCGAGGCGGATGAAGCCCTTGCGTCCGCCGAAGATCACCTCGTGACGACGTGACGAGGGCTTGTATGCGTCGAGGTCTCCGCCCGGATAGACCAGGACCTTCGCGTCCGCTGCCAGCGCCGCGAGCGCCGAGCGATGGCCCGCGGGGAGCGCCCCCGCGCGACGTAGCAATCTGCCGAGGACGGGCACCCTGAAGACGAGGTCGTGCGCGAGGCCGTACGCGGGAGACTCGACGCCGTAGCGCTCCCAGTACGCGATCATCAGCGCGAACATGTCGGGCGTCGATGTGCCGCCGTTGTGGTTGCCGACGACGAGCGCGCGGCCCGGAGGGAGCCGCTCCAGGCCCGCGATGCAGATGTCGTGGTAGCGGTTGAACACCGCCGAGAACCACCGGAGATTGTCGCGGAGGAACGCCGTGTCGCGCTCCGTGAGTTCGACGTGGAGGGGACGCATCGGGGGCACAGTCGTACACCCGATGCGCGGCGGATCACATCGGCGTGAAGCGCACGCCCGTCGAGATGTTCGCGGCGCCCGCGCGGCGGATCGCCCACGAGATGCCCTGCGTCGACGTGGCGTCTTGAATCCCGATCGAGGCGTTGCCGCCCGACGCCCTCGGCGTCGCGCTGAGCGCGCAGTAGTGGAACTCGATCACGTTGGTCGTTTCGAAGAGCTTCGCCTGAAAGGTCACCCGATCGGGCGTTCCCCCGCCGCAGCAGAAGCGGATGTTGCTCCACTCGACGGTGAGGTGACGGGCGCCCGTCGCGACGACCTGAGAGCGCACCGAGCCGAGGCCCGAGTCGACCTCGAGGTCGTCCCAGAACGGCGCGATCATCGACGCGGGCGCGCCTGCCGCGGGGAGCTCCACCACGCCGAGGGCGCCGCTGGACATCCCCGCGCTCGGCCACACCTGGAGGTACCCGTTGGTCGACACCGACCACGACGCCATCGCCGCGCCGAAATACCGGAACGTGACGGGCAGCGGCGTCGAGGCCGTGCCCACGTCATCACCCACGGCGCCGGTGATCACCGACGGGGCCGAGAGCGTGTCGCACGCGCCCGCGATGGTGGTCACGCGGTAGGGCGTCACGCCGAGCGCCGTGGTGATGTCGGCGATTCCGTCGGCCGCAGCGCCCGTCGACGAAACCAGCACGATGACGTCGCGCGCCGCGCCCGGGTTGACCCACGTGATGCGCGCCGAGTCGCCGCCCGTAGGCATCGTCGCCGACGACGCGAGGCACGTCATGCTCGCGCACCCGTCGATGAGCCGCACGAGGGGCTGAAACGCCGTCGACGACGTGCGCCGCGCGACGACCGTGAGCCGCTCGCCCTCGCCCACACGCGCCGCGTAGTAGAGCACCGGACCGCTCACGGCGCCGAAGGCGAGGCACGCCGGCGAGGTCTCGCGCGCGAACGCGAAGTTCTCACCGACGATCGTCCCCGAGGTGAGCGGCGTCGCGCCCGCGCAGGTGACGTTCGTCGGCGGCGGACGGATGCGCACCGCAAGGTCGAAGGGCGACGCCGTCGAAGTGCCCGGCGAGACCGCGACGATGACCCGGCGCATGGCGCCTCCCGTGTTGGTCCACGAGGTCGAGGCGGGCGACGCGGGGCCTGGCGTGGCCGAGAGGCACGACGCGTCTCCGCACGAGCCGATCACGCGCATGTAGTAGAAGCCGCGCCCCATGACCGTCGCCGTCGCGGTCGCCGTGAGCGTCTGCCCCGCGGGCACTCCGGCCGTGTAGAAGAGCGCGCCAGGGAGCGTCGCGCCGCCCATGCCAGGGCACGGGGTGAGCGTCGTCGTCGAGGCACCGGGGTCTTCGCCGCGAAGCACTGTCCCGTCGCTCACCTCGGTGGCGCTGACGCAGCTCGCGTTGGTGATCGGCGCGCGCAACGTCGCGGTGATTTCGAACACCGTGGGGAAAGCCGTCGCGATCGCGTTGACGGCGATGAGCACGTCCGTCGGCATCGGTGCGCCGTTCGTCCAGCGGTAGACCGTCGAGCGGCCGTCGATGCCCGTCGAGGCCATCGAGGGCAGGCACGTCGCCACGCCGCACGCGTTCATGATGCGCGCCTGAAGGCCGCCCGTGGTGGCGCCGGTCGGGAGCATGTTGACCGAGAGCGTCTGTCCCGCAGGCACCGTGACGCGGTACCAGAGCGAGGGACGCGGGGTGAAGACGGGCGTGCAGCTCGGGCCGACGTCGCCGCCGAACGAGGTGGTCTGCCCCGACAGCGGGAGGCCCGGCAGAAGCGTCACGGCGTCGGCGCAGCGCGCGCCCATCACGGGCACATCGGGCATCACCGGCAGGTCGCGCGGCACGGGAACATCAACGGGGAAGGGCACGTCGGGGCCCACGGGACGATCGACCGACGGGATGTCCCTCGCGATGGGGAGGTCTCGGGCGACGGGGAGGTCACGCGTGAACGGGACGTCGGGCGAGACGGGGATGTCGGGCGTGAATGGGACGTCGAACACCGCGGGGTCGTCGACGGTCGCGCCGTCGGGGAGGCCCGCCCCGCCCGCGATCGTGCGCGAGCCGCAGCCCGCCGCGAGGAGCGCCCCGAAGAGCAGCGCGAGCCATCGAACGTGATGTGAAGGTGAGGTCATGGGCGAGGATCATCGCCCGAATTCGTCGAGCGCGACAGCGAGGCAATACCCGATGCGTCGCGCGCGAAGCATCAGGCGAGGCGTTTCACTCCAGCGCCTCGACGCGGGCGCGACGCTCGCCGACGCGGAACAGCTTCAAGAGCCCCGGCAGCAGCACGAGGCCGAGGAGCGTGCTCGAGGCCAGGCCCCCGATCACCACCGTCGCGAGCGGGCGCTGCACCTCGCTGCCCGCCGAGGTCGAGAGCGCCATGGGCGCGAAGCCGAGCGCCGCGACCGTGGCCGTGAGCAGCAGCGGTCGGAGCACCGTCACCGCGCCCTTCGAAAGCGCGTCGTCGAAGGCGTCGCCGTCGTCGACGCGCCGACGGATCTCGCTCGCCATCACCACGCCGTTGAGCACCGCGATGCCGCAGAGCGCGATGAAGCCCACCGCCGCGGGGATGCTGAAGGGCATCGCGCGGAGCTTCAGCGCGACGATTCCGCCCACGAGCGCGAAGGGCACGCCCGAGAACACCGCGAGCGCGTAGCGGAGGTTGCCGAAGGTGAGAAAGAGCATCCCCACGATGATCCCGAGGGCCACGGGCACCACGAGCGTGAGGCGCTCGGTGGCGCGCGCGAAGTTCTCGAACTGGCCGCCCCACTCGAGGTGATAGCCCGGCGGGAGGCTGACCTCTCGGGCCACCGCGGCGCGCGCCTCGCCGACGAAGCTCACGAGGTCGCGGCCGCGGAGGTTCACCTCGACGCGGAGCCTGCGCTGGCGGTTCTCGCGGCTGATCTGCGCGGGGCCGTCCTCCTCGGTGATCGTCGCGACCTGCGCGATGGGCACGAGGCGCCCCGCGGCGTCGCCCACGGGGAGGCGCCCGAAGGCGTCGGTGCTCCCCGACGAGGGCGGGAGGAGCACCCGGAGATCGAAGCGCCGCTGACCTTCGAACACCACGCCGACGCGACGGCCCTGGCGCGTGGCCTCGACGGCCCCGAGCACGTCGTCGGTCGAGAGCCCGTAGCGGGCGAGCCTCGCGCGATCGGCCCGCACGCGCAGCATCGGGAGCCCGAGGGCCCGCTCGACGCGCACGTCCCCCGCGCCGTGGATGGTGCGGAGCGTTCGAGCGATGCGGTTGCCGAGCTCGGTCATCACCGTGAGGTCGTCGCCGAAGAGCTGGATCGCGACGTCGCAGCGCGAGCCCGAGATGAGCTCGTTGGTGCGGTCTTCGATGGGCTGCGAGATCGAGACGAAGGTCGAGGGGACCTCGCGCTCGATGGCTTCCTTCATGCGCTCGCCGAGGGTGTCGAGGTCGTGGGCGGTGGTCCACGTCTCGCGGGGCCTGAGGTGCGTGAGGAAGTCGGTGTTGTCCATGCCGACGGGGTCCGTCGCGACCTCGCTGCGCCCCGTCATCGCGAGCACCGTCACCACCTCGGGGAAGCGCTTGAGGACCCGCTCCGCCGCGAGGTCGAGCCGCCGCGCCTCGCCCATCGAGATGCTCGGGATCCTCCGCGCCGCCACGACGATGTCTCCCTCGTCGATGCGCGGGACGAAATCAGCGCCGAGCCCCATGGCGACGGGCGCCGTGGCGACGAGCATGGCGACGGCCGCGACGGCGAGGGCGACGCGCTGCCGTACGGCCCACGCGACGACGCGGGCGTAGGGCGCTTCGAGGCGCGCGAGCACGCCGTGGTGACCGGGGCGCTTCGGCGGCTTCAGGAGCGCCACCGCGCCCGCGGGAAAGACCACCAGCGCGAAGACCAGCGAGCCGCCGAGCGCGAGGGCCATCGTGGTGGCCATGGGCCGGAACATCTTCCCCTCGACGCCTTCGAGCGTGAGGAGGGGGAGGTACACCAGCAGGATGATGAGCACGGAGAACACCACGGGCCGCGCCACGCCGCGCACGGCCTCGCCCGTGAGCGACCTCGCGTTGTGCGGCGTGACGTCGTCGGCCGCGAGGCGCGCGAGGGCCGCCTCGAGCATCACGATGGGCCCGTCGACGAGGAAGCCGAAATCGATCGCGCCGAGCGACATCAGGCTCCCGGTGACCTTGAGCAGGAGCATCCCCGCGACGGCGAGCACCATCGCGAAGGGGATGCCCAGGGTGACCAGCAGCGCGCCGCGCGGCGACCCGAGGAACACCACCAGCACGATGGCCACGAGCGCCGCGCCCTCGAGGAGGTTCTTGCCCACCGTCGAGAGCGTCCGGTCGATGAAGTCCGAGCGGTCGTACACCTCGGTGATCTCGACGCCGCGCGGGAGCGTGCGGCGGATCTCCGCGACCTTCGCGTGGACGCCCTGCACCACCGCGCGAGAGTTCTGTCCCACGAGCATCATCACGATGCCCGTCACCACCTCGCCGCGGCCGTCTTGCGTGACCACGCCCTGAGGGAGCGTCGCGCCTACGCGCACGTCGGCGAGGTTTCGAATGAGCACCGGCGTGCCGTCGGGGTCCGTCGCGACGACCACCGACGCGATGTCGTCGATCGTGCGGAGCTGGCCCTCGCCGCGGATCGTGAACTGCTCGGCGCCGCGCTCGATGTACCCGCCGCCGACGTTGGCGTTGTTGCGCGTGAGCGCGTCGAGCACGCGGCCGAGCGTCACGCGGTGCGCCGCGAGCTTCGCGGGGTCGATCACCACCTCGTACTGCTTCTTCTCGCCGCCGAGCGCGTTGACCTCGATGACCCCTCGCACGGTGCGCAGGCTCGGTCCGATCTCCCACTCGAGCATCGAGCGGAGCTCCGTCGGCGTGTGCCGGTCGCTGCGCAAGACGAACTGATAGATCTCGCCGAGCCCCGTCGAGACCGGCGCGAGCTCGGGTCGGCCGAACTGCGGCGGGATGTCGGCCTCGATGCTGCGGAGCCGCTCGAGCACGAGCTGTCGCGCGAACCACACGTCGGCGTCCTCGTCGAAGATCACCGTCACCGCAGACATCCCCGCGCGCGTGACCGATCGGATCTCCGCGAGGCCGGGCATCCCGTTGAGCCCCGTCTCGATGGGAAAGGTCACGAAGCGCTCGACCTCCTCGGCCGAGAGCCCCGGCGAGTCGGTGAGCACCTGCACCTGCACGTTGGTGACGTCGGGCACCGCGTCGATGGGGAGCGCCCGCACCGCGAACCACCCCGCGAGCAGCGCCAGCAGCGCGACGGGCAGCACCACGCCCCGGAGCCTGATGGCCCCCGCTACGATCGAGTCGAGCATCGAATCAACTCCCGTCGCCGCTACCGCTGGAGCTCGCTCTTGAGCGCGAAGCCGCCCTCGACCACCACCTCGTCGCCCTCGGCGACGCCGCGCAGCACCTCGACGCGGTCGCCGTCTCCGGCGCCGAGGTCGAGCGTTCGGGGCTCGTACGCGTCGCGCCCCGCGGCGACGAAGACCGCGGGGCGCCCCTCGATCTGGAGCAGCGCCGCGCGCGGGATCGTGAGCGCGTCTCTCGCCTCGGCGCCCGCGGGGTGCAGCCTCGCCGTCACGAACTGACCGGGCCGCAGGAGCGCGTTCTCGTTGTCGACCTCGACGCGCACGCGCGCCGTCCGCGTCGACGGATCGACCACGGGGTCGACGTGCTCGACGGCGCCGTGGAAGCTCCTCCCGGGCCACGTCTCGCAGACGATCTCCGCGCGGTCGCCGTCGTGAACGCGCGCGAGGTCGCGTTCGAACACGTCGAGGAGCACCCACAGCCGGCTCGTGTCGCCGATGCGCAGGATGATGCTCGTCGGCTCGACGCTCTGACCGACGACGCCCTGCCGCGCGATCACCTCGCCCGCGATGGGCGCCCGCAGCGTCACGCGGCGCGCCCCCGACGCGCTGAGCATCGAGGGCAGCTCGGTGCGCGCGATCCCCATGGCCATGAGCCTCGCCTCGGCGCCGCGCACCTCGGCCTGCAGCGCCTCGGCGTTCGCGCGCGCCTCCTCGTGGGCCTGCGCGGTCGTGAGCCGCTGCGACGCGAGGGAGCCCTCTCGCGCGAGGGTCTGCCTCGCAGCGATGAGCCTCGCCTGCGCGGAGAAGTACTGCGCGATGGCCTCTCCGAGCTGCGCGCTCTCGATCTCGGCGAGCGCGTCGCCCGCGCGCACGACGTCGCCGGGCCTCACGAGGATGCGGGTGATGCGCCCCGCGATGCGTCCCCCGACCTCCGCGGTGCGCGTGGCGTCGAAGTCGACGCTGCCCGCGAGCTGGAGCGACGACGACACGCGGGCGCGCGCCGCGCGCTCGACGCGGATCTGCGCGCGGCGGGCGAGCTCGGGGTCGAGGCGCACCTGCGTCCTCACGGCGGCGGCGGCCGATGCCGCTGGCGCGCTCGCGGCGGGCGCCGTGCTCCGACCTACCGCGACGCCGACGCCGACGGAGAGGAGCGAGCACGCGAGGAGCGCGGCGACACCGCGGCTGCGCGGCGGAGAGCTCGAGTCATAGGGGACGCCCACAGAGGCGTTCGTCGCGTGTTGCGGTGCGTCCATGTCTCTCCGGAGGGTTGCGTCTCGGTCAGTCGGTGGGAGTCACGCCGACGGCGCGCTCGTAGTCGAAGCGGGCGCACCACGCGGCGCGCAGGGCGTCGAGGGCGCGAGCCCTGAGCTGGAGGAGCTCGTTGCGCGCGACGAGGACGCGGAACGAGTCGAGCGCCCCCGCCGCGAAGGCCGCCTCGGTGGCGCGGTTGAGCCGCTCGGCCGCGGGGATCGCGCGGGTCTCGAGCGCGTCGAGCTCGTCGAGGGATCGCGCGAGGGTCTGCGCGAAGCGGGTCACGTCGCGGGCCACCTGCGCGCCGAGGAGCGTCGCGCTCAGCCGCGCGGTCGCGGCGTCGGCGTGGATCATCGCGCGGTCTCCCTGCGCCCGCTGAACGAGGGGGAGCTCCCAGCGGAGCGAGGCGCCGACGGAGACGCCGAGGTCCTGCGGGCCGGTGGCCACCTGCTGCGCTTCGAAGCCCACGACGAGGGGCGCGATCGCCGAACGACCGACGCGCGATTCGGTCAGCGCCAGGCGCTCTGCATCCCGTCGGTGGGCGATCACGTCGGAGCGCGTTCGCACCGCGCGTGCCAGCACCGGCCCGAGGGTCGAGAGGTCGACGGCGCCGGGTCGTCCCGGGGCGCCCACCTCCACCGCCTCGTCGACGCCGAGGTCGAGCGCGCTTCGAAACTGCGAGAGCGCGTCGGAGGCCCTCGCCTCCGCGCCCGCCAGGTCGGCCTCCGCGAGCGCGGTCTCTCGCTCCGCGAGCGCCACGTCGATGCTCGTCGCCGCGCCCGCGTCGCTGCGCGCGCGGACCCGTCGCTCGGACTCCCTCGCCGTCGAGAGCCGCGCCGTCTGCACCTCGATGAGCGACCGCGTGATCGCGAGCTCCACGCGCGCGCGCCGCGCGGCGCTCACGGCCTGCACCGTCGCGTCAGAGAGCCTCGCGTTCGCCGCGAGCACCCCCTGCTCGGCCTCGCGAGACCAGACCCCGCGCACGCCGCTCACCTCGATCGGGAGGCCCACGGAGACCGCCGTCGTCCACGCGCCGAAGTCCGGCGCGCCGGGCAGAAACATCACGCCCACCGTGGGGTTGCCGATGGGCGGACGCTCCCCCGCGACGCGGCCTGCGTAGGCCCGATCGACGTCGGCGCGGGCCGCGCGAACCGACGGCGCGCGCTCCGTCGCGTAGGCTCGGACGCGCTCGTCGGTCCACACGGGTGAAGCCGTCTGGGCGTCGGCGGAGACCGGGAGAAGGAGCGCGAACAGCGCGGAGGCGAGGACGTGTCGCATGGTGGCTGCCGCGCCTCTACCACGCGCCGAGATGACATCGATACCGTGCGGCGCGATGCCACACGGTGCGACAGGTTTCCCTCCGCGTTCTGCCGTGGCAGAAGGCCATTCGCAGCGCGCCCTCTGCGCGGGTGAGCACCCCGCCCTGCTCGGTGAACCGTCGTTCATTCGAGGGAGGTCACAGCCTCCCGCCGATCCTCGCTCGCGCCGCTCCGGTTCGCGCCGCCGCTCGCTTGGGCGACCGGAGCCGCCTTACCATCGCGTCCCCTCGATGCGCCGATCACTCGCCCTCGCGTTGCTCGTCGGATGTCACCCGGCGCCCCTCGCGCGCCTCGCGCCGCCCGCGTCCCCTGCCCCCGCCGCCGTGACGATTCCCTCGCCGCCACCCGTCGCCTCGCCGCGTCCGACCTTCGTGGCGACGGCGTCGCAGCCCACCGTGCTCCTGCCGCTCGGCGACGAGCTCATCACCACGGACATGGCGCGACGATCGTTCCTGCGCGTCCCGATGCGCGGCGGCGCGGAGCCTGTCGAGGTCCGGGGTGCTGGACATTACCCGTCACGTCTCCTCGCCGACGGCGACGACGCGTGGATCGAGGCGTCACCCGGCGCCGACGTCGTGATGCACGTCACCGCCGCGGGGATGCACACGCCCCTGGTCTCGGAGCAGCCCGTGATGTCCATCGCGCGCGACGCGACGCACGTCTATGTGCTCTCGGCCAACGCCCCCAACCTCCGCCGCGTTCCGCGCGTCGACGCGCAGGGTCGCGCGATCTCGCCAGAGCGCGCGGGCGACCTCGTCGAGCCCGTGGTGAACGTCCGCGGCGCGCTCGACCTCGCGGCCATCAACGGTGACGTCTACGTCGCGACGACCACCTCGCTCGTGCTCGTTCGCGCGGGGTCACCGACGAGGCGGCTGTGCGCGCTCCCCGCGCGGCCGAGCGCCATCGCCGTCGACGCGCGCGACGTGTTCATCGGAACCGAAGCGGGGGCCTTGCTCCGCATCGCGAGGGCGGGCGGGGCGCTCGTGGAGCTCGGTCGCGTCGAGGGCCGCGTGACCTCGCTCCGCGTCGACGGCTGCCTCGTGTTCGCGGGCGGCGCGAGCGGCGTCGAAGCGTTCGACCGCGACCGCGGCGCGAGGGTCTCGATCGCGCGCGGCGTCGCTGTGACGGCCGTGACCACGGCGGCGGGACGGGTCTTCTTCACCGACTACGAGCACGCCGCGGTGCTCTCGATGCCCGTCCCCGCGTGCCCCGGCCCCGAGGTCGCGGGCGGCGCGCGCGAGGTCACCGAAGCGACGACGTCACCCGCGGAGCGTCCCGCGACGGACGACGATCCGCTCGCGGGCAGAGGCGCGGGCGACGCGCACACCGCCGTGATCCGCTTCGGCACGACGACCGATCCCGTGGGGCGTGACGCGGCATCACGCCTGGTCACGCGCGTCGTCGCGTCGAGGGGAGCGGAGCTCTGGGTCCGCGTCGCCGACGCGCAGATTCAGGCGCTCCAGGAGCAGGGCTACGACGTCGCGCTGCGTGACGGCGTCGATCGGCTCCGCTGCGTCGACGTGCGACGCTCCCCCGCGCTCGCGAGGCGCGGACCGCCGGCGCCGTGGCGCGTCGCACCGAGGCCGCGGGCCTTCCTCGTCCAGCTCGCCGCGGCGTCGAGCGCGTTCGAAGACCTGGCCGAGGCGCTCTCCGCGGAGGGCGCCACGCTCGTCGATCTGGTGGAGCCCGCGACGCTGCTCGTCGACGCGAGCCCCGCGGCCGCGAACAGGCTCGCGATGAGGGTTCACGGCGTGACCTTCGTGACGCCCTACGACGCGCGCGAGCGGCTGGTCTCGATGACGCCCGCGGAGTCGCACGACGGCGCGGAGATCGGCCCGTGCGCACCGACGCCCGACGCGCGATTGCGAGCGCTCGCGACGTGGATCGCCGCGGAGCCCGGCGCGATGATCGCCCTGTCGCTCTCGCTGTTTCGCCCATCGCCCGCGGTCGAACGCGTCGTGCGCGCCGGGGGAGGAGCCGTGCTCGACGGAGCCGGCTCCGAGATGCTCTCGGTCCGCGTCCCGAGGAGGGCGTTGATTCCGCTCGGCGACGCGGACGACGTTCGCGCGATCGAGCCCGCGTCTGAAGCCGCGCCCGACGTGATGTAGCGGCCTCCGCGCTACTTCGAATGCGACGGGTGGTCGGGGCGCCGCTCGCGCATCGTGACGAACTCCTCGGCGGCCGACGGATGAACGCCCACGGTCGCGTCGAAGTCGGCCTTGGTGGCGCCGCACCTCACCGCCACGGCGAAGCCCTGAATGATCTCGGGCGCGTCGGCCCCGACCATGTGGCACCCGAGCACACGCTGCGTCGCACGATCGACGACGAGCTTCATGGTCGTTCGCTCGCCGCGCCCCGTGACCGCGTGCTTGAGCGGACGAAAGCTCGTGACGTACACGTCGACCTCGCCGTGCTGCGCGCGCGCGTCGCGCTCCGAGAGCCCCACGGTGGCCGCGGGAGGCTGGCAGAACACGGCGGTGGGCACGTTGCGGTGATCGACCACCGTCGGGCGGTTGTTGAAGAGCGACTCGGCCACGGCGCGCCCCTCGGCGATCGCGACGGGCGTGAGGTTGAGCCGGTCGGTGCAGTCTCCCACGGCGTAGACGCCCTCGACGCTGCTGCGAGAGCGCTCGTCGACGACCACGGCGCCGCGCGCGTCGAGCGTGACGCCGACCGCTTCGAGGCCGATCCCTCGCGTGTTGGGGACGCGCCCCGTCGCGAACATCACCGCGTCGGCGTCGAGGCACTCGTTGCTCGTGGTCATCACGTTCACGGTGTCGAGCCGGCGCTCGATGTCTGACACGGCGAGGTCGCAGCGAACCTCGACGCCCTTCTCTCGCAGCGCCGACGTGACCGCGGCGCGCAGGTCGTCGTCGAAGCCGCGGAGCACGGCGTCACCTCGGATGAGCATGGTGACCGACGCGCCCGCCGCGTTGAAGATGCTCGCGAACTCGACGCCGATGTAGCCGCCGCCGACGATCACCACGCGTCGAGGGAGCCCCGGCAGATCGAGCGCCTCGTCGGAGGTGATCGCGTGCTCGATGCCGCGCACGTCGCTCGGGAGACTGGGCTTTCCCCCCGTCGCGAGGAGGATGTTCTTCGCGGAGTAGCGGCGCCCCGAGACCTCGACCGTGCGCGCATCGACGAGCGTCGCGCGGCCTTCGAGCAGCGTCACGCCGGAGTCGCGCAGCAGGCGAAGATACACGCCGTTGAGGCGATCGACCTCGCGGCGCTTGCGCTCGACGAGCGTCGACCAGTCGAGGGAGCGCGGTCCGACCGTCCAGCCGAAGCCCTCGGCGTCTTCGAACTCCTCGCGGAAATGCGAGCCGTAGACGAGGAGCTTCTTGGGGACGCACCCGCGGATGACGCAGGTGCCGCCGACGCGGTCGCCCTCACAGATCGCGACGCGCGCGCCGTAGGAGCCCGCGCGTCGGCTGGCGGCGACGCCGCCGGAGCCCGCGCCGATGGTGATCAGGTCGAAGTCGGAGCCGTCCATCGGGGGAGCGTATCGCGCGAATCCTGCGGAAAAGAGGCAATTCTGCGGCCCTTACGTTCCTGTATAGGCGCCGCGGAGATTGGCGTTATCCTGCGCGCCGAAGCGCCGATCGTTGTGAGGGGAGAGTCTGCCCTCCACGCGCGCCTCGAGGCACCAGTAGCTATGACCGCGAACGAGACGCTCCAGGAACGCCTTCGCGAAGCCTCCGAGTCCCCAGCTGACGACGCTCGCTGGGACGCCGCCGAGGCCGAGGCCCGCGACCTCCAGAGGCCCGAAGAGGTCGAGGCGCTGTACCTCGACGTGCTCACGCGACCGCTGCCGGCCGAGGTGCTGCGCTCGCTGGGGCTCCGCGCCGTCGCCTTTCACGACGAGTGGTCCGCCGACGCCGACAGCCTCGTGCTCCTCCTCGAGCGAGCCTTCGCGGCAGACGCCTCCGCGACGTGGGCCTTCGAACGCCTCACGATGCTCCTCACGGTCTCCGAGCGATGGAACGACCTCCTCTCGCTCTACGACCGCGCCATCGAGCGCGTGAGCGAAGACGATCGCGAGCGCCGCGCCGCGCTCCTCGACGAGGCCGCGCACGTCGCCAAGGACTTCGCCGATCAGCCCGAGCGCTCGATCCGCTACCTCGAAGGGCTCTTCGCGCTCGACCGCGGCAACGTGCAGGTGGCCCGCGCCCTCGAGCGCCTCTACGAGCGCCACGCGCGGCACCGCGACCTCATCGCGCTCTGGGCCGCGCGCGTCCCGTTCCTCTCGCCCGACGCCGCGATGGCCTCGCGCGTGCGCATCGCGCAGACCTGGCTCGACCCGCTCCACGACGACGGCGCCGCACTCGCGGCCACCGAAGACTTCCTCGCGCACGGCGGCGACGAGCCCACCGCGCTGAGCCTCCTCGAGCGCGTCGCGGCGTCTGCGTCACCCGACGTCGCGCGCCGCGCCATCGCGATCCTCCGCACGCGCTTCGACGCAGCCGGACGCGGCGACGACGTGCTCCGCGTCCTCACGATGGCCCTCCGCGTCGCGAGCGACGAGGCCGAGCGCGCGCGCGTCCACGCCGACCTCGCGGCGCGACTCCTCGCTGCCGGACGCGACCGCGACGCGACCGCGCACTACGCCGAGCTCGTCGCGCTGGACCCCGGCGACCCCGAGCACCTCGCGCAGCTCACCGAGCTCGCCGAGCGCACGGGCCTTCACGCGAGCCTCGCCGACGCGCTCGCCCGCGGCGCCGAAGCCATCGCGCGCGCCCCCGGCGGAGACCCCGCGCTGCGCCTCGACCTCCTCGTCCGCGCGGGCACCGTGCGGGCCGACGTGCTCGAAGACCCCGCCGGCGCGATCGTTCACTTCTCGCAGGTCCTCGCGAGCCCCGACGCCCCCGCCGAGGTCGCACTCCCCGTGGCGCGCAGGCTCTCGACGCTGCTCGAAGCGGAGGGCCGCGATGAGCCCCGGCTGAACGTGCTCGAGCGCCTCGCCTCGCTCGAACCCGACCGCGCCTCGCGACGCGCGGTGCTCGGCACTGCGGCTCGCCTCGCCGAGCGCCTCGGTGACACCGACCGCGCGCTCGCGTCGTGGCACGCGCGACTCCGCGAGACCCCTGGCGACGTCGAGTCCCTCGACGCGCTCGTCGCGCTGCTCACGGGCGCCGAGCGCTGGGAGCCGCTCATCAACGCGCTCCACGCGCGCGCCGCGGCCGCGACCGACGACGACGCCCGCCGCGAAGACCTCGTGCGCGTCGCCGAGACCTACGCCACGCGCCTCGGACGCGTCGACGAGGCCGTCGCTGCGTGGGCCGAGGTGCGCCGCGAGTTCGGCGAAGACGCGCAGGTCGTCGACGCGCTCTGGGCCCTGCTCGGCTCCGCGGGGCGCACCGGGGAGCTCCTCGAGCTCCTCGCGCGCGCCGCTGCGAGCGAGGTCGATCAGGCGCGCCGCGCGGTGCTCTACCAGCGCGCGGGCGACGTGCTCCGCGCGAAGGGAGACCTCTCGACCGCGCTCGGGTACTACCGCGCCGCCCTCGACGACGCGCCCTCGGAGCCCGGCGCGCGCGCGGGTCTCTGCGCCCTCCTCGAAGACGCTCCGGCCTCGTCGGAGGTCGGCGCCGCGGCGGTGCAGGTGCTCGCTCGCGCGTACCACGCCACCGACGACTGGGAGCTCACGCTCGGCCTCGTCGAGCACCGCCTCGCCGCCACCACGGACCGCCCGTCGCGCGCCGCCGTGCTCATGGAAGCCGCTGCGCTCCAGGAGACGCGCGCGGGCAACGCGCGCGCCGCGCTGGCCTCCGTCGGCCGCGCGCTCCCGCTCTCGGTAGACGACGACGCGGCGCTCCAGTCCGTGGAGCGAGAGCTCCACCGCCTCGCGGGAGAGTCGAGCGACTGGCAGCCCGCGGTGCTCGCGTACCAGACCGCCGTGCGCGCGGCCTCTGAAGACCACGTCCGCGCGTCGCGCATGTCGTTCCAGCTCGGCTCGGTGCTCGAGTCGCGCATGAACGATCAGACCGCCGCGCTCGATGCCTTCGAGCGCGTGGCGACGGAGAGCGCCGGCGACCTCAACGCCGCCCTCGCCGTCGTGCGCGTCGGCGGACGCGTCGGCCGTTGGGACTCCGTCGCGCGCGTCTTCGTCGCGTCGGCGAAGGCTCGCAACTCCGTGGCCGCGCTGCTGGTCACGGGCGTCGAGGCCGCCGCGCGCGCCTCGGCAGACCCCGCCTCGTCGTGGAACGCCCTCACCGCCCTGCTCGAAGAGGCCTACGCCGACGCGGCGCTCCAGGCTCCCCTCGCCCGCGCCCTCGAAGCGCAGCTCGGCGTGTGGCACCGCGACCGCCGCGACGACCGCGACGCCGCCGTCGCCGCGCTCCTCCGCGCCGTGGCCCACGACGCGAGCGAGCCCGAGACGCTGCGCATGCTCGCGGACCTCCAGCGCGCGCGCCCCGACCGCACGCTCGTCGAGACGCTGCGCACGCTCGCGACGGCCGAGCCCGACGAGAGCCTCGCGCTCGACGCGCTCCGCGAGGCCGCCGAGGTGGCCCTCGAATCGCTCGATGACGACGCCCTCGCGCGCACGATCCTCTCGCAGCTCCTCGAGCGCGCCGCGGGCCGGTGGCAGAGCCTCGTCAGCGACGACGACGCCGACCCCGACGCCCTCGCCACCGCGAGCGACCACTCGGCCTGGACCGTTCGCGCCCTCGTCGACCTCTACGTCTCGCGCGGAGATCACGCGCGGGCCGTCGAGATGCTCGTCAGCGCGTCGAGGCTCCCCTTCGCCGCCGACGCGAGCCGGGCGCTCCGTCACGAGGCCGCAGAGCGCGCCGCGCTCCACCTCAGCGACGAGGCCACCGCCACGCAGCTCTACGAGGGCATCCTCGCCGAGGCGCCCGCCGACCTCCGCGCCGTGGGACGCCTCGCGGAGCTCTACCGCACCGCGGGCCGGCACAGCGACCTCCTCGCGCTGCGCGCGCACGAGCTCGAGCTCACCACCGACTTGCCCCGCAGGCTCGAGCTGCGCCTCGAGATGGCCTCGATCTACAGGGCCCTCGGCGACGCCGACGGACGCACGCGCACCCTCGAAGCGAACCTCGTGGAGCGCCCCGGTCACGGCGCGTCGATCGAGGCGCTCGCCGAGGTGCTCGAAGCGTCGAACCGCACCGCGGACCTCGTCCAGATGCTCACGGGCCAGGCCGCGCTCCTCGAAGCCGCGGGCGATGCTCACGGCGCCGCGCCGAGGCTGTGGTCTCGCGCCGCCACGCTCGCGGAGACGCAGCTCGGCGACGTGGCCCGCGCCATCGCCGCGCACGAGCGCGTGGTGGCCCGAGAGGCCGACGCGAACTCCCTCGACGCGCTCGCGCGCATGCACTCGGCCCGCGGCGAGCACGAGGCCGCCGTGCGTTACCTCGAGCGAAGGCTCGAGGGCGCCTCGGGCGACGCGCGCCGCGCCACCGTGGCCGGCATCGCGAAGGCCCACGTCGCCACGGGACACTCCGACCGCGCGACGGCGGCCCTCGAGCGCCTCCTCATGGTCGACCCCGCGGCTCGCGAGGCCCGCACGCTCCTCGCAGACCTCTACCGTCAGGCCCGCGCGTGGGAGCCCCTCGCAGACCTCCTCACGGCCCCCGAGGTCGAGCCCGCCGATCAGCTCGCGTCGCTGCGCGAGGCCGCCGACGTGATGACCCGCCACCTCGCGGCCCCCGAGCGCGCGGTCCCCGTGCTCGAACGCGCTGCGGCGCTCGCGCCCGACGACCGCAGCGTGCGCACGGCCCTCGCCGACGCGATGCGCGAGGCGGGTCAGTTCGATGAGGCCCGCGCGATCCTCGACGCGCTCGTCGAAGGCTTCGGGCGGCACCGCCCGCCGGAGCGCGCGCAGGTTCACTTTCAGCTCGCCCGCATCGCGCAGGCGCGCGGAGACCTCCCCAGCGCGCTCCAGCAGCTCGAGCTCGCCTCGTCGATCGACATGGCGCACCCGGGGATCTTCAAGCTCCTCGGCGACCTCTCTCGCGACGCGGGTCACCTCGACCGCGCCGAGCGCGCGTACCGCGCCCTCCTGATGATCGTGCGTCGCATCACGGGCCCCGCGGCCCAGTCGCCCGACGCCATCGGCCCGAGCGAGGTGCTCCTCGCGCTGCACGACATCGCGCGGCGCCTCGGTCAGACCGAGCGCGCGCAGGAGACGCTCGAGTCGGCGTACGAGACGGCCGCCCGCTCCGAGCTCGAGGCGCGACGCTTCGAACGCGCGCTGCGCGCCTCGGGGCACCCCGACCTCCTGCTCCGCGCCCTCGACGCGCGCCTCCTCGCCGAGAAGGACCCCGCTCGGATCTCCGAGCTCCAGGCCGACCGCGCGACCGCCCTCGACGGCCTCGGTCGCCGTGAAGAGGCCCTCGAGGCGCACCTCGCCGCGCTGTCCTTCGCGCCCGACGCAGACGCTCGACACGACGCCGTCCGCGCCCTCGCGCGTGAGGTTCACCGCCCCGAGCGCTACGTCGACGCCCTCGCCGCGATGGCGGCTCGCGTGCGCGACGCAGGAGGCCCCGCGGGAGCCCTCTTCCTCCGCCTCGGCGCAGCGCTCGAAGAAGACGTCGCCGATCCCGCGCGCGCGGCCGCCGCGTACGCAGAGGCCGAGGCGCTCCTCGACGGAGATGACCTGCTCATCGCGCTGCGCGCGCTCGACCGGCTCTACGCCGTGAACCGCGACGCGGCAGGACACGCGCGCGTGCTCCGGCGCCTCGTCGACGCGGACCCCGACGCGGCCGTCGACGCCGCGCGGAGGCTCATCGCCATCCAGCTCGCGCAGCCCGACGCGGCGACGCGCGACGAGGGCGTCGCGTGGGTCGCGTGGGTGCTCGAGCGAGACGCCGACGCAGCGGCCGCGCTCGTGACGCTGCGCGAGACGCTCGCGGCGCACCCCGACCACGAGGCCGCGCTCGAGCTTTACCTCCGCGTCTCGCGCGAGGGCTGCGATCCCCCCGTGGTCCTCGACGCGATCGCGCGGCGCGCGAGCCTCGACGACGCGACCACCGAGCTCCTGCGCGAGGGCGTCGAGCTCGCGGCGGCGCTCGACGACGGCGCGCGCGTCGACGCGCTCTTGCGTCGCGCGGTGGCCCTCGGAGAGGCCCGCGACGCGGCGAGCGAGGCCGTGTGGGCACTCGTCGCGCTCGCCGAGCGCAGCAAGTCTGACGGAGACCTCCACGCCGCCGTGGCGTGGCTCCAGCGGGCCTCGGAGGCGGCCGAACCCGACGAGGCGCACCAGTTCGGGCTCGAGGTGGCCTCGCTCGCCGCGGGTCCCCTCGGTGACCTCAACCTCGCCGCGGCGACCTACGAGCGCCTCCGCCAGCGAGACCCCGCCGACCGGGCCGTCTGGGAGCCGCTCCTCGACGTGTACCGCATGCTCGGCGACCACGAGTCGCTCGCGCGGCTCATCGATCAGACCGTCGAGCACGTGTTCGATCAGGGGGCGCGCACGCGCCTCCGCATCGAGCGCGCGCGCATCGTACTGGCCGACCCGTCTCGCGCGGAGGAGGCCATCGCGGCGCTTCGCGGCGTGCTCGACGAAGACCCCGACGACGCCACCGCGACGACGCTCCTCGCCGACCTCTACGAGCGCCTCGGACGCGCGGAGGACCTCGCCGCGCTTCTCGTGCGGCAGTTCGATCACGCGCGTGACGCGGGCGACGAGGCGACCACGGCGACGCTCGGGCTCCGACTCGCGGCGCTCCTCGCGCCCACGCGCCGCAGCGACGCGCTCGACGCGCTGCGCTCCGCGATCGACGTCGCCACGACGAGCAAGGAACTCCTGCGCGCGCTCCTCGGCCTCCTCACGCCCGACGACGACGCGGGCGAGCGCGCGGCGTTCACCGAGCGCCTGGTCGCGCTCGAGACGGGCGCCGAGGCCGCGCGGCTCGCCCTCGACCTCGCCCGACTCCGCGAGGAGCTCGGCGACGACGACGGCGTGGGACGCGCCCTCGAAGCGGGCTTCCGCGCGACGCCCGACGACGCCGCGATCCGCGACAGGCTCGTGGCTCGCTACGAGGCGGGGCACGACTGGGCGTCGCTGGCGGCGCTCCGCGAGACGGTCGCGACGCGCGCGTCTGACCCTGCGACGAGGGCCGCGGGTCTCCGCGCGGCGGCGGCCATCCACCGCGATCAGCTCGGGCAGCACGACGCGGCCACCGCGCTGCTTCAGCGGGCGCGGAGGGACCTCCCGCACGACGCCGAGCTCCTCGACGAGTGCGTCCAGAGCCTCATGGTGCTCGGCCGCCACGCCGAGGCGGTCAGCGAGGTCTCCGCGGCGCTCGACGGCGGAGGCCCCGCGGTCGAGCTCCTCAAGCTCCGCGCGGTCGTTCGCTCGCAAGGCGGCGACGAGGCGGGCGCCATCGAAGACCTCGAGTCCGCGCTCTCTCACGGCGGAGGATCTGCCATCGCGGTCGAGCTCACGGCGGCGCTCGATCGGGCGCGCCTCGACGCCGCGCGCGCGGGCGACACAGACACCGAGCGCGCGCTCACGATGCGACTCATCGACGTGCTCCCGACGGCGGGATCACCCGAGCACGCCGACGCCCTGCTCGGAGCCTGGGCCGAGCGCAACCCCGGCGACGCGGAGTCGTCGCGACGCCTGGCCGACCGCCACGCCGAAGCCGGACGCTGGGACGAAGCCGCGCGGATGTACGAGCGCCTCGTCTCGCTCCTCGATGACGCGACGCGATCCGACGCCGCGCTCAAGCTCGCCGACGCGTGCGAGCGCGCCGGACGCCCCGACGACGCCTCCGCCGGGCTCGCCGAGGCCTACGCCGCGGACCGATCGAACGGCGCGCTCCGAGAGCGTCTCCGCGCGCTCCACGCGGCGCGCGGGGCGTGCCGCGAGGTCGCCGGGCTCTGGCTCGACGAGGCCGAGACGGCCGCTGATGACAGCGCGCGCTTCGAGGCGCTGCGCAAGGCAGGCGAGGCCTGGCTCGAAGCGGGCGGCGACCCGGCGCAGGCGGTCGAGGCGCTCGAGCGGGCCATCGCGCTGAGGCCCCTCGACAACGACGTGACCTCGCTCCTGGCCGACGCCTACACGATGACCGAGCGTCTCGAAGACGCCTCGCGCGTGCTCGAAGAGGCCATCGCGTCGCACAAGGGCAAGCGCTCGAAGGAGCTCGCGATCCTCCAGCAGCGCATGGCGCACGTCGCGTACGCGGCGGGCGACCACAACATCGAGATGGCGTGGCTCAACGCGGCGCTCGACACCGACATGCAGAACGGCCAGATCGCGGCGGAGCTCGCCGACGCGTCGATGGAGCTCGGCAACCACGAGATCGCGCTCAAGGCATTGCGCGCCGTCACGCTGATGAAGAACCCGTCGCCGATGAGCCGCGCCCAGGCGTTCCTCAAGCAGGGCGTCATCGCCTCGACGCAGGGAGACAACAAGAAGGCGGTCTTCCTCGCGCGAAAGGCGCTCTCCGAAGATCCTTCGCTCGAAGACGCGCAGCGTTTCCTCGCCCAGATCACCTCAGAGTAGACTCGCGCGGAGGCATCGGCTCGACACGTGCGCCCCACTCGACTCGCCGTCGCGATCATCACCGCGCTCCTCTCTGCGTGCTCGAGCGTCGACTCGTCGTGGCTCGATCGCCCCATCGTCGCCGACGACGTCCCCCTCGACGAGAGCGCCCCGCTCGACGTGACCCCTCCCGTCGACGCGCCCGCGCAACCCGACGCGGTCGACGCTCCGACGATCGACACACCCTTCACCGACGCGCTCACCAACGACGCCCCCTCCGCGGACTCGGTCGCCGTCGACACGCCCGTCTTCGACCGCATCACGCCCGCGGACGTGGTCACCGACGTCATCACCCCCGCCGACGTCATCACCCCCGCCGACGTCATCACCCCCGTCGACGTCATCACCCCCGTCGACGTGATCTCGCCGCCCGACGTGATGGTCGTCCGCTGCGGAGACCGCGTCTGCTCGGCCTCCGAGAGCTGCAGCTCGTGTCCCGCGGATTGCGGCGCGTGCGACGCCTGCGCGTCGGCCCTGCTCTGCAACGCCTGCGCGTCGATGTCGAACTGCGGCTGGTGCCGCGGAACCTCTCGCTGCATGCGCGGAACAGGAACGGGCTCGGCCGACGGCACGTGCAACGGCGCCAACTGGGCGTGGCAGACCGGTGACTGCTCCACGGTCACCGACCCCTGCCTTCGGTTCACCGACTGCCGCACGTGCGCCAGCCAGGCCGCTTGCGGCTGGTGCGCCTCGACCGGCCGCTGCCTCACGGGCAGCGCGACGGCCCCCATGATGGGCACCTGCTCTCGCTGGGTTCCCTACGCGATGAACTGCGGTGGCTGACGCTCCGCTCACCCGCAGCCACTGGCATTGGGGGTGGGAGCAACGCCTCCCCGACGAGTCCGCACGCGTGGGCCTCGCGGGTCAGGTCGGCGCCCTCCTCGACTGCGACGAGCTCACGCTTCGCCCCCTCCCCGCCCTCGCCGACGCGCGCGCGCCAGAGGCCCGAATCGCCGCGCCCGAAGGGCTCTCAGACGTGGTCACCGACGACCGCGAGGCGCGCATCCGTCACACGTACGGGCGCAGCTACCGCGACGTCGTGCGCGGGTTCTATGGCGATTTCTCCGCGGCGCCCGACCTCGTGGCGCTCCCTCGCGACGAGCGCGACGTCGAGCGCGTGCTCGCCTGGTGCACGGCGACGCGGGTCGCGTGCGTCCCGTACGGAGGCGGCACGAGCGTCGTGGGCGGGGTCGAGTGCGCGCCTCGCGATCGGTACCGCGCGGTGCTCTCCCTCGACCTCGCGCGGCTCGACGCGCTCGTCGAGCTCGACGAGACCTCACGGATCGCGTGCATCGAAGCGGGCGCCACCGGGCCTCGCGTCGAGGCCCACCTCGCGCCGCACGGGATGACCCTGCGCCACTTCCCGCAATCGTTCGAACACTCCACGCTCGGCGGCTGGATCGCGACGCGCGCGGGCGGTCACTTCGCGACGCTCTACACGCACATCGACGACCTCACACACGCCGTCCGAATGATCACGCCGTCGGGCGTCTACGAGACGTCGCGCGTCCCCGCCTCGGGCGCGGGCCCCGACCCCGCGCGGCTCGTCATGGGCTCCGAAGGGTCCCTCGGGGTGATCACGCGGGCGTGGATGCGCGTCCAGCCGCGCCCCGTGTGGAGGCTCTCCGCGAGCGCGCGCTTCGACCGCTTCGAAGACGCCGTCGAGGCCGCGCGCGCGGTGGCGCAGTCGGGGCTCCACCCCGCCAACTGTCGGCTCCTCGACGCGTCCGAGGCGCTCCTCAACGGCGTGCTCACGTCGAGCGAAGGCGCGGTCCTGCTGCTCGGCTTCGAGTCCGCCGACCACGCGCCCGACGCCGCGATGGCGCGCGCCGTCGCGATCTGCCAGTCCCAGGGCGGCGCGTGCCTCGACGGCGTCACGCGGCGCGAGACCGCGGCAGGATCGCGCGAGGGAGCCTCGCAGCGGTGGCGCGACGCGTTCCTCGGCGCGCCGTATCTCCAGAGCGCGCTCGTGACGATGGGCGTGATGGCCGACACCTTCGAGACCGCGTGCACGTGGTCTCGCTTCGCCGACCTGCACCGCGACGTGAGGTCGTCGGTCGGCGCCGCGCTCGCGTCGCAGTGCGGAGGCGGTCGCGTGACGTGTCGCTTCACGCACGTCTACCCCGACGGCCCCGCGGTCTACTACACCTTCCTAGGCCGCGCGCGCGAGGCCGGCGAGCTCGCGCAATGGGCCGCGGTGAAGGCCGCGGCGAGCGAGGCCCTCGCGCGTCACGGCGCCACGATCACGCACCACCACGCGGTCGGGCGCACCCACCGCCCCTGGTACGACCGCGAGCGTCCGAACCTCTTCGCCTCGTCGCTCATCGCGGTGAAGCGCGCGCTCGACCCCGCGGCCGTGATGAACCCCGACGTGCTCGTCGATCCCCCGGACGTCAGCGCGCCTTGAGGCGCTTCGAAAGCTCCACGGCCCCCGGGTGCGACGGCGTGATGCGAAGCGCGTTCTCGACGGCTCCGCGCGCGCTCGCCATGCGACCGGCGAGAAAGAACACCCTGGCCTGGAGCGCGAACGCGTCGGCGTTGCGCGCGTCGAGCGCCGTCGCCCAGCGGGCGGAGTCGGCGGCGCGAGGCAGCTCGATGAGCCCCTCGCACGACGCGCTCACGACCGAGAGGAGCAGAGACACGTCGTCGGGGCGCTCGTTGCTGGCGCGAATCCACGCCTCGACGGCGGCGTCCCAGCGCTTGTCCTTCTCGCACATGCGCGCGATGTTGCGATAACGCTCGAAGGCCACCCCCGACGCGTTCGCCTCGGCCTGCTGGAGCCGCCCGTGCAGCGCGGCGTCACCGGGCGCGAGCGTCGCGGCCTCGCGCAGGAGCGAGAGGACCTCATTGGCGTCGTTGCGCACCTCCGCCGCGTGCACGCGCTCCTCAAGCGCGGCGACGCGCTCGCGCCGCTGCCTCGCGAGGTGCTCGCCGCGCGCGCGAAGCAGCGACTGGAGCGTGATCTCTTTCGGCACGCGCTCCTCGCTCGCGGGGGCGGGCTCGGGGGTCCTCGGCGCTTCGACTCGGAGCGCGCCGCGAGCGCCCTCGACGGCGGCGCCCTTCACGGCGTCGAGCCGATCGAGCTCGACAGGGCGGCGGAGAATCCCCGTCGTGGTCACCCGCACGGCGTCGTTGGAGGCGAGCGTAGGAGGCGCCTTCAAGGCGTCGAGGACGCGGTCGTACTCGCCCCTGCGGTGATCGTCGCAGAGCGTTTCGAACGCGACGGTGATGGCCCGAAAGATCTCCTCGATCCGAGGGCGGTAGAGGCCGAGGTCGCGGTCCCAGAACACGTCGGGGTGAAACCGCTTCGCGAGGTTGAAGTACGCCGACCGCACCGTCGGACGGTTCGCGTCGAGCGCGACGCCGAGCACCTCGTAGTGCGTGCGGCCGACGCGCTCGTACATGGCGTCTACGTCGTCCATCTCGGGCTTCGATAACGGCTCGGGTTCGATCACGGAGGCCCCCTGCGATGCCACGTCGCGCAGATTGAATCGTGCGTTCATCTCACCCATCGAGAACGGCCCCACTGCCGCGCTCATTGAGTCACGACCTGATCTCGTCTCCGAAGTCTCGCTTTTCATGCACCGTGCCGTACACGAAAACACGCGCGCAGCGGACGTTTTCGAAGATGAATGCGACGCCAGAAGCGAACGAGTGACGGGCTTTGTCACTCGACCGAACTTCTTGCGTAGCCCTCCGACCGACGACTTGATTCTAGTCAACCAGTCCGAACCACAAGAATGAACGATTCGACCCCTGGTGAATTGCTGCCCGCGACGGGCATCACGGAGGGTTCTGGTCGCGAGAGTGGTTGCGCTGTCGCGTGGAGTGTGTGGCGCGCGTCGCCCTTCTGGTCGGCGAGGGCGCGGGCTCCGCGCGGCCGCGCCCAACCGCGGCGTCGCTGATGACGTCGCGACCGGCGTCGGCGGCGCCCGCGCCGACCGTCGGGGCCGCGACCGTCGCGGCGTCGACCGGAGCGCTCGCGTCGAGGTCAGCGCGCGACGCGCCGAGGCGCGGGAGAACGAGCGCGACCGCGAGGGCGAGGAGCGCGACGAAGATGAGCGCGAGGACGATCAGCGGACGCGAGGAGCGGACGACGCCGGGCGCGGGCACGTCGGCGGCGTGCGGCAACGCGCCGGGGACGACCGCGGGGGCGAGCGACGGAGAGGCCACCCCGGGCAGCGCGGAGCCCGTGAGGGCGCGCACGAAGTCCAGCGCCGAGGCGGTGCGCTGACGGGGATCCTTGGCGAGCGCGCGCGCGATGGCGGCGTCTGCGCGCTCGGGCAGGTCGACGCATCCAGGCTGCGTTCGGAGCGGACGCGGCGCCTGGAACATGTGCGCCTCGCCCCACTCCATGACGGTGGTCGCGTTCCAGGGGAGCACGCCGGAGAGCATCTGGTAGACGACGAGCGCAAGCGCGTAGACGTCGGCGGTGGCGTCGGCGGCCTCGCCTCGAAACTGCTCGGGCGCCATGAAAGCGGGCGTTCCGAGCATGGCGCCGGTGATCGTGAGCGGACGCTCCCCGGGCGAGCTCGGAGGTCTCCGCGCGATGCCGAAGTCGACGACCTTCACGACATCGGCGGCGCCGCCCGACTCACGCGAAGACGCGACGAGGACGTTCTCGGGCTTGAGGTCGCGGTGCACGACGCCGCGCTTGTGCGCCTCGTCGAGGGCCCCGGCGATCTGCCACGCGATGGCCTCAACGCGCGCGAGCGGAAGCGGCCCGTGCGCGATGAGGGCCGAGAGGCTCCCTCCCGGCACGTACTCCATGACGGAGAGGAAGCGTCCGCCCTCTTCGCCGTAGTCGAAGAGCTTGATGATGTTCGGATGCTCGAGCGACGCGATGGTCGACGCCTCACGTCGGAACCGCGCGACGATGTAGTCGTCGTTCCCGCGCGCGGCGGCCAGGACCTTGATGGCGACGTTGCGGATCGCCTCGCCGACGCGTTGCTCTCCGAGGTAGACGCGCCCCATGGTGCCCTCGCCCAGGAGCTTCGTGACGCGATAGCGCCCGAGGAGCACCTCCCCGAGCATCGGGTCCGAGACCGCTGCGAACGAGCTCCCGCACCGCTGGCAGAACCGCGCCTCGGGCGTCTTCGGGGCGCCGCAGCGCGTGCAGGGAACCGTGGCGGTCACGACGGCGGCGACGATATACCCGTTGCGAGTGCGCGCGCGACGACTACCTCAGCGAGGTGTCACCGTCGTCCGACGCGACGATCGGACGACCTCGCAACGACCGCGAATCGCGCGGCGAGGGGCTCGAGCGCGACGCGACGATTCGACCGCGGCGAACGCGTCCAGCGCGAAGGTCGCGGGCGAGGCTGCGCGATCACGACGACGCTTGACACGGTTCGCGTGGTGGGTAGAGTTGCGCTCCTTCCGCGGGCGTAATTCAGCGGTAGAATGTCAGCTTCCCAAGCTGAACGTCGCCGGTTCGATCCCGGTCGCCCGCTCCGAGATAGTGCAGTGATTCCGGCCCGTTGGGATGCCCCTCAACGGGCCGCTTTCATTTCGGGGTCGCGCTTCACACCCCGTTTCACACCCCGCGGGTGGCCGACGCCTCCTTCTGGAGCTCTCGCATTCCGGTCAGCGAGACCACCCTCGCCAGACCGTCACGCTGCTCCGTCTCCCAGGGCGTCGAGTAGTGGTGGTGCATCTGCTCGGTGGCGTGCCCCGAGATCGACCGCGTCACCACGTCGCGCACCTCCGCCGCCCGCGCCAGATCCTGGAACGTCCGCCGCATCCCCTTCGGAGTGATCCGCTTCCGCAGGCCGATCACCTTCGCGACGGCCTTGAAGGGCTTGTCGAGCACCGAGGGAGCCCGGAACCCGCCCGTCATCGACGGGAACAGGAGCTCACTCTCGCTCGGCGGCCCTTCCGGAAGTTCGTCGAGGTGCACGCGCAGGATCTCGATGAGCTCGGCCGGAATGGCGATGCGCTGATGCGTGCCCGTCTTCGAGCAGCCCATGACCTCGTCGCGGCGCGTGTGCGAGCGCCTGACGAGCAGCACGCCCTCCTCCCAGAGCACGTCAGCGTGCACCCCGCACCGACGAAGCGGACGCAGCGTCGAGGGGCGGAGCCCCGTCGCGAATCCGATGGCCGTCATCGCGTAGTGCTGCGGAAAGTGCTTCCGCATCGCCGCGAGGAAGGCGCGGATCTCGTCGACCCGGAGGCTGTTGGGCTCCTCGAACGTCGAGGTCGGGTGCGATCGCGTGTCGAAGAGCGGCACGTCCTTGACCGGGTTGCGATCGAGCTCGAACTCGAAGACGAAGCTGTTGACGACCGAGCGCAGAATGCCGAGCCAGCTGTTGGCCGTGTGGGGGCTGTAGTCCCCCGCAGCGATCTTCGCAGCCACCTGGTCCTTCCACGCCAGCACGTCAGACCTCCTCATCTCGTCGAGGTACAGCGCGCCGAACGCCGGAAACAGGTGAAGGGACAGCGTGCTGGCCCACACCTCGCGCGTGTGCGCCCCCTGAATCGTCCCGTCGCGGACCTTGCGCTCCAGCAGCGACACGGCGTAGTCGCTCCAGCGTTGATGGGCTCGCGCCGCAGGAGTGCCCTCCCGGATGTGGCGCATCGCCTCCTCGAGCCACGCCCGCGCCTCGAGCGCCGTCTGCACGTCGAGGGGCTTGATGATCTGATGTTGCTTCCCGGTGCGGGGGTCGGTGGTCTTGCCCCGGACGAGGAATCCGCGCTCCTTTCTCCTCCAGACGCCCGGCAGAACCGGGCGCGGGCTGATTTCGTACCGCCATCGAGTGATCCACTTCGTGCTCATCCGCTGTGCCTCCATCGGGGGGCGCAGCCGGAAGTCCGTCGACGACGGTACCCGAGCTCCGGCCGCGTAGAAAGTCGTCGAGGTCACGCCGTTCGAAGAGCGTCGTGCCCCGCCCGCCGCGTCGACCCACAGGCTCGAGACGCCCGTCCATGACGGCCTTTCGAATCGCCCCCGTCGTCGCGTACCCGCAGTACTCTGCGGCCTCGCGCGTGGTCAGGAGTCGCGCGCTGTCCCGTGCGTCAGAGGTCATCGACTCGATGACGCGAGCAGCACGCAACGCGCTCTGTGCACGCGTGCGCTGCACGAGGAGGAACGCGTCCACGAGCTCGTCGAGCGCGCGATGACACTCGTCGCAGCACGCGAGCTCTCGCCCAAGGACACGCTCGCGGAGGACGGACGGCGAGACGCCGCAGCACGCGCACGTGTCTGCGCTGTTGGGCGCGGTGTATCGCGCCCGACTCATCGCGACCTCCGGCCAGTCGCGACGACATCGTCATCTGGTGGGTCGTCGTCTGTCGAGGCGCGAGAAGGCGCGGTGCGACGTCGGCGCGGAGACCGTCGTCGCCCCGCCCGACGTGGCGCGCATCGCA
>JBPOHC010000765.1:0-2803 GCA_052035985.1 Myxococcota bacterium | reverse complement strand
GACGCGGTCTGGCCCGCGCGCTCCGCGTCGCCACGGGTGCGCGGCGCGACGACGAGCGTGCGGAAGTGCTCCGCGGACCTCGCCAGGCGCGGCGCTTCAAACGCGACGAGCTCGCACTCGAGCGGCGTCCCCGCCGCCTCAGAGTTGAGCCCGCACGCCGAGCCAGACAGCACACTTCAGCGGGACCATCTCGAGCGCCTCAGCCGCGGCTACCGACACGCGCCGGAACTACTGAACACGCCGGACGAGCACGAAGTACCGGGTCGCTCCGCGACACAGATCGAATCATCGCCGAGACAGCAGATGCGCATGCAAATGCGGCCGCCGCTCTGCCAGCACCTGAACCCCGGCGCGCACACGTAGTCTGCGGCGCAGGGCTCTCCCCAGCCGGGTCCGCCTGCGGCGGGGTAGCACGTCGGTCGATCACTCCCGCTGACGGCGCACTCCTGGCCGGTCGGACAGCCCGTGTTTCGCACCGGATCACAGGCGGCGCCCGTGAAGCATTGAGCGCCTGACGATGCGTCTGAGATCGGGGGCGCGGCGTCCACCCGCGCATCACCGATCGTCACGTCCGGCGTCGACGGGCCTGCGACATCGTCGGGCGCGCTGGGAACATCCATGACCGACGTGCTCTGGTCCTGAAACACCGGCGGCACATCCGTCCCAGTGGAGCCGAGAGGGCGGTTGGGCCAACCGTCGGCGCCGCACCCGAAGAACGCGATCACCACGCACGCACAACGTCGCTTCACAGCCGCCCTCCGACCAGGAACACCGAGCCCCCCGAGAGCGGCACAAGCGCGACGCTCGCCCTCGGCGGCACTCCGTCGCGTGGCGCGAGGATCCACCAGAGCAGGCCCGCCGTCGCGACGGCCCCGCCCACGCCGAGCGCGATGTTCGCGCCGGTCAGCAGATCTTCGTAGCGCCCGTTGCTTCCTGTTGCCGCGCTGAGACACGACGTGGTCGTGCACAGGTCCCGCTCTGCGCGTGCGTCGTTCGACATGAGGAAGAGCGCGAGCCCCGTCGCGAGCCCCGCGGCCCCGACACTGACAACGACCCACGGGCCCGCCCCCGGACCATGCGCCTCCGATGAACTCGAGTCCGAGTCCGACGACGGGACCACGCGCGAACCCATGCCGCGCGGCGACGATGACTCGGCGTCGAGGACGACGTCGACCTGCGCTTCGTGCCCGGCGACGACATCGATCCCGCGCGCCACCGCGCGAAAGCCGTCGGCCTCCACGCGGACGACGACGTGGCCTGGCATCGACGGGCTCGGAACTCCGAGGAGGGACGCACGCAGATCGACCTCGCCGACGCGCACGTGAAGGCCGGGTGCCGACGCGGGCGTGACGCGAACCGTCAGCCGCCCGATCGAGGGCTCGACCTCTGAGGCCAGCGTCCGACAGACCTCAACGAGCCGGTCGCGGTTGCGCAGGGTCGCGTCGGCCTCGGCCTCGCGAACACAGGCCGTAGCATTGTCGAGGGCTTCGACGAGCTGGCCCGTGACGCGATGTTCCTGTGCGAGCATCAACCGCAACGATGGCGTCTGACGCACCTCCGCAGCCAGACGTGCGAGCGACAGCGCCCTCGCGTGATCGCCCGCGGAGCGCGCCGCTTCCGCGCGTTCGAGCAGGTCGCGGCGTGCTACCTCGCTCCGCGCATCCTGCGCGATGACGACGGCCGGACCCAACTCGACCGCGACCGCGAGAATGAACAACTGGACGTGTCGCATCCTGACCCTCATTCGACGGGGAGCTGCTCGGAGGACGATGCGGGGCGAACCTCTCCCGAAGGGGCGCCAACGATTCGCCGCCTCGTGCTCTCGCCATGAATCCCCGACCGAGCGCGCGCGTGCCCACCAGAGGTTGACCGCGCGTCGACCGACGCATTCGCGGACGCCCCCGAGTCATGCGCTTCGTCGTCGACCGTAGGGGGCGACGCCGCGATCGGCGGCGGAATCTTCAGTGGCGACGGCGCGCCTCGCCCCGACGACGCGCTCGACGATCCCGTCGAGCGCCCACTGGTGACGGGCGCATCCGATGCCGACAGCGCCCATCGTCCTCCAGCCGCGGCGAGCGCAAGGAGACAGCCCACGGCGAGGGCGAACCGCCATGCCGATGAGGGCGACCGCGGCACGCTCGGGTGCGTGGTACCTCGCAGCGTCGCGAGTTGTGGCGTCGTCGACTCGATCGGGAGCGGCGCCTCGCGTTCGGCGACCAGACGGCGCCGACAGGTCCCTGGCAAAGACGCGCGCAACGCGTCGAGGAGCGCCCGCGCATCGGCGAATCGATCCGCAGGTTTGAACGCGAGCGCCCTCGCGAGCACTGGCTCCCAGGCGCCCACGTCGACTCCGCAGGCGAGCGGCGTGGGGCGCTTCGGTGCGAGCGCGGACGCGTAGAGCTCTGCGACATCGTCGCCGACGATCGGAGCGAGGCCCGTGATCACCTCGACGAGGATCAGCGCGAGAGCGTGGACGTCGGTCCAGGGTCCCGTGCGCATCGCGGTGAGCTGCTCGGGCGCGGCGTACGGCAGTGAGCACGCCTGCATCGCGGAGCTCGTCGCGGTGTGACTCGACGCTGTGCGCTCCTCCCTGCCCATGAGCTTCGCGATGCCAAAGTCGAGCACGCGCAACGTCGTTTCGTTCCGACGGGACCGCACGAGCATCAGGTTCGCCGGCTTCAGGTCGCGGTGGACGACCCCTTCGTCGTGCGCGTACGCGATGGCCTCGACGACGGGTTCGAGCAACTGGAACGCGTGGACCGGATCAAGGCCGTTGCTCTCGCCACGCTCGGCGAGGTGCGCC